>JAEZVV010000070.1 GCA_023443095.1 Pseudomonadota bacterium
CCGCAAGGCAGCGCCGCGGCGACCTCTCAAGGGGGAAGTCAAAGGCAGCACGCTGGCGCGCGCGTAGGGCGGCGAGACTTTGTCACACCAGCGGGAACTGAAAACCAAAACGACTCCGCCCCCCGCAACGATGGAGTTCGGCCGCGCCGCACGAGGAGCGAAGCGACGAGGGCGACGGCAGCTGGAACGACTGATTAGGCTTCACACGCGCACGCCTAGAACGGCCTGTCATCTTCTTCAGGCTCTGGTTCCTCTTGAGCGTCGTGTACCGTGTAGGTGAGTTTGTTGAACTGCGCTATTAGCTCATCCAGTTCGTCGGATACGCCGGCGTATCGTGATGCAATGTGCTTGATTGAAGGATTCATCTGTTTCATTTCGTCGAGCGTTTCTTGATAACCAACCATCTCATTCTGTTGCTGCTCATGTAAAGCGATAAATTTTTCAAGGAGATCCCTTATCGCTACTGGACTAATACTTGGCCTAAGCGACCTTTTTGCAGTGGACCTGCTTAGAAGGAGAATCTCTTCTATCAAGTCACGATCCGAACGAATTGGCTCTTCAGTTTCTTTAACGGCAGACATGATGCCAGTTATAGTAGCCTCCAGGTCTGGCCACCACTTCTCGAACACATTATCCAGCGTCTTTTGGGTGAGCTTATGCTCGCCAAGTCTAGAATTTATGACTCCAAGCAGTTTGTGAATCTCTATCTTGTCAAACGTCGTAGTCTGAAACTGCTTTAATGGCCCGGTTAGATCCGTATTGGAAATCCCAAAGAGAATAGGACAGACATGTGCTTTCTCTAAGCTCTTAGATAACGCCCCGGCCTCAAATAGAATCCAATCGCTATGGAGATTGTCTCTTGTGATGCACAGAACCCCTATTTGGGAGCTCTCCAGTTCTTTGGCAATATCATTCGCCCAACGCGACCCCTTCTCCACATCCGAGGGCGTAAAGTATGGCGCAACCATTTGGAGCACACCGGGCAGCCAATCTCGAAAAGCCTCGGCAAGTCGTTTGCTTTGCGTTCCAGACCAGCTAATAAACACCTTCATGCGCTTCTCCCTTTTTAAAGGCGTGGATGAGCGAAATTTTGTGAAGATAAACGTAATTTAGAGTGACGACAGCCGAGTTCATGAACTCGGGGCGCAGTTCATGAACCCGGCAGCTTGTCACAAAACCATCCCTTCCTCATCAATGACTTGCGAGCACATCGCCTATTAACCACACCATGAATCGCGCCGGGAAACCCGTCACCGGTTCGCCGCGAGGCACAAAGCCAGACCTTCGTCATCGATGGCGTGACGAAGCCTCGCCGCCTTACCTGCGCAACAGCGCGGTGTCTTTGACTCTCCCCTTGAGAAGTCACCGCAACGACGGTTGGCGGCAGCTAGAAGTTCGTGGAGCGCGCCCGAATGACGTGGCTCGCGCACAGCGCGAGTTCGCGACGATGCAACTGATGCAAGGCGGCGACAGTGGCGGCTAGTCGGTCGCTTCGGACATTGAGTGCCATAGCGGAGGACAGTCGTGCCATACCAGCTTCTGGCTGATGCCGTGCTCGTGGTGCATTTCGCCATCGTCCTCTTCGTCATCGGCGGCCTGGTGGCAGTTGTGGCAGGCAACTGGCTCGGCCGCTGGCCATGGGTCAACAGCCTGTGGTTCCGGCTGCTTCATATCGCAGCTATCGGAGTCGTCGTTGTGCAGGCGTGGCTGGGTCAGGTCTGCCCGCTGACAAGCCTCGAGTCCTGGCTCCGTGTCCGCGCGGGCGAGTCGGCTTACAGCAAGAGCTTCATCGAGCACTGGATCCAGGCCCTGCTGTTCTACGAGGCACCCGCCTGGGTCTTCGTGTTCGCGTACTCCGTGTTCGGACTGGCGGTTCTTGGGGCTTGGTGGCGCTACCCGCCAAGGGCCCGTCAACCCGGCAAGCGACACGACGTCTGACAGGTCGTTCGACGCGGACACCTTATCGGTCGGCTTCACTCGCGTATTGATCGTCGACCAACTCCGGCGCTCGTCTTCGCTCGCGTGGCGAAGCCTCGCCGCTTTACGCGCGCGGAGCGCGCTGCCTTTGACTTTCCCCCTTGAGAGGTCGCCGCAGCGACGCCCTGTGGCAGCGGGAATTCCGAGGAGCATGTTTGAGCACGTGACTCGCGGCGCAGCCGCGAGGTCGTGCGAGTTTGCGAAGAGGCCACTGACGCAATGCGGCGCAAGGGCAGCCCGTAGGGCCGACCGACAGGGGCCGTCGGGAGTCCAGAGGGTCGGACGGGTCCGACCCTCTGGGGCCCTGCGGCGGCCCGCGCCGCTCGGCGCATCGCGCAGCGAATCAGCTCACCGCGCAGCGGCAAGAAAACCACCCGCGATCACGCCGGATATACCCTCCCCCACACCGCCAGCAACACCCCTGCCGCCGCCACCCACGCGAGCGTCGCGGCCGACAGCGTCCACACCAGCGGCCAGCGCGTGCTGAGCCAGAACACTGTGAGCAGGTAGACCGCGTAAGGGATCAGCGACCACAGCCCGAACAAGGCGGTGGTGCGCAGTTCGGCGGGCGAGCGCTCGGCGCCGACGATGGCGTGGGCGATCAAGGCAAAGGTGGGGAATAACGGGACCAGGCCGGCGACAAAAAACAGCCTGGATTTCGACAGCAGGGCGATCACCAGCACGGCCAGGGCGCCGACAAGACACTTCAGAAACAGCGAGATCATTCGGACAGAAAATTCGGGAAACAGGGGCGGGCGCAATGCCGGTTCGGGCGAATCCTGGCAGCCGCGGCTGCGCTTTCGATGACCCGTCGGCAAAAAAGACATAGGCATTTACACGGTAGCACCCCGTCGCGCCCCGGGCGCGATGCGATGATTCACCGTCCCGATAGAAACGAGCTCCATGTCTTCCATAGCCCCCGCCCTCGACGACATTGCCGCCTCGCCGTCCCCCCGCATCACCCAGCCCGAGTGGATCACCGGCCTCACCGAGCGCGTGATGCAGTACTACGTCGGCCGCAACCTGCGCCTGGCCCCGGTCGCCCTCGACGCCATGCCTGCGCCCATCGCCGGCCGCAAGTACATGCTCTACGCACACGTGCCCTTCTGCCACACGCTGTGCTCCTTCTGCACCTTCCACCGCTTCCTCTTCAAGGAGCACAAGGCGCGCGACTACTTCGTCTCCCTGCGCCGCGAAATGGACATGGTCAAGGCCCTCGGCTACGACTTCCATTCCATGTACATCGGCGGCGGCACCACCACCGTGCTCGAGGACGAACTGGCCCGCACCATCGAGCACGCCCGCACCCTCTTTCCCAGCATCCGCGAAGTCTCCTGCGAGTCCGACCCCCAGCACCTCGCCACCCCCGCCTTCCGCCAACTCAAGGGCCTGGTCGACCGCATGTCGATCGGGGTGCAGAGCTTCAACGACGACATCCTGCGCATGACCGAGCGGCTCGAGAAGTTCGGCAACGGCCAGCAGACCTTCGAGCGCATCCTCGCCGCCCAGGAACTCTTCCCGATCTGCAACATCGACCTCATCTTCGGCTTTCGCGGCCAGACCGACGAGATCATCCAGCGCGACCTCGAGACCGCGCTGCGCCTGCACCCGCGCCAGATCACCACCTACCCGCTGATGGTCACCCACCAGACCAAGAAGAGCGTCAAGCAGACCCTCGCCGCGCCCCGCGGCGACCTGGTGCGCCAGTACCGCCAGATCCTCCAGACCCTCGGCGGCCAATACAACCAGCTCTCGTCCTGGGCCTTCGGCCAGGCCAACGACGAGGGCTTCGACGAATACGTGATCGACTACGACGAATACGTCGGCGTCGGCTCGGGCTCGTTCAGCTTCCTCGACCGCACCCTCTACGCCAACACCTTCTCGCTGCGCCGCTACAACGAGCGCATCGCCGCCGGCCAGATGGGGGTCGAGCGCTGCACCACCTACACCCGCCACGACACCCTGCAGTACCGCCTGCTGATCGGCCTGTTCTCCGGGCGCCTGTCGCGCCGCCACTTCCGCGACGTCCACGGCGTCAACCTCGACCGCGCCCTCTTCAAGGAAATGCTCGCCCTGCGCGCCATCGGCGCCATCCGCGACGACCCCGCCGACCCCGACCGCCTGATCGTCACCGACAACGGCAAACTCACCGGCCTGGTCATGATGAAGGCCTTCTACGCCGGCATGGACAACGTCCGCGCCCAGCTCCGTCAACCCCTCCAGCCCTGCGATATGTAGGTCGCGGCCGGCAGCTCGACGCCGGCCGCGCCGCTTGTCAGACCCGGCTGCCGGCGAGGAAGAGTTCGTCGACCTTGACCGGGGCCTTCATCATGCCGTTGGCGATCAGGAACTCCTGGTCGGCCTTGATGCTGGCGACGTCGGCCGCGTTGAAGGTGTCGGTGTAGCCGCTCCATTGCGCCAGCTGGCGCGCGTCTTCGATCGAGATGCCCTGGACGCGGGCGCCGATGGCGATCGCTTCGGCCGGGTTGGCTTCGATCCACGCGCTAGTGACGCGGTGCACGCGCACCACTCGCGCCAGCAGCTGCGGGTGGCGGGTCGCAAAATCCTGCCGCACCACCATCGCCAGCAGCGGATTGACCAGGCCCTCGGCGCTGGCGATCAGGTGCGAACCCTGGGCGAGCGCCTTGATCGTCAGGCTGGCGACGATCAGCGCTGCGTCGACCTGGCCGGCGGCAAGGGCCGCCGCCGCCTTGCCGGGATCCATCGAATGGAACTCGACGTCCTTGATCGTCAGCCCGGCCTTGCCCAACCCCGCCACCAGCATCTGGTGCAGCACCGTGCCGCGCGGGCCGGCGACCTTCTTGCCGCGCAGTTCGGCAAAAGTCTTGGGGCCGCCTTTGGCGCCCACCAGGGCAAAGGTGCGGGCCGGCCGGCTAACGCCGGTGGCGATGCGCAGCGGATTGCCGCCGGCGTTGGCGAGCAGCAGCGAGGTGGTGTTCATCACCCCGGCGATGTCGAGCGAACCAGCGGCAATCGCCTGCGACTGCACGGCGCCCGAATCGATCGTGTGCCACTTCACCGCGATGCCGTCGGCCGAAAACTCGCGCTCGAGCAACTTCTGCTCGACCATCACCATGCTCTGCAGGTTGAACGGCGAGCGCACGTACGAGAGGTTGATCTGCTTGAGCTCGGGGGTCTGGGCCAGGGCGGCGAGCGGGCTGGCAGCGGCGGCAGCGGCCAGCAGGAGTTGGCGACGGGAGATCGAAGTCATCGGGGTCCTTAAGCAGGTGAAGGGGGCGGCTGGATCACCGCCGCGAGAATGTCGGCATGGGCCGCGGCGACGCGGGCGTCGCCCGGCTGGCGCGGATGCGGCAGCGTCACCGGCCAGTCGCCGCAGATACGGCCGGCGTCGAGATGGATCACGCGGTCGGCGAGCAGGACCGCCTCGGCGACGTCGTGAGTGACGAGTACCGTGGTCATCGGCCGGGCACGCCGGATGCGGGCGAACTCGCCGTGCAGCTGGCTGCGGGTGAGGGCATCGAGCGCCGAAAACGGCTCGTCGAGCAGCAAGACGTCGGGCGTACGCACCAGGGCCCGCGCCAGGGCGACCCGCTGCGCCATTCCACCGGACAGCGTGGCCGGCAGGCTGGCTCCGCAATCGGCCAGCTGCACCAGCGCCAATGCGGCGGCGATCGCCGGTTTGCGTTCGGCCGCGGGACGGTCGAGCAGGGCTAGCTCGAGGTTTTCGTTCACCGTCTTCCACGGCAGCAGGCGTGGCTCCTGGAACACCAGGCTGACGCGGGGCGGCTGTGCCGGCCCGCCGAATTCGAGTCCGCCGCCGTCCGGGCGTTCGAGGCCGGCGATATGGCGCAGCAAGGTGGTCTTGCCGCAGCCGCTGCGTCCCACCACGGCGGTCAGCGAGCCGGCGGCGAGATCAAGGTCGATCCCGGCAAGCGCCTCGACCCGGCGCTGCGGGCTCTGGTAATGACGGCGCAGCTGCCGCAGCCGGATCGAAAACATCAGGCCGATTCCACCGCCGCCCAGGGCGCGCATCGGCGCGCCACGCGCACGAAGACGAAGTCGGCGATCACCCCGAGCAGGGCGATCGCGAAAATGCCCACGAAGACCTGTTCCGGCCGCGCCATCTCGGCCGCTTCTCCAATCAGGAAACCCAGCCCGGCCGGAGCGGCGATCAGTTCGGCCCCCACCAGGGCGCGCCAGGCGTAGCCGAAACCCAGGCGCAGTCCGGTCAGGGTCTGCGGCAGCGCCGCCGGCAGCAGGACATGACGGAGCCGCTCGCCCGGCTTGAGCTCGAGGCTGTGCGCAAGCTCGAGCAGGCGGCCGTCGACCGCGCGCAGGCCGCCGACAGTATTGAGAAAGATGGGGAAGAAGCTCGAAAGCACGACCACGGCCAGTTTGGCCGCCTCGCCGATGCCGAACCACAGGATCAGGACCGGCATCAGGGCGAGCGGCGGCACCACGCGCAGGAATTCGAGCGGCAAGTGGAGCCAGGACGACAGCCGCGGCGCCAGGCCGAGAACCAGGCCGAGCGGCAGAGCCAGCGCCACCGCGATCGCGAAACCGCCCAGCACCCGCGCACCGCTGGCGCCGACATGCGAGGCCAGGCTGCCATCGGCGGCGAGCTCGAGCGCCGAGTCCCACACGGCGGCGGGCGGCGGCAGCAGATAGGCGTTGAAGCTGCCATTGGCCGAACCGACCGCCCAGATCAGCAGCAACAGTCCAGGCAGGGCCAGGGCGCGCAGCAGCGATGCGGCGCGTCTCGTGGCCATGCGGCCGCCCTCCTGTGATGCAGGCAACACCTGTCCGGACTCCGTCAACGGGGGAATGGCGCGCAGGACCGGCTCGCGCGCGAATCGGCAATCACAACCCAGTCAGTTCGAGCCGTCGATTGTGTATTCCACTGAGCCGCGCAACTCCGGCGGACTCAGCGAGCCACCGGCACGGCGTCGCGCGCCAGCAGCTGCGTCACCTGCTGCGCCAGTTGGCGCGCCAGCTCGCGGTCAGGCAGGCTGCCGACCAGAACCCGGTACAAGGCACCGTCGCGCTCGATCCTCGGCACGCGCTGGTTCTCGGGCAGCGCCGGATTGACCCCGAGCAGGACACCAGCGTGAGCCGCCAGCGCTTCGGCATTGGAGGCGATAGCAAACACGCCGAGCTGGACCGCCCAGCGCCCGGTCGGCGCCGCCGGCGCGGCCGCGATCAGCG
>JAEZVV010000076.1 GCA_023443095.1 Pseudomonadota bacterium
GGGAGCATGTGGGCAAAACCCGCATCGAGGGTTCGAATCCCTCCGTCTCCGCCAGTAAGGCGGAACACTGTGATATAGTTTCGCCTCTGCGCCCGTAGCTCAGTTGGATAGAGTACTTGGCTACGAACCAAGGGGTCGTGGGTTCGAATCCTGCCGGGCGCGCCAAGTTAAAGGGCCAAGTGGTTTTCCACTTGGCCCTTTTTCTTTTTCCGCGTGCCTGGCCGCCAGGGTGCAGCATCTGCCGTGCCGCGGCCCTGGCCTCTCAGTATTTCCGTCACCTTACCCGCTTGCCCCCTCTTGGCCTCGCTATCAGGCGCCCCTCCGAAGCGGTGCCTGATAGCGGCGGCGATGCGCGATCTTGAAGAGCCTCGAGATCTCCCTGGTCAGAAGTTCACGCCGTCGCCGCTTGCGAAAGCTCGGTGCGATGCAGAAAGCAAGGAGCCAATCAAAGGGTCGGCCTTGATCGGGATGGCGGCGCCAGTCGCGTCAACGTCTGAGGCACGCAGCAAGAAATATCCACTGCCGTTCTCCACCGCACCGCCGCTTGCGGCGTTGAAAGTCGGGGGAGAGTACGCCGCCAGGGCAACAAGATCGCATCGCTTGAGGAGGGCGGCGTGCGAGAACTTCTTCCGGATCAGCCCCGCGAGTTCATCGCAAGTGAGCAGCTGGCCTGCGGGCGAACGCCGGGTGGAGATCGTCGGCGAGGTGTCAGTTGATCGCCGCGAGTCCGCGTCGAACTTTCTGCCTTCGGCTGACGCGCTCGAGGCATGGCCCGCCATGTATGGTCCGGCCGCTCTGTCGTCGGTGCCGCAGTTCCTTGCATATGCGAAGGCCCACTAAAGGCCTGATTTCATCTGTGTGATTGATGTCACTCAAAAAGAAGAATCGGCACATTTGACTTGAGACAAATCTCGATATGGTTAACCATATGCGCATAAACGCATATACGCATATGGCGCCGACGACCGATCCCGAACTCGAGAAACTCTTCCAGACCGTGTCTGGTTACTTCGCCATCCTGGCGGAGCCGACGCGGCTGAAGATTCTCAACGCCTTGTGCGACGAGGAGCGCAGCGTCAACGACATCGTTGCCCGGGTGGGCTCGACCCAGACCACGGTGTCGCGGCATCTCAATCTCATGTACGCCCGCAGCGTTCTGGCGCGCCGCCGCGAAGGCGCCATGACTTTTTATTCCATCGCCGACAGCAATGTCGTGACGCTCTGCCGCACTGCCTGCGTCCACATTGCCAGCCTTGCCGACGACCAGACCCCTAAGACCAAGACCGTGCGGCGTTTCATGCCGCAGTCCTGAGACAGCCAGAAGCATCGAGGACCCCAATGGCCGAGCCTAGAAAAATGGCCGGGCGAATTTTGCCCGCGCCCGTCAACCATGTATCCGAAGAGGAGTACCAGTTCGCCAAGCAGGAGGCGCGGCGCAACTTCCTCAAGACCGCGGGCGCTGCCGGCGCCGGTTTGCTTGCCGCCGGTGCGGCTCAGGCCCAGTCTGCTGCGGCCCCGTTCGAACCGCCCGCCGTGGCGCCCTGGACCCAGAGCCTGGGCAAGCCGGTGGTCTCGACGCCCTACGGCATGCCGTCGGAGTTTGAGGCTAGCGTGCAGCGCCGTGAAAGCCCGGGTCTGACGCGTACTCCCCTTTCTTCGGTGAGCTTTGCTCCGCTGCAAAACATGTTCGGCATCATCACGCCGAGCGGTCTGCACTTCGAGCGCCACCACTCCGGCATGCCTGTCATCGATCCGGCCCAGCATCGGTTGATGATCCACGGCCTGGTCAAGCGCCCGACGATCTTCACCATGGACGATCTGCTGCGCTTCCCCTCGGTGAGCCGGATCCACTTCATCGAGTGCGGCGCCAACTCCGGCATGGAGTGGGGCAACATCGCCGTGCCCACCGTGCAATACACGGCCGGCATGTTGTCGTGTTCGGAGTGGACGGGTGTGTTGCTCTCGACCCTGCTCGACGAGTGCGGCATCGACCGCAAGAAGGCGAAGTTCGTGCTCGCCGAAGGCGCGGACGGTTCCGCGCTCACACGCACGATCCCGATCGAGATGGCGCTCGACGACGTGATGGTCGCTTACGGCCAGAACGGCGAGATGGTCCGCCCCGAGCAGGGCTACCCCCTGCGCCTGCTGGTGCCGGGTGTACAAGGCGTCTCTAGCGTCAAGTGGCTGCGCCGGATCGAAGTCGGTGACCAGCCCTGGAACACGCGCGAAGAGACCCTGCATTACGTCGACCTGATGCCCGACGGCACCCATCGCCAGTACTCCGGCGTGCAAGAGGTCAAGAGCGTGATCACCTCGCCTTCGGGCGGCATGAAGCTGATCGACCGCGGGTATTACGAGATCACCGGCCTGGCGTGGTCGGGGCGCGGCAAGGTCAAGCGGGTCGATGTCTCCACCGATGGCGGTCGCAGCTGGAAGACGGCGCGCCTGCAGGACCCGGTGCTGACCAAGGCGCTCACACGCTTCCGTTTCGACTGGAACTGGGACGGTTCGCCGGCGCTGCTGCAAAGCCGTGCGGTCGACGAGACCGGCCATGTGCAGCCGACGATGGCGCAGCTGCGGGCCGTGCGCGGCACGCGTTCGATCTATCACAACAATGCGATCCAGACCTGGAACGTGCAGCCGGGCGGGGAGGTGTGGGGTGTTCAGCTTGGATAAGACGATTTTTGGAGCGGCCCTGAGCGCCGTCTTGCTGGCCGGCACGGCGCAGGCCCAGAGCGAAGCACCGAAGTTCGGCCTCGGCAAGCCCGCGTCGCCGGCGCAGATTGCCGGCTGGGACATCGACGTCCGTCCTGACGGCCATGGCGTCAAGAAAGGCAAGGGAACGGTCGCCCAAGGCCAGGTCATTTTCGATGCGCAATGCGCGTCCTGCCACGGCACTTTTGGCGAAAGCAATAGCTACATCGTGATCGCCGGCGGCGTCGACAAGGAAGACCTCAAAACCGGTCGCGCCAAGAGCCTCACGGCGGGCGAGGTCCGCACGCTGGGCAACAAGCTCAACTATGCGACCACCCTGTGGGACTACATCAACCGCGCCATGCCCTGGACCAAACCGCAGTCCTTGTCGGTCGACGAGGTTTATGCCGTCACGGCGTATGTCTTGAATCTCAACGGCATCGTTGGCGACGACTTCGAGCTCAACGACAAGAACCTGCTCACTCTGCCGATGCCCAACCGCAAGGGGTTCAGCACCGAGCACGGCCTGGGCAGCGTCAAAGGCAAGCCCGACGTCAGCGGCACGCTGTGCATGAATGACTGCGTCAAGGGCGAGCAGAAGATCGTGTCGATCCTGCCCGACTTCGCCCGCAACGGTCACGGCAACCTCGCCGAACAGAAGCGTGCGATCGGCCCGCTGCGCGGCATCGACACCAGCCGCTATGACGCCGGCAAGCCGGGGGCCGCCAAGGTGGCCGCGGTCGCACCAGCCGGCCCCAGCGCCGAAGCCCTGCTCAAGTCGCATGGCTGCATCGCCTGTCATGGCGTATCGAACAAGGTGGTGGGTCCGGCCTATCGCGAAGTGGCGAGCAAGTACCAGGGCAAGGCCGAAGCGCAGGTTTACCTCGCAAAGAAGATGCGCGAGGGTGGTTCGGGTGTGTGGGGGGCGATCCCGATGCCGGCGCAAGCGGGGCTGACGGAAGCCGACGCGCAGGTGCTGGCGCAATGGATACTCGGCGGCGCCAAGTAGGCGGCGCCGGGGAAAACGGACAGACCGCGCTCCTGCCGGGGCGCGGAATGCAGACAGATCAACACGTAGGAAGCCACGCAGGAGGCTATGCAATGAACACGAATCGCAGGGATTTTCTCAAGGCTAGCGGCGTCTTCGGTCTGATGATGGCCGCCGGCCTGGTCACGGTGGATGACGCCCTGGCCCAGGCTACCGGTTGGAACAAGGCCGCGTTCGACGCCAAGACCATGGCCGATGCCATCAAGGCCATGGGCGGCGCGATGCCGACTCAGAGCGCCGACATCGCCATCACTGCGCCCGACATCGCCGAAAACGGCGCCGTGGTGCCGGTCGGTGTGACGAGCAAGATCCCCAACACTCAGTCGATCTATGTCTTCGTCGAGAAGAACCCGAGCGCGCTGACGGCGGGCTTCAACCTTCCGGCCGACACCGAGCCGACGGTCTCGACCCGCATCAAGATGGGTCAGACCTCGAACGTGACCGCCGTGGTCAAGGCCGATAACAAGTATTTCTTCACCACCAAGGAAGTGAAGGTCACCCTCGGCGGCTGCGGCGGCTGAGACCTTTCCATCCTCGAACCGAATCCAAGAATCACAGGAGCAAGCCATGCCTGATCCGATGCGTATCCGCGCCACCGCCCAGCCCGACGGCACCGACGTGCGCGTGCTGATGAGCCACGAAATGGAAACCGGCCAGCGCCGTGACGCTGCCGGCCAGATCGTCCCCGCCCATTACATCCAGACCGTCAAAGTGGTCCACAACGGCAAGACCGTGCTCGACGCCCTGTGGGGTCCGGCGGTCTCGAAGAACCCGTACCTGCAGTTCAAGTTCAAGGGCGCCAACAAGGGCGACAAGCTGGCCGTCACCTGGGTCGACAACAAAGGGGAAACCCGCACCGACGAGGCGACCATCAACTAAGCTTGGGC
>JAEZVV010000105.1 GCA_023443095.1 Pseudomonadota bacterium
GCCTGAGCCACGGGGCGGCGCGAACCGCCGCCTCGAATCAGGACTTGCGCACCACGCAGTCGATCAGGGCCGACCGGCCCGCATGTTGCATGCCTTCGAAAAGCTCGTCGTCGTGCTCGCGCAGTTCCAGCAACTGGTGCCCGGAAAAACAGGTTTTCAACAGATCGGCTGTGTACAAGTGCTCGGCGCACGGCGGCCCGCCGGTCTTGTATTCGAGCTGGCGCGGGGTGTAGCCCTGCAGAAACAGCAGTCCGCCGGTCTTGAGCGTGGCCATCATGGCCTCGAAAACCGGCGGGCGCAGCGCAGGCGGCAGGAACTGGATGAAGATCGCCGCGACCACGTCGTAGGCCTCGGGCTTCCAGGGCCAGTCTTCGATCGCCGCCACGTGGTAGTCGACCAACACGCCGCGCGCGGCGGCCAGACGCCGCGCCTTATCCACACCCAGCGGCGCAATGTCGAAAGCAGTCACGGCCAGCCCTTGTTCAGCCAGCCAGACGCTGTTGCGCCCTTCGCCGTCGGCCACGGCCAGGGCTTTCATTCCGGGCTGCAGCCGCGTTTTCTGGCGGGCAAGGAACGCATTGGGAGCCGTGCCGAAGATGTAATCGTCGCGGGCGTAACGCGAGTCCCAGGTGGTCTGGGGTGAAGCGAAGCCAGATTTCATGGAATTTCCTCAGTTTGGAAGCCGTACGAGGCTGGGCTCGCACCTAGGCTTTGTCCAATCCTTTTTTATCTTTCAAAGTAGTCATAGCTAATAATAGGCTTGGTTAAATCTGTGGATAAGCTGTAGAAGAGCTTTAAAATCATGTGTTTGGTGACCTTGCTTGGTTGTGGGCTGGGTCCTGTTAGGTCTGTGGATAAACTGTGGGCGAGTTGAACAACTTTTTGGTTGATTTTCTTTGTTCAAAAGTTGCCCACAGCTCTTGTTGCTGGATGCCGTCTTATCCACAGACTTATTCAGGGCTGTTGACAAGTGGTGGCTGCAAATTCCGGGTCGGCCCCGGGGAGCGGCCTTAGAAAAAGACGGCGGGAAGCGTGTTGATCCATCGGGATTTACCAGTTATTGGCCAGGACAAGGCGGGAACGATGACCCGCCGCAAACTTTTGACGGTGCTGCCAGACCACTATTGGGTTTGCCGTTGCACTTCCCCAGTTGTTCCCTATGCCTGAGACCCGTCTCTTGACGCCGTGGTTCGCGCCGCGGCTGTCGCCGTATGCGACTCGCCTCATCCTTCAACTGGGCCACAAGGTCGAGGGCCGCCGCGGCAGCGTTCTGGTGCGAGAAGACTCGCGGGTGACCCGCGTCTTCTTCGTCAAAAGCGGCATGGTGGCCCGTTCCCTGGTCGCGGTGGGCCATGGCCAGCCGCTGGCGTGGTCGATCGCCACTACCGGCGCTCTCTGCGGCGGTTGCCAGAACCTCTATAGCGGCGACCATTTTCCGCGCCGGCACTGGACCCTGAAAGACAGCGAGATTCTCGAGATTCCGCACGAGCTCCTGCTCAAGATCGCCGACCGCGATCCGGCCCTGCACCACGAGTTGGCGGCGTATTGCGAACGCAGCGCGATGAGCGACAAGCTCGGCATGGTGGTGACCCAGATCGCTTCGAACGAGGAGAGGCTGCGCACCTTCCTGGCGGCGGCCCTGATGAATGCCGGCCGCGATGTTGGGACCAGCGACGAAGTCTGGATCCGGCTGCCGTCGCTGCCGCGGCGGCGCGAAGTGGCCAAGCTGATCGGCTGCAGCCTGGGCGTGCTCGACCGCCTGATCGTTCAGTGGGTGCAAAGCGGCGAACTGAGGCGCGATGCGCGCAGTTTGTGGCTGGCGCGCGACCTAGTGGCGGCGTCTCACCGTTGGCTGCAGCGGCTGGTGAACGCTAGACCCGCGGGCTGAGCCCGGCCGCCGGGGCGGCTCGGTTATCGTCGCCCCCCATGCAAGCTCATCCCTGGTTTTCTTATCTGCTGCTCACTGCGTCGATGACGCTGGTGGGGACTTATATCGCCCTGGCCAAGCCCCTGGTGGCGGCGATTCCGGTTTTTGCCCTGGCCTTGATCCGCTTTGCGATGGCGGCGGTGGCGCTGGCGCCGTGGACCCTCGCCGCGCCGGGGGAAGCGGCGCTCACTCGCAGCGAGCGCTGGCAGCTCTTTCTGCAGAGCTTCTTCGGCAACTTCCTGTTTTCGATCTGCATGTTGTCGGGCATCGCGCTGACGACGGCCGTGGCGGCGGGGGTGATCCTCTCCACGCTGCCGGCGGTGGTGGCGCTGGCCTCGTGGCTGGTCCTGCAGGAACGGCTGTCGCGCCGCACCTGGATCGCGATCGCTCTGGCCGTTGGCGGCATCGCCCTGCTGCAGTTCGCCAAGGCGCCGGTCGCCGAGACGCGCGGTGCCAGCCTGCTCGGCAATCTGCTGATCCTCGGCGCGGTGGTGTGCGAAGCGGTGTACGTGATAGCCGGCAAACGCCTGGCGGCGACGCGGGCGCCGTTGCGGATCTCGGCCTTGATCAATCTGTGGGGCCTGGTCCTCACCCTTCCTTTCGGTCTGTGGCAGCTCTCTCGCTTCGATCTCGGAAGTCTGGGCGCGGGCGACTGGGGCCTGCTGGTTTTTTATGCCTTGTCGGCCAGCCTGGTTTCGGTCTGGCTCTGGCTCACCGGCTTGCGCCATGTGCCGGCCAACCAGGCGGGGGTGTTCACGGTGGCGCTGCCGATCGCGGCCACCGCGGTTGGCGTGCTTGTTCTCGGCGAACACTTTGGCCCCTTACACGTGGCGGCGCTGGCGCTGGCCACGGGCGGCGTGTTGCTGATCGCCACCGCCCGCCGGGCTCCGGCTCACGCTTGAGCCGGAGCGCCGGGCGGCTCGGCCAGAAAAGGCAGGATCAGGGAGCGGGCGTCGACCCGGGCGCCGAGCCGGGCCAGCAACATGAAGGATCCGGCCAGCTTGCGGTGCAGGAACAGGGTTGCAGGCGGCGGCGAGCGCAGCAGACCGCGCCGCAGGCCGAGGTCTATCCCCAGCGCCCGCGCCCGCTGCGGCAGGTCGGAGCCGGCAAAGTCGTAGCGGCCGCGGTGGCGCAGTGGCTCGCACACCAGTTCGATCACGTCGAGCGCGGCCTCGATCCGTTCCGGCGCCGCCCCGGGGGCGAGATAGCCGATCGCCGCGGCGGCCCGGGCCATGCCGGCGCGGTCGCCGGCCACGATGGCGCGGCAGATGGCCCGGTACTTGTCCACAAAGTTCTGTGGAAAACGCAGGCTGGCGCCGAAGTCGAGCAGGACGATGCGGTGGCGGATCGGGTCGTAGCGGTAGTTGGCGAAGTTGGGGTCGCTTTGCATCAGGCCGAACTCGAACAACTCGCGAAACAGCAGCTCTTCCAATGCAGCGCCGATGTCGTTGCGCCGGGCCTGCGAGGCGAGCGCCAGAGACTCGAGCGGCTGCGACTCGGCCCAGTCGAGCGCGAGGATGCGGGCTGTGCACAAGTCTGTGTGTACCGCTGGCACAAAATAGCGCGGGTCGTGACCGATGAGCCGCGCGTAGTCGGCGGCGAACAAGGCTTCGGCACGGTAGTCGGCTTCCTGCATCAGCTGGCGTTTGGCTTCCGCCGCCAGCCCGGCCACGTCGATCTGCAGCGGCAGCAGATTGAACAGCCGCAGCAGCGCGGCGACGTTATCCACATCGGCGCCGATTGAACGCGCCACGCCCGGGTACTGGATCTTGAGTGCGAGTTCGCGGCCGTCGCGGGTGGTGGCTCGGTGGACCTGGCCGATGGAGGCGGCGGCCACCGGTTCCCAGTCGAAGTATTCGAAGCGCGCTTCCCAGCCCTTGCCCAATTCGCGGCCCAGGATGCGGGCGAGCTGAGCTCGCGGCATCGGTGCGGCGTCCTGGCGCAGAGTGGCGAGCGCGCTTGCGAGTTCGGGCGGCAGCAATTCTCCGCCTTCCATCGAGAGCAGCTGGCCGAGCTTCATTGCCGCCCCGCGCAGCCGGGCCAGGCGGCTCGCAAGCCGCTGAGTATTGGCGGCGGAAAACATCGCGCTGCCTTCCTGCGGGCCGCGGCCCAGCCGGCGCAGGCCTTCGATCGCTCCGCCGACCGCCAGCTCGCCCGCCGCCAGGCCGAGCCGGGCCAGCCGGCTCCAGCGATTGTGTGGAACGGGGGCGGGGCGTCTCGCCATGAGGGTTTCCTTTGTGCTGCGCCAGTCTAGGGGCGCCAGCGGCGGGATCGGGGTATCGTGCGCGCGCCATGACGCTTCTTACCCTGATCAATGCCCAGCTCGCCTTCGGCGACCAGCCCCTGCTCGATGACGCGGCCCTCACCCTGCTCGAAGGCGAGCGGGTCGGCCTGATCGGCCGCAACGGCACCGGAAAAAGCTCGCTGCTCAAAGTGATTGCCGGCCGTTCGCAGCTTGACGACGGCGAACGCAAGGTGCGCGACGGCCTGCGCATCGATTACGTCGAGCAGGAGCCCGAGCTGCCGCCCGCCAGCTCGATCCGCGTCAGCCTGGTGCGGCGCGGCCAGATCGAACACATGCACGACGAACGCGAGCGCTGGCGCACCGAGGCCAGGCTCGACGAATACCTGCACCGCTTCGGCCTCGATCCCGAGCGCGACCCGGCCACCGCCTCGGGCGGCGAGCGCAAGCGTGCCGCCCTGGCGCTGGCGCTGGCCTTGCAGTCGGACCTGCTGCTGCTCGACGAACCGACCAACCACCTCGACATCACCGGCATCGGCCAGCTCGAGGAACTGCTGATCAGCGAGTTCCGCGGCGCGCGTTCGCTGATGACGATCACTCACGACCGCGCCTTTCTCGACCGGGTCGCGTCCCGCATCGTCGAACTCGACCGCGGCGTCCTGCGCTCCTACCCCGGCAACTTCGCCGCTTACGAGGCGCGCAAAGAAGACGAACTCGCGGCCGAGGAAACCGCCCGCCGCAAGTTCGACAAGTTCTGGGCCCAGGAAGAGGTCTGGATCCGCAAGGGCATCGAGGCCCGCCGCACCCGCAACGAAGGCCGGGTGCGCCGGCTCGAGCGGCTGCGGGTCGACCGCTCCGAGCGGCGCGACCGCCTCGGCAACGTCAAGCTCGCAATCGATGCCGGCGAGCGCAGCGGCAAGCTGGTGGCCGAACTCGAAGGCGTGAACAAGGCCTTCGGCGGCCGGCCGGTGGTCAAGGACCTCGATCTGCGCCTGATGCGCGGCGACCGCCTGGGCCTGATCGGTCCCAACGGCGCCGGCAAAAGCACGCTGATCAAACTCATCCTCGGCCAGCTTGCGCCCGATTCCGGCCGCGTGCGCCACGGCACCAACCTGCAGGTCGCGTATTTCGACCAGCTGCGCGAAGCGCTCGACCCCGAAAAAACGGTGGCCGACACCATCGCCCCGGGTTCGGACTGGGTCGAGATCGGCGACACCCGCAAACACGTGGTCGGCTACCTGGGCGACTTCCTGTTCCCGCCGCGGCGCGCCAATGCGCCGGTCAAGTCGCTCTCCGGCGGCGAACGCAACCGCCTGCTGCTGGCGCGCCTGTTCGCCCGCCCGGCCAACCTGCTGGTGCTCGACGAGCCGACCAACGACCTCGACATCGAGTCGCTCGAACTGCTCGAAGACACCTTGCAGAACTACCCCGGCACCTTGCTGCTGGTCTCGCACGACCGCGCCTTCCTCGACAACGTGGTGACCCAGGTGATCGCCGCCGAAGGCGAAGGCGAATGGCGCGAATACGTCGGCGGCTATTCGGACTGGCTGCGCCAGCGCCCGGCGCCGGCCGAGAAGCTCGAGACCAAGCCCGAACCGGCGCCGGCCCCAGCCCCCGTTCGCAAGGCCGAGCGGATCAAGCTCAGCTTCAAGGAAACGCGAGAACTCGAGGCCCTGCCTGCCGAACTCGAAGCGCTCGAAGCCGAGCAGGCCGCTTTGGCCGCGGCCATGAGTTCGCCCGACTATCACAAGCGTTCGCCCGAAGAGATGCGAGCCGACGGCGAAAGGGCGATTACGGTCGAACGCCTGCTGGAAGAAAAGTTCGAGCGCTGGGCGATGCTCGAGGAAAAAGCCAAGGCGGCCCAGGCTTGATTGGCTTGAGAGCGAGAGCCGGCAGTGCCGGCTCTTACATCTCGTAGCAGCATAGTCCGCGATCCTGGACCAGACTGTCCTCCGAAGGATTGGCTCCCACGTTATGGGGGTAGGCCGGTTCGCTGCAGGAGGTCGTCATGAAATCGCTTCGTTCCTGGATCCTGGTCGCGCTCGCCGCGCTCGGGGGCTTGTTTCTGAGCTCGCCGGTCATGGCCCATGGCGGCTGGGGCGGTCCGAGAGTGGGCGTTTACCTTGGTTATGGAGGCCCGGGTTACTGGGGGCCTTACTGGGGTCCGCGCTACTACGGTTATGGCTACGGCTATCCGCTGGTGGTGCCGGCGCCGGTATATCCGCCGGTGGTGATTCAGTCCCAGCCCCCGGTCTACGTCGAACGCGAGGCGCCGGCCGCGCCCGAAGAACAGGGCTGGTGGTACTGGTGCCGCAGCAGCAACGCCTACTACCCCTACGTGAAATCGTGCGCCGAAGGCTGGCAGAAAGTGCCGCCGCAGCCGGCCAACTGAACTGAGGCAGGCATGAGAACCCTGATCCTGGCCGGTCTGGTGGGCTCCTTGCTGAGCGCTTGCGCGGTGGTGCCGACCGCGCCCCAGGTGAGCGCCCTGCCCGGCTCGCGCAAGACATTCGACGCTTTCCAGCGCGATGAGGCCGTCTGCCGCAACTACGCCTACGTCGCGGCCGGCGGCAGCCAGCAGCAGCAGGCGAGCAACCAGGCCGCCTTCAACTCGGCGGCGCTGGGAACGGTGATCGGAGCGGCGGCGGGCGCCCTGATCGACGGGGGCCACGGGGCCGCCGCGGGTGCCGGCCTCGGCCTTCTGACCGGGGCGGCGGTGGGCAGCAGCCAGGCCCAGGCGGGAAACTGGTCGGCGCAAGGACGCTACGACTCGGCTTATCTGCAGTGCATGTACGAACGCGGCAACAAGGTGCCGGGCGCATATGTGTCGGCGCGGCCGGCCTATTCCCCGGCGCGGCCGCCTAGTTATTACGCGCCGCCGCCGCCGAATGCCCGGCCGCCGCGATCGGCTCCGCCGCCCGACGCCGCCATCCCGCCGCCCGATGCGCCGCCGCCGTCGGTGTGGACGCGCTGACTGCGGATTGCGCAACAAACCGCGGCCGGCTTGACCTGGTGCGAGAGGCCCGGCCCAGGCCGCGGAGTATGCTGGCCTCACTGCTTTGAGCCGGGTGAGCCGTCATGAGCCACAAGCACGAGCAACTGCTGCAAACCATCTTCCACGACCCGATCAGCGGCAATATCCATTGGCGCGAGGTCGAATCGCTGCTCGGCCATCTGGGCGCACACGTGGAGCCGCTCTCGGGCGCGCGCATCCGCGTCACGCTCAACAAGATGGAAGGCATCCTGCACCGGCCGCACCACGGCAATACGCTCGACCGCAATGCGGTCCAGCACCTGCGCGAGTTCCTGGCGCGCGGCGGCGCCACGCCCTCGCAATACGAACAGGCGCACAAGACCTGAGTCGTCGCCGAAGGCCGTGCCGCCGGCATGAGCGAATAAACATTTGGTCTTTTCCATCGCGTCCGGCGGACGGCACACTCGCGCTCCCCAGGGTTTGTTCGCGGTGTGCCATGACAGCCAAACGATTGCTGATTGCCTTTCTTCTGTTCCTGCCGACGCTGGTGTCGGCCCAGCCTCTGCTGACGCCGGCGCAACTGCAGACAAGGCTGGCCGAGCCCGATCTGCGGGTGGTCGATATCCGCGCCGGGCGCGAGAAAAACGGCAAGTCGCCGTTTGAAAACGGCCATATCGCGGGAGCCCAGAGCGCGCCCTACCCGGCCTGGCGCGGCCCCAAGGAGAACCCCGGCGCCCTGCTGCCCGAGGCCCAGCTCACCCAGGTGGTGCAAGGCCTGGGAATCGACCGCGACACCCCGGTGGTGGTGGTGGTCGAAGGGTCGGACCACACCGATTTCGGCGCCGCCGCCCGGGTCGCCTGGACCCTCAAGGCCGGCGGGGTCCAGCAGGTGTCCATCCTCAACGGCGGCATGAAGGCCTGGCGCGCGGCCGGCCTGCCGCTCACGACCGAGGTGGTCGACGCCTTGCCCACGCCTTTCGAGATCCGCTTCGATCCGCGCCTGCTCGCGACCCGCGACGAAGTGGCAGCCATCGTCGCTGCGCCCGACTCGACCCGGTTGCTCGACGCCCGCCCGGCCGAGTTCTTCGCCGGCGAAGAAAAACACGGGGCGGCCAAGACGCCGGGCACCCTGGCCGGCGCGAAAAACGTCGACAACGCCGTGTGGTTCAAGGGCGACAGCGCCGAAATGCTGCCGGCCGACGAGGTGCGCCGCATCGCCGCGTCGAACGGCGTCGACACCAGCCAGCCGACCGTGAGTTTCTGCAACTCGGGCCATTGGGCGGCGACCAACTGGTTCGTCCTGAGCGAGGTGCTGGGCCAGAAGGACGTCAAGCTCTACCCGGAATCGATGGTCGGCTGGTCCCAGGCCGGGCTGCCGATGGCCAACGTGCCTTCGCGCCTGCGCCAGTTCTACCTGCAACTGCGCGCCGCCCTGGCGAACTGAGTCATGGCCATCGGTTCGATTCCCCTTTCGACGACGGCGGCCGGCAGCGGCCGCCGCGTCCGCACCTCGACCCTGGTGTTTTACGGCCTGGCGGTGGCCGCCTGGCTGGGCGTGACCTGGAGCGTGGGCCTGCGCCAGGGCGGCCTGTTCCTGGTCGGCATCGGCTTTGGCGCGGTGCTGGCCGCCGTCGCCTTCGGTTTCACCACCGGCTGGCGCGCCTGGATCCGCGACCGCGACCCCACCGGCCTGCTCGCCCAGTTCCTGGCGATCGGCCTGGCGATGCTGGTTTCGATTCCCCTGATCGCCTCGCACCCCGAGCTGTCGGCCGCGGCCGGGCCGCTGTCGGTGAGCCTGGTGATCGGCGCCTTCATCTTCGGCGCGGTGATGCAGATCGCCGATGGCTGCGGCTCGGGCACTTTGTACAAGGCCGGCCTGGGCAACCTGTTTTCGCTTGCGGTCCTGCCCGGCTTCATCGGCGGCAGCTTCCTGGGCGCGGCGCATCTCGATGCCTGGCTCGCCCTCGGCAGTCTGCCGCCAGTGCTGGTGCAGGACCTCGTCGGCGTGAACTGGGCGCTGGTCCTGCAGGCCGGGGCGCTGCTGCTGCTCGCCGGCCTGCTGTGGCGGTTCCGCCGCCGCACCGACACCCGCTGGAAGGGGCGCGCGGTGTATGCCGGCGCGGTGCTGCTGGCGGTGTTGGCCGTGCTCAACCTGCTGCTCGCCGGCCAGCCCTGGGGCATCGTCTACGGCCTCGGCCTGTGGGGCGCGAAACTCGTCACCTGGGCCGGCGCCGATCTCGGCGCCAACGCCTTCTGGGGGCGGCCGGTCCAGCAGGCGCAGATCCATTCGAGCGTGCTGACCGACGTCACCACCATCACCAATCTCGGCCTGCTGGTGGGCGCTTTCATCGCCGCCCACCACCGCGGCACCACCAACCCCGAGGTCAGGGCCAGCCTCAAGCAATGGCTGGCCGCGATCGCCGCCGGCCTGCTGCTGGGTTATTCGTCGCGCCTGGCTTTCGGCTGCAATGTCGGCGCCTTCTTTTCCGGCATCTCCACCGGCAGCCTGCACGGCTGGGTGTGGTTCGCGGCGGCGTTTGCCGGGTCGGTGGTAGGCGTGAGCCTGCGCGCCCGGCTGGGGGTCAAGGCATGAAGCGCGTGTGGTGGAGCACCTTCTTCTTCGGCCTGCTGGCCGCCTTCCTGGTCGCCGATTTTTTATGGTCCGAGCCGCACGACCGCTTCAAGGAGCCGCCGCCCTGGGCCATCGGCCAGGAAAAAGGCGAAGGCGGAGCGCATTGCTCGGCGGTGCCGGCGCCGCGCTGAACGCGGGCCGGCGCCGGCCGATCAGGCGCTGATCCGGAACACGCTCATCGCATCGGCGAGCTGGCGCGCCTGATCGCTCAGCTGGCTGGCGGCGGCCGCGCTTTGCTGAACCAGGGCGGCGTTCTGCTGGGTCACCTGGTCGAGCTGGGTGACCGCCTGGTTGACCTCGCCGATGCCAGCGGTCTGCTCGCGCGAGGCCAGGCTGATTTCGCCGATCAGCTCGCTCACCCGCTGCGAATGGGCGACGATGTCCTGCATCGTGCTGCCGGCCGAGCGCACCTGGCGGCTGCCGTCGCTGACGGTGCGCACCGAGTCCTCGATCAGGCCGGTGATCTCTCGCGCCGCTTCGCTGCTGCTCTGCGCCAGACGCCGCACTTCGGCGGCCACCACCGCGAAGCCGCGCCCGTGTTCGCCGGCGCGGGCGGCTTCGACCGCGGCGTTGAGCGCCAGGATGTTGGTCTGGAAGGCGATGCCTTCGATCAAGGTGTTGATCTCCTCGATCTTGCGGCTGGCGACCTGGATCCGGTCCATAGTTTCGACCACCTGCTCGACCAGCTTGCCGCCGTCCTGAGCCACGGCGGTGGCGGTCACCGACAAGGTCTTGGCCTGCTGCGCCGAATCGGCGTTGTGGCGCACGCTCGAGCTCATCTGCTCCATCGACGAGGCGGTCTGCTCGAGGTTGGCGGCCTGCTGTTCGGTGCGCGACGACAGTTCGAGGTTGCCGCGGGCGAGTTCGTCGGTGGCCAGGCGCAGCGCGCGCACGCTGAGGTTGGCGTCCATCAGCACGCCGACCAGCTTGCCGTTCATCTGATTGAGCAGCCGCATCAGGTGGCGGACCCGGGCGTCGCCGGTCTCCGCGAACTGGGAGCGGATGTCGCCGCCGGCGATCCGTGTGGCCTGCTTGAGCGCCAGTTCGATCGGGTGGAACACGGTGCGGTTCATGTAGGCCGCCGCCGCCACCGACACCAGCGCCGACAGCAGGGCCGAACCGGCGATCAGCGCCCGCTCCGGTCCGGCCAGAGAATCCTGGCCCAGGGCGACCGCGGCAGCCACCAGGGACAGGACCGCGGCCGTCCCGAGCGTGAGCCACGAGCGCGCCCCCAGCGGCATCCGCAGCGCGGCGCCGATGACGCCGCGCCAGCCGGTGTAGCGCAGTTCGCCGCCGACCAGTTCCTGGTCCTTGAGGGCGCCGGCGCGCATCTTTTCGTACAAGGTCTTGGCACCTTCGACTTCGGCCGCGGTCGGCCGCGTGCGCACCGAGATGTAGCCGGTGATCTTGCCCTGGTCGGTGATGGGGGTGACGTTGGCGCGAACCCAATAAAACGCGCCGTTGCTGGCGCGGTTCTTGACGATGCCGGTCCAGGGCTGGCCGGCCTTCACCGTGCGCCAGAGGTCGGCAAACGCTTCCGCCGGCATGTCGGGGTGGCGGACCAGGTTCTGCGGCTGGCCCAGCACCTGGTCGAGCGTGAAGTTGCTGATCGCAAGAAAGCTGGCGTTGGCGTAGGTGATGTAGCTCTGCGTGTCGGTGCGGGTGACGATGACTTCGTCGTCGGCAAGGACGCGTTCTTGGTCGGTAACAGGCAGGTTGAGGCGCATGCGGTGGCGGCCGCAGCAACGAAGGCGCGGCAGGATAGGGTTAAGCCGTACGTGCGGGGCGAGCGGCGAACAGCGGCCGCGCTATGAGTGCAAACCTGTAACGACCAAGCCCAACAAAACTTGAGCGAGATCGTCCGCATGGAGCTCGGGCCGGCTGGCGCGAGAGGGCTGTCGGGCGCCACCACTACACTGCCAGTCTTCGTTAGGAGATTACCTTGCCGCTCGCCATTTCCTTTGATGAGATCGATGCCGCCGCTCAACGCTTGGCCGGCGTCGCCCACCTGACCCCGGCGCTGACGTCGAGCACCGCCAACCAGCGCACCGGCGCCCAGCTTTTCTTCAAATGCGAGAACCTGCAGCGCATGGGCGCTTTCAAGTTCCGCGGCGCCTACAACGCCTTGTCGAAGTTCAGCCCGGCCCAGCGCGAGGCGGGCGTGATCGCCTTCTCCAGCGGCAACCACGCGCAGGCGGTGGCCTTGTCGGCGCGCCTGCTCGGCATGCCGGCCGTGATCGTGATGCCCGAGGACGCGCCCGCGCTCAAGATCGAGGCGACCCGCAACTACGGCGCCGAAGTGATCCTGTACGACCGCTACACGGTGGACCGCGAGCAGCTCGGCCGCGAGATCGCCGCCGCGCGCGGCATGACCCTGGTGCCGCCCTACGACCACGCCGACGTGATGGCGGGCCAGGGCACGGCGGCCAAGGAACTGATCGAGCAGGTCGGCGACCTCGACCTGCTGGTGGTGTGTGTCGGCGGCGGCGGGCTGATCTCGGGCTGCGCCACCGCGGCCAAGGCGATGTCGCCCGGCTGCGAGGTGGTCGGCGTCGAACCCGAGGCCGGCAACGACATGCAGCAGTCGCTCGCCCGCGGCGAGATCGTCCACATCGAGGTGCCGCGCACGATCGCCGACGGCGCCCAGACCCAGCACGCGGGCCAGCTCACCTTTCCGGTGATCCAGAGCCTGGTGAGTGGCATCGTCACCGTCAGCGACGCTGAGCTGGTGCGCACCATGCGTTTTTTTGCCGAACGCATGAAGCTGGTGGTCGAACCCACCGGCTGCCTCGCCGCCGCTGCGGTGCTCGAGGGCAAGCTCGACGTGGCGGGCAAGCGGGTCGGCATCATCGTCTCGGGCGGCAACGTCGGCCCCGACCGTTACGCCGAACTGCTGAAGAGCTGAGGCCGCACGGAAAAAGGCCCGCGCTAGCGCGGGCCTTTTCATTCCGGCCGGGCCCGGCTCATTCGGCCGGCAGGTAGCCTTCGACCGAGAGGTAACGCTCGCCGGTGTCGTAGTTGAAGCCGAGCACGCGCGCATTGGTGGGCAGCTCGGGCAGCTTCTGCGCGATCGCGGCGAGCGTGGCGCCCGACGAGATCCCGACCAGCAGGCCTTCTTCGCGCGCGCTGCGCCGGCCCATCTCGCGCGCCGGTTCGGCCTCGACCTGGATCACGCCGTCGAGCAGGGCCGTGTCGAGAATCTTGGGGATGAAACCCGCGCCTATGCCCTGGATCGGGTGCGGCGCCGGCGCTCCGCCCGAGATCACCGGGCTGGCCGCGGGTTCGACTGCAAACACCTTCAGGTTCGGCCAGGCCTGCTTCAGGACCTTGGCCACGCCGGTGATGTGGCCACCCGTGCCCACGCCCGTGATCAGAACGTCGAGCCCTTCGGGGAAGTCGGCCAGGATCTCCTGCGCCGTGGTGCGTTCGTGCACGGCGACGTTGGCGGGGTTTTCGAACTGCTGCGGAATCCAGGCGCCGGGAGTGGCGGCGGCAAGTTCCTCGGCCTTGGCGATCGCGCCTTTCATGCCGAGCGCGCGCGGGGTCAGTTCGAACTCGGCGCCGTAAGCGAGCATCAGGCGGCGCCGCTCGACGCTCATGCTGTCGGGCATCACCAGGATCAGCCGGTAACCCTTGACCGCGGCGACCATCGCCAGGCCGATCCCGGTATTGCCGGAGGTGGGTTCGATGATGGTTCCGCCAGGCTTCAGGACGCCGCGCGCCTCGGCGTCTTCGACCATCGACAGCGCAATGCGGTCCTTGATCGACCCGCCCGGGTTGGACCGTTCGCTTTTGATCCAAACCTGCGCGTTCGGGCCGAACAGGCGGTTGACACGGATGGCGGGGGTGTTGCCGATGGTGGCAAGGATGTTCGCGGCTTTCATGGCAGAACCTCAAAAGGGATGGCGCAAGCCTAGCGCCAAAGTCGGGCGGGCTAGATGAGTGTTGGGGATGAGTTGATGCGGTGGGGGAGGGATGTGCCCGCTGTGCGGTGAGCGATTGCGCTTGCGCGTGGCGCTGGTTTTGGTCCCGCTACGCAGGGCGCTTTCGCTGCGCGATGCGTCCAGCGGCCCGGGCCGCCGCAGGGCC
>JAEZVV010000125.1 GCA_023443095.1 Pseudomonadota bacterium
GGGCCTGGGGCGGGCGCGCGCGGGCGCGGCCCGCGGCCGCGCTCAGCAGGCTCCGGACGCTTGCACCCAACTCGGCGCCTTGGGCCGGATAAAAGCTGCCGGCAAGGGCAGGACGACGGACATCGAAGCCAGCCATGACTACCTCCATACACCTGATATGGGGGTGGCCCGGCCAAGAGAAAGCGGCTGGGGTGGCGCGGCGCCGGCCGGCGCCGGTTTATTCGGTGCGGGTGGAGCGGGCCTGCCGAGCTTCGATCTGGTCGAGCCGGGCCTGGAGCAAGTCGAGTTTTTCGCGAGTTCGGGCGAGCACGCGGGCCTGGGTGTCGAACTCCTCGCGGGTGACGAGATCGAGCTTGGCGAACTGGGTCGACAGCAGGGCCTTGAGGTTGTCGCGCACCTCGGCCGCGGGCAGCGTGTGAGTCACCGCTTCGATGCGGCGCTGCAATTCGTCGAGGAAAGAGGTCTTGTCCATGGCGGGCTCCAGCAGGACCGGCAGTCTACAAGAGCTGGCAAGGAGATCCGGGTTTGCACCGAAATCGCACAAGCGCACTGCCTTGGTGCGTCGACTCGGGGCGGGCGCCTCCAATCCGGGCCGATGACGGCAGGAACCCGGGTCGGGCGGCATGGCACACATGTTGCAGAGCTAAGGCCAGCTGCACCTGATTGCCCTCAACCTCCGAGACCGAGAACCACCATGAAGAAGACCTTGCTGGCCCTTGCGACCGCCGCAGCGTGTGCGCTTCCCCTGGCCGCTTTCGCGCAGGCGGCCGAGCCCGCCAAAGCGGAAGCGCCCAAGCCCGAACCCGAGTTCAGCCTGACCGCGAACGTGACCCTGGCTTCGTCGTATGCCTATCGCGGCATTGCCCAGACCAACGAAAGGCCGGCGATCCAGGGCGGCTTCGATTTCGTGCACAAGAGCGGCTTCTACCTCGGCAACTGGAACTCGAACATCAGCTGGCTGGCCGACGCCAACCCGGGCCTGTCGGCGCCGATCGAGATGGACTTCTACGGCGGCTACAAGTTCGAGGCGGCGCCGGGCCTGACGATCGACCTTGGCGCGCTCCAATACTACTACCCGATGTCGGGCGCCAAGCCGGCCAACAGCCCCAATACCACCGAGCTCTACGTGGGCGCCGGCTGGGGGCCGCTCTCGTTCAAATATTCGCAGGCGGTGACCGATCTCTTCGGTTTCGTCGACAGCAAGAACAGCTACTACCTCGACGGCGGCCTGAACTACGAGGTGCTTCCCGGCCTCGCCCTGGTGGGTCACGTCGGCTACCAGAAGGTCAAGGGCAGCGACGACGCCAGCTACACCGACTGGAAGCTCGGCGCCAACTACACCTGGGAAGGCTGGACGCTCGGCGCGGCGTATGTCGACACCAACGCCAGCGACCTGGTCTACACCGGCCCGGTCGGCGGCAAGAACCTCGGCAAGTCCAAGTTCATCGCCACGGTCGGACGCAGCTTCTGACTCCCTCTTTCCCATCCCGGACACTGTCATGAAACTCATCTCCGCCATCATCAAGCCGTTCAAGCTTGACGAGGTACGCGAGGCCCTGGGCGCGGTCGGCGTGCAAGGCATCACGGTCACCGAAGTCAAGGGTTTCGGCCGCCAGAAAGGTCATACCGAGCTGTACCGCGGCGCCGAATACGTGGTCGATTTCCTGCCCAAGGTGAAGATCGAAGCCGCGGTCGACGATGCCATCCTCGAAGCCGCGATCGAAGCGATCGAAGCCTCGGCCCGCACCGGCAAGATCGGCGACGGCAAGATCTTCGTGTTCGACCTGCTGCAGGTCGTCCGCATCCGTACCGGCGAGACCGATGCCGAAGCTCTCTGAGACCGCGAGGACGACCATGAAAAAGATTCTTGCCATCCTGATGACGGCCGGCACGCTGGCGCTGGGCAGTGCTGTGGCCTGGTCGCAGACCACCCCCGAAGCCAAGCCCGCCGCCGAAGCCGCGGCCGCGGCGACCGAGGTCGTGACCGAAAAAGTCACCATCACCGAAACCGTCAAACTCGAAGAAAAGAAAGAAGAAGCCAAGCCCGCTCCCGTCCCCAACAAGGGTGACGTGGCGTGGATGCTGACCTCGACTGCCCTGGTACTGCTGATGAGCATTCCGGCGCTGGGCCTCTTTTACGGCGGTCTGGTCCGCACCAAGAACATGCTGTCGGTGCTGATGCAGGTCTTCGTCACCTTCTCTCTGATCACGGTGCTGTGGTTCATCTACGGCTACAGCCTCGCGTTCACCGAAGGCAACGCCTTCATCGGCGGCTTCGGGCGCCTGTTCATGAGCGGGATCGCCGACGTTGCCAAAGGCGAGTTCGCGATGGCCGCCACCTTCAGCAAGGGCGTCGTGATCCCCGAGATGCTGTTCGCCGCCTTCCAGGCGACCTTTGCCGCCATCACCTGCGCGCTGCTGCTGGGCGCCCTGGTCGAACGCGTCCGGTTCTCGGCCCTGCTGCTCTTCATGGTGATCTGGTTCACCTTCAGCTACCTGCCGGTGGCGCACATGGTCTGGTTCTGGGCCGGTCCCGACGCCTACACCTCGGCCGAGGTGGTCGACTCGCTCAACAGCACCGCCGGCCTGATCTGGCAATGGGGCGCGCTCGATTTCGCGGGCGGCACGGTGGTCCACATCAACGCCGGTGTCGCCGGCCTGGTCGGCGCCTACTTCCTGGGCAAGCGCATCGGTTACGGCCGCGAAGCCATGCCTCCGCACAGCCTGACCATGACCATGATCGGGGCCTCGCTGCTGTGGTTCGGCTGGTTCGGCTTTAACGCGGGTTCGGCGCTCGAAGCCGGCAACAGCGCGGTCCTTGCCTTTGCCAACACCTTCCTCGCGACTGCGTGCGCGGTGATGACCTGGACCTTGGCCGAGTGGATGATCAAGGGCAAGCCTTCGATGCTGGGCGCGGCCTCGGGTGCGGTGGCGGGCCTGGTGGCGATCACCCCGGCCGCAGGCAACGTCGGCATCCCCGGCGCCTTCGTGATCGGCGGCCTGGCGGGTGTGGTCTGCCTCTGGGGCGTGACCGGGCTCAAGCGTTTGCTGCGTGCCGACGATGCGCTCGACGTGTTCGGCATCCATGCCCTGGGCGGCATCCTCGGCGCCCTGCTGACCGGGGTGTTCGTTTCGCCCGCGCTGGGCGGCCCGGGCTTCGTCACCGACTGGGTCACCGCAGCCACCGGCTTCACCAGCATCGGTGAGCAGGTGCTGGTGCAGGCCAAGGCCGTGATCCTGACGGTGGCGTGGACGGCGGTGGTGTCGGCGGTCGGTTTCTGGATCGTCGACAAGCTGATCGGCTTGCGCGTCGCCGAAGAGGAGGAGCGCGAAGGTCTGGACACCAGCTACCACGGCGAATCGGCCTACAAATATTGATCCTGCACGCGCTCCGGGATATCCCGGAGCGCTCCCGCGGGGTTATGGCCAGCATTCCCGCCGTCTTGTCTCCCTAGCTCGCCGCTTTTGACCCAGTTGTGCCGGCGAACTTTGACGGGCTCCTCGTGGAGCCCGTTTTTTCCGGGAGCGGGCGGTTAGTTAAACTGCCAGCCTGATTCTTTCGCCGGCCGTGCGCCGGCATCGAGAGCGAGCTGTGCCAACACCTGTTCCCTTGCTGGCTGCCAACGCCGGCGCCCTCGTCGAACTTGAGGCGCGCATCACCGGTGCTTTGCCCGAGATCGAGCGCTGGTTCCGCCTGCAGTGGCAGGACCACACGCCTCCCTTCTACGGTTCGGTCGATGTCCGCAATGCCGGCTTCAAGCTGGCGCCGGTCGACATGAACCTGTTCCCGGGCGGTTTCAACAACCTGTCCGAGGACCAGCTGCCGTGCGCAGTGCAGGCGGCGCAGAGCGCGATCGAGCGCCTGTGCCCCGACGCGCGCCAGCTGTTGCTGATTCCCGAGCGCCATACCCGCAACCAGTTCTATCTGATGAATGTGGCGCGGCTCACGCGCATCCTGCGCCAGACCGGTCTGGTGGTGCGGCTGGGCTCGTTGTCCGACGAAATCACGGCGCCGACCACGCTCGACCTGCCCAACGGCGAGCAGCTCGTGCTCGAGCCGCTGGTGCGCCAGAACGGCCGGGTCGGGGTGGAAGGTTTCGACCCCTGCGCGGTGCTGCTCAACAACGATCTGTCGGCCGGCATTCCCGACATCCTGCGCGGCCTGTCCGACCAGGTAGTGGTGCCGCCGCTGCAGGCCGGCTGGGCGGTGCGCAAGAAAAGCGTGCATTTCGCCGCCTACGACGAGGTCGCCGCCGACTTCGCCCGCGTGGTCGGCATGGACCCCTGGCTGATCAATCCCTATTTCGCGCGCTGCGGCCAGATCGACTTCCACGAGCGGGTGGGCGAGGACTGCCTGGCGAGCAAGGTCGACCGCCTGCTCCAGCAGATCGCGGCCAAATACAAGGAATACGGCATCACCGACCAGCCCTATGTGGTGGTCAAGGCCGACGCCGGCACTTACGGCATGGGGGTGATGACGGTGAAAGACGCGGCCGAGGTGAAGAACCTCAACCGCAAGCAGCGCAACAAGATGGCGGTGGTGAAAGAAGGCCTGCAGGTCTCCGACGTCCTGATCCAGGAAGGCGTGCCCACCGTCGAACATGTCGACGGCGGCGCCGCCGAGCCGGTGGTCTACATGATGGACCGCTACGTGGTCGGCGGTTTCTACCGCGTGCACACTGGCCGCGGCGTCGACGAGAACCTCAACGCGCCCGGCATGCATTTCGCGCCGATGCCCTTTGCCGGCAGCTGCAACCTGCCCGAATGCGGCGCGCGCGGAGAGGCCGGCGCCAACCGCCTCTATGCCTTCGGCGTGGTGGCGCGCCTGGCTCTGCTCGCCGCCTCGCTCGAACTTGAGCGCACCGTCGAACTGGCCGCCGACAAGGTGGAAGCATGAGCGGTCTCGACATCCTTTACATCATCGATCCGCTTGCCAAGCTCAAGGAGTACAAGGATTCGACGGTGGCGATGATGCGCGAGAGCGCGCGCCGCGGCCATCGGGTTTGGACCTGTGAAGTGGCGGAGATGCGCTGGTATGCCGGCGTCACGCGGGCGCGGGTGCGGCATGTCGAGGTACGCAGCGGCAGCGACTGGTACACCGTCGAATCGGTGGCCGACCGCCCGCTGTCGGACTTCGACGCGGTGGTGATGCGCAAGGACCCGCCGTTCGACGTCGAGTACCTGGCCTCGACCTGGCTGCTCGAGCATGCCGAACGCGAAGGCGCTCGTGTTTTCAACAGCCCGCGCGCGTTGCGCGACCTGAACGAGAAGTTCGCCATCACCGAGTTCCCGCAGTTCATCGCCCCGACCCTGGTGACGCGCGACATGGACGCGGTGCGCCGCTTTTACGTCGAGCACGGCGACATCGTCGTCAAGCCGCTCGACGGCATGGGCGGCACCGGCGTTTTCCACCTGCGGCAGGGCGACCCCAACCTCAACTCCATCCTCGAGACGCTCTCGCACAACGGCGAGCGCAGCGTGATGGCGCAGCGCTACCTGCCGGCGATCGTCGACGGCGACAAACGCATCCTGCTGATCGGCGGCCAGGCCGTCTCGCACGCGCTGGCGCGGATTCCCAAACCTGGCGAGGCGCGCGGCAACCTCGCCGCCGGCGGCACGGCGCGGGTGCAACCGCTGTCGGAAACCGACCGTCTGATCGCCAATACTCTGGCGCCGGTGCTGGCCGAACGCGGCCTGCTGCTGGTGGGGCTGGACGTGATTGGCGACAAGCTCACCGAGATCAACGTCACCAGCCCGACCGGCTTTGTCGAAATCGCGACCCAGTCGGGCTTCGATGTGGCCGCGATGTTCATCGACGCGCTCGAGGCGGCGGTGAAGAAGCCGGCCTAGCGCTTGGCGGCTCGGTGAAGCAGAAAGGGTCGGCCTTGCCGACCCTTTTCTTTGGCAAGCCCGTGCGGCGGGCGTCTTGGCCATGTGCGGCGCCAAGGCGATCGGGTGCGCAAGCACCCCGGTTCGTTACGGGGCGTGATTCCAGTTCGTTGACGCCGCATGAATCCTCATGCCGGCAAACCGATCCTGTCTAAGCGCTTCGGGCGCGCAGTCCGGGAGGCCGACAAGTGGCCTACTGAGCGGGGCAGCATTTGCATCAGTGCGCTGAGCGGTGGTTGCGCCTCTCCCGACCACACCAAGTGCGTTCGGTTCATTCGCAAGGGTTCCGGTAGGCGATGCCGGGTTACGGAGTCCCCGAGAACCACGTTGTCGAGCACCGCTGCAGGAACGATCGCAACGCCGATTCCCGCGGCTACGCAAGCGACGATCGCATGGTAGGAACTCAGGTCGAGCAAGCGTGTGGGAGTCACTCCGGCTCTTGCAAGCCATTCGATGAGGCGGCGCCGATATGAACACCCATGAGGGAAGGCGATCACCGACTGATCCGCCAAGTCTGTCGCGTCACGTGCGTGTTTAAGCGTCGTGGCTGAAATCAGCACCAGCTCTTCCTCGAACACCGGGAGCGTGTTCAGGAGCATTGTTTCAAAGGGTTCCGACACAAAGGCCGCTTCGATCTCGAAGCGATGTAGTTGATCGAGCAGGGCCCCTGTGGTTCCCGTGCGCAGCTCGATCGCAACCTCCGGATACTTCGCGTGGAAAGCCGACAGTACGGGCGGCAAGCGGATGCTGGCTGCACTTTCGAGCGATCCCAGACGGAGGCTTCCACGCACGACTCCGCTTTTGATCTCCGACTCGATCGCGTCCGCCATCTGCAGCAGCTGCTCGGCATGACGCAGGAGGGCCCGACCCGCGTCCGTGAGTGCAAGTCCGCGGCCTTGTCGACGGAACAGCTTGACCCCGAGGCGCTCCTCAAACTGCTTGATGCGCGTCGTCACGTTGGACGGCACGCGGTGCAGAGAACTGGCCGCGCGTAATACTCCGCCCTCCCGCGCCACGCAGCGAAATATATGAAGGTCATCGAGGTCGAGAATTCTCATATAGAGAATGATATCTCACAAAAATTCACTAGTTGAATTGTCGATATCGCGGTCCAATCCCACGGGTGAACTCTTGCACCTCACCCAAGCCATTACCTGCGACCCCGACACCAACAACACACGTCGCCGTCGCTGCTGATGGGGATCGGGCCGCCGCGAAAGACGACGGCTATGGGTTCTGCGTAGTCGCTGCATCGACCTCGGGCGCGGACTGGCGGGGTGCCGTGCGCTTGGGTCCTCCTGGCTCACTCACGACTCATGCCGTGTTCGGCCTGGATCGGCCGACGCCATCCGCGGCCGTGCCCCTGCGAGACGCAGTTGGTGTCTTCAGCGCATGGACCTTGAACATGGCCGGTCGCGTCTGCATGAACGAGCCTGGTCGCTTGAACGTCGGGTGCACGGATGTTCGTTCGTACCTTGTCCGGCCCCACGGCCGACAGGCTGACTCGCTGCGTCGTCACCTCTCGCCGGGTTTGCTGCTTCCACGATTCAAAGTCCCGATCGGCGGGCATCGGGAGGTCGCGAGAGCCTAGATCTCCGGTACGTCGGTTGCGCGCCTGCAAATGGTCGTCGCGGCGTGGCCCGGACGCGTCAACCTGCCGCGAGTCGCTTCTGTGGTTAGCGCTGGCGGTGAACTTGCAGAAAACCACGGAGCAGTTCATGAACTCGAATCACTCAAGCCTTACGCGGCGCGGCTTCCTCAAGGCTTCGTCGCTTGGAGTCGCTGGCGGCAGCATCCAGTTCCCGATGACGGCGATCGCGCAATCAATCGCCACTGCGATGGAATCGCCCGAAGTCATTACCTGGAGCGGCTGCACTGTCAACTGTGGCAGCCGATGCCCGCTCAAAGTCGTCAGCAAAAACGGTCAAATCATCAGAATCGAGCCCGATGACTCCGGCCTGGAGGGATGCACGGCCAGCGGCGCTGCGCCGCATATCCGCTCCTGTCTGCGCGGCCGATCGATGCGGCAAAGGGTGTACAGCCACGAGCGCCTGAAGTACCCGATGAAGCGCGTCGGCAAGCGTGGCGACGGCAAGTTCGAACGCATCAGCTGGGACGAAGCGCTTGACATCGTCGCGGAGAAACTCAAGGACACGATAAGCAAGTACGGAAATGCTGCGGTGTGCTCGCTCTACGCGACAGGAACGTACCAACTCGTTTCCGGAAAAAACGCCAGCACCCGGCTCTTCAACTTGCTGGGCGGATCGCTCGGCCAGTATGGAACGTATTCGAGCTCGCAAATCGTCCATGCCATGTCATACACGTATGGAACCGGGGCCTACGGCAGCTACATGACCGAAATGCAACGGGCGAAGCTGGTGGTGTGTTTCGGAAACAACCCGATGATGACGCGGCAGTCGGGCGGAGGGCAGGCATGGGAGTTTCAATGTGCGCTGTCGGATGGCAAGCCGCGGGTCGTACTGATCGATCCCATCTACACGGACTCGATGCTTGGGAAAGAAGACGAGTGGGTGCCCATACGTCCCGGTACCGATGCGGCTCTGGTCGAAGGCATGGCCTTCGTTTTGATCACCGAGTCCCTCGTCGACCAAGAATTTCTGGATCAATATTGCGTCGGCTACGACGACAAGAGTCTGCCTGCCTCTGCATCCCGTCATTCCGACTACAAAAGCTACATTCTCGGTCGCGGCATGGACGGTGTTCCCAAAACCCCCGCCTGGGCTTCCCGTATCTGCGGTGTCCCTGAAGAAACCATCGTCCGGCTGGCGCGAGAAATTGCGAGCACGAAGCCGGTATTCATCAGCCAGGGATGGGGGGTTCAGCGCCACGCCAACGGCGAACAGCAGGCGCGCGCGATCGCGATGCTGCCGCTATTGACGGGAAATATCGGTGTGCCTGGAACAAACAACGGTGCGCGCGAAGGCGATTTTTCACTGAGAGAGACCGGATTGCCGGTTGGCAAGAACCCGGTGAAAGCGCAGATCCCGTTTTTCCTCTGGACCGACGCGATTGTTCGCGGCGCCGAGATGACAGAAGAGCGCGATGGGGTGCGCGGGGTGAAGCGGCTGGATCAGCCGGTAAAGTTCATCTGGTGTCATGCCACCAACACCCTGATCAACCAGCACTCGAATACCAACAGGACCCACGAGATTCTGCGGGACGAAGAGAAATGCGAGTTCATCGTCGTCGTGGAAAATCAAATGACCGCGTCGGCCCGCTACGCGGACATCTTGCTGCCCGATGTCATGCAGCAAGAGGCCAACGACCTGGTGGCGGATAGCTACGCCAGCGGTGCCATCGGCTACATGGTGGCGCTGCAAAAGGCAGTGTCGCCGCTGTGGGAACAGAGATCGGCTTACGAGATCTGCCGCGGCATCGCCAGCCGCTTCGGCCTTGAGGATCGCTATACCGAAGGTCGGACGCAGGAACAATGGGTCGAGTGGTGTTATGAAGAGACGCGAAAGAAACACGCCGACTTGCCGCCGTTCGCGGAGTTCTGGCGCCGGGGAGTCGTCCGGGTCCGTTCCGGCGCCAAAGACGGGGTCATTCTTCGCGCTTTCCGCGAGGATCCGGTCAAGAACAAGCTCAAGACCCCCTCGGGCAAGATCGAGATCTACTCCGAGCGCCTGGCCAAGATCGCGGCCGAATGGGATCTGCCCAAGGGCGACGTCATTTCGCCGCTGCCGCAATACGTCACCACCTTCGAGAGCCACCTCGACCCGCTCACCAAGAAGTTCCCGCTGCAGGTCTACGGCGTGCACGGCCACGGCCGCACCCACTCGACCTACCACAACATTCCGTGGCTGCGCGAGTTGCACCCCGACCTGCTGCTGATCAACCCGGTCGACGCGGGCAAGCGCGGCATCAAGAACGGCGACAAGGTGCAGGTCT
>JAEZVV010000173.1 GCA_023443095.1 Pseudomonadota bacterium
GGCGCAGGAGCCCGCTCCCGCGCGGGTCGCCCTGCTGACGCTGGCGCCCGAGATCCGGCTTGCGCCTGAAGCGGCCGCCGCCATCGAAAAAATCGTCGCCGACGCCCAGGTCGCCGCCGGCGCCGACCCCGAAGACGAAGAGCGCGAACTGCGCACGACGCTGCGCGCGGTGCGCGAAGCGCTCGCCACCGAAGGCTGGTTCCAGCCTCGCCTCAAGGTGCAGGAGCAAGCCGCCGCCCCCCCCCTGTTCGCGCTAGAGGTCGAGCTCGGTCCGCGCACTCATGTGAGCGAAGTCGATCTGAAGTTCTCGGGCGCGATCGCCGCCGCTTCTTACGCCGAGCGCCGCCGCCAACTCGAGGCGAGCTGGTCGCTGCCCCAGGGCCAGCCTTTCGAATCGGCGGCATGGACGGCCGCCAAGTCCAAGCTGGTGACCGCCGTCGCCGCGACTGATTTTGCCGGTGCGCGCATCGCCTCGTCGAACGCCGAAGTCGATGTCGCCACCAGCAGCGCCAAGCTGTCGGTCGACATCGACAGCGGCCCCGCCTACACCCTGGGCGAGCTCCGGATCAAAGGCCTCCAGCGTTATCCGAGCTCGGTCGTCGACCGCTACAACCCGATCGAGCCGGGCACGCCTTACAGCCGCAGCGAAATCACGGCCTTCCAGCAGCAGCTGCAGGACACGCCGTATTTCTCGTCGGTGGTGGTGACCCCCCAGCTCGATCCGGAGCACCCCTTACGGGTGCCGATCGATGTCGATGTGGTCGAGGCGCACAGCCGGCGCTTTTCGACCGGAATCGGTTACGGCAGCGACACCGGCGCGCACATCGAACTCGCCTACCGCCAGGCCCTGCTGTTCGAGCGGCCGTGGCCGGTGCGCACCGGCCTGCGGCTCGACCAGACCGGCGGCTATGCCTATGCCGACGTCTTCTTCCCGCCGCGCACCGGCGAATGGCACGACAGCGTCGGCGTCCTGATCGACCGCAGCAAGATCGAGAACCAGCTGGTCGAACGCGCGGGTTTCGGCGCTTCGACCACACGGTTGTCGGGCACGCGCGACACCCGCAACCAAGAGATCACTCTCACCGTCAACTTCGAACACGAACGACGAGAAACCCCCGACACGGCCGCTATCCTCAACAACGTCTGGTCGGGCACCGCCAACTGGACTTCGCGCGACCTCGACAGCCTGGCCAACCCGCGCCGCGGCCGCCTGCTCGAACTCGAAGCCAGCGGCGGCTTCCGCAAGCCCAGCATCGACGAAAGCTTCGTGCGCGGCTATGCACGAGTCCTGCAGTTCGTGCCACTCAGCGCGTCCAACGTGCTGGTCCTGCGCGGCGAACTCGGCGCGGTACTGGCTCGGACCGCCGACATCGTTCCCAACAAGTTCCTGTTCCGCACCGGCGGCGCCACCAGCGTGCGCGGCTACGACTACCAGAGCCTGGGGGTCGAGCAGGGTGCGGCGGTCGTGGGCGGACGCGCGCTGGCCGTCGCCTCGGTCGAGCTGACCCACTGGATTTCCGACTGGGGTATCGCCGGTTTTGTCGACGCTGGTGACGCCGCCGATACCTTTGGCGAACTCAAGCCCGCGCTCGGCGTCGGCGCCGGCGCCCGCCTGCGCACCCCGGCCGGCCCGCTTGCGGTCGACCTAGCCTGGGGCGAACGCTTCCGCCAGTGGCGGCTGCAGTTTGCTGTGACCCTGGCCTTCTGAGATGGACGAGACCGCGCCCCCGCCGCCCGCCCCCCCGTCGCGCCCTCCGCGGGCGCCCTGGCTGAGTTCGCTCGCCAGTCTGCTGGTGCCGCTGGGCCTGAGTCTGGCGACACTCGCCATCGGGCTCTGGTGGCTGGTATCGACCACCAGCGGCCTGGGCGCTGCGATCAAACTCACCAACAGCCTAAGCCCGCAGCAGATATTCGCCCGCGGCATCGAAGGCTCTTTGCGCGCAGGCGCCAGGCTCGAGCGCCTCGAGATTCGCGGCGCCGACTGGGCGGTGGAAATCGACCAGCTCGCCGTGCGGCCGCGTTCGCTGCTGCCCGACGCCGGCGCGATCGAACTCGAAACCCTGAGCGCCAGGCGGCTTCTGGTCGACTGGCTGCCCACCGTCCCCGCCACGGCGGGATCGGCTCCCGCCAGCCTTGCCCTGCCGATCAAGCTGCTGCTGCCCTCGGTCAAGCTGGGCGAATTCGCCATTGGCCAACGCCACAGCACGCCCCTGCTGCTGTCCGAACTGAGCCTCGCCGGCGAGTGGGACGCACAGGAGATCCGGGTGCAGGACCTTGCCGTCCGCCTCGACGCCCTCCAAGCCCGCGCCGCCGGCCGCATGCAGGCGCGGCCGCCCTACGCCATCCAGGTCGAAGGAAGCATCGAGTCGGCACTCGCCGGCCATGAGCTCGCCGCCCAGGTCAAACTCGACGGCCGGCTCGAAGCCATGCAGGTGCAAGCCCGGCTCGCTAGCCCTGGCAGCCCCACCCGCGGCAGTTTTTCCGCCGAGCTGACTCCGTTTGGCCTGATGGCCCTGGGCCAGCTCCAGCTCGAACTCGAGCAATGGGAACTCGCCGACTGGGTGGCCGGAGCGCCGCGTGCCCGCCTCGACGCCCGCGCCGAACTCCTGCCACAGGCCGATGCCCCGAATTTCACCCTGGCGGGATCGGTCTCGGTCCGCAATACCAGCCCCGGCCCCTTGAACCGCGGGCTGCTGCCCGTGCGCGCCGCACGCGGCCAGCTGGTCTGGTCGGCCGACCAGCTGGTCATTGAGGTCAGGGAACTGAACGGCACCCGCGGCCAGGCCAGTGGCCGCCTCGAATGGCAACCCGGCGGTGCCTTGGGCGCCAGCGCCAAGGTGAGCGGAATCGATGCTGCCAGTCTCTGGGCGGGCCTTGCCGCCACCGACGCCAGCGGCGAGCTCCAGTATTCGCTGGCCGAGGGCCGACAACGCCTGACCGGGCAGTTGTTCAACCGCGGCGCCCTGCCCTTGTCGGCCCGGGTCGACCTCGCCCTGAGCGGCCAGGAGCTGCGTATCGCCCCGTCCGAGCTGAGGCTGGGCGCGGGGCAAGCTCAGCTGCAGGGCCAGATCCAGCTCGAACGACCGCATCGCGCCCGGCTTTCGGCCCAGCTGCGCGAGCTCGACCTGGCCCAGCTCGTCCCCGGCGTGGCCACCCAGCTGAGCGGGGAACTCGACTTCGACGGTCAGCTCTCGGCCAACCCGAGCGGAACCGCCCGCCTCGCCTTGAGCAACAGCGTGGTGTTCGGCCGACCGCTCAGCGGCAAGGCCAGCGCCACGCTCCAAGACAAAAAACTCGAGGCCAGCGCCGAGCTCAACTCCCGCTCCACCCGACTGAGCGCCCGCGGCGGCCTGGGCGAAGGCCGCAGCCTCGAGATCGAGCTCAGCGCACCTGCGCTAGGCGAGCTCTGGCCCGAACTGGCCGGCCGGGTCCAGGCCGAGCTTCGCCTCTCGGGCGACTGGGATGCGCCGCAGTTCGTCCTGCACTCGAACGCGGAGCAGCTGCGGCTGCCCGGAGGGCATACCGTCGCCCAGCTCGCACTCAACAGCCATGGCACCCTGAACACGACCACTCCATTCGAGTTCAGTGCCGAGCTCAATCAGCATCACGCCCCCACTGGAGACGACGCTTCGCTCGCCACGGCTCGACTCGAAGCACGCGGCACCTTGGGCCAGCAGAACCTTTCGCTCACCGCACGCACCCAGAGTGACCATCCGATCAGCGCCGCCGCCCGTGGTGGCTGGCATGACCAGGCGTGGCGGGGCGAACTGCTGAATGCTCAGGTGGCCGTACCCACCCCGTTCACCCTGAGCCAGCCGGCCCGGTTGGTCCTGGGCGCCAAGGAGCAAAGCCTAGGCCCGGCCGAGTTCAGCCTGGCCGGCGCCCGCTTCTGGGCCGTGAGTTTTTCGCGCGACGCCAGCGGCACGCGCACAACCGGCCGCTTCGAAGGCCTGCGCCCGCAGTCGCTCGACCCCGGGCGGCGCGAGTTCCGACGCGCGACCCGGGTTGGCCAGCGCAATCCGCTGAGCCTGCGCGGCCAGTGGGATCTGGCCGCCGCACCTCTCCTGAGCGGCAGCCTGCAAATCGAACGCGCCAGCGGCGACTTATACGCCGGGGTAGCGGCGATCGCCCCGCTGGGCCTGAGCCAACTCGGGCTCAAGCTCGAAGCCAGTTCGGGCCGGATCCACGGCGATTTCCGGGTCGCCGGCAGCACGCTTGGTCAGGCCAGCGGCCGCCTCGACGCCTGGGCCGACACGGCCGGCACCTGGCGCCTGGCGCAGGATCGTCCGCTGCAGATCGACCTCGATGCCGACATCGCCACCCTGGGCTGGCTCGGGCCGCTGATCAACGACAACGTCCAGATCGAAGGGCGCGCCAAGGCCAAGGTCGAGGTCCGCGGCACTCCCGCCGACCCGCACGCACGCGGCTCGGCCAGCGCGGATGCCTTGCGGCTGGCCTGGGTCGACCAGGGCCTGAGACTCGAGAACGGCTCGGCCACGGCCGAGTTGGAGGACGGAGTCTTAGTGCTCAAGAACCTGGAGTTCACCGGACCACCGCGCGTGAAGCCGGAGCTCGAAGCGGCGGCCGCCGGCATTCCGGCTGGTCCGGGTTCGGTACGCGCTTTTGGCCGTCTGGCGCTGGCAACGTTCAGCGGCGCCTTTGCGATCAAGGCCGAACGCCTGCCGGTGCTGCAACTGCCCGACCGCTGGATCGTCGCCTCGGGCGAGGCCGGCCTTGCGCTCTACGGCCAACGCGCCGAACTCAGCGCCAAACTCGTCGCCGACGGCGCCTACATCGATTTCAACAAGTTCGAACGCGGTCCCAGCCTGCCCGACGACGTGGTGGTGGTGCGCAGCGGACGCGACCGTCCGGCGCCGGCCAAGCCGCCGATCGCTCTCAGCCTCAACGCCACCGCCGACCTTGGCCCGCGTTTCTACATTCGCGGCGGCGGGGTCGAGTCGCGTCTCGAAGGCAGGATCGAGGTCAAGGGCCAGGCCGGAGCTTTGCGCGCCCTGGGCTCGGTGCAAACCGTCGCCGGCACGTATTCGGGTTACGGTCAGCGCCTGCGCATAGAACGCGGCATCGTCACCTTCCAGGGCCGGCTCGACAACCCCGCTCTCAACGTGCTGGCGTTGCGGCCCAGCCTGCCGGTGAGCGTCGGGGTGGCGATCACCGGAACCGCGCTGCGGCCGGTGGTCCGGCTTTATTCCGACCCCTCGATGCCGGAAGCGGAAAAACTCAATTGGCTGGTACTGGGGCGCCCCGCCGACGGCAGCGGGCAGGACCGCGCCATGCTCGCCGCCGCTGCCGGAGCCTTGTTCGCCGGCCAAAGCGATGCGGCCACCAGCACCTTGATGCGCAACCTCGGGCTCGATGAAATCAGCCTGCGCGGCTCGCAAAGCAACTCGTCCTTACTGCCGCGCGAAACCGTCGCCGGCCAGCTGCGATCGAGTTCAAGCGCCACCCAGGAAGTCGTCGCACTCGGCAAGCGGATCAACGACAAGCTTTACCTGTCGTTCGAACAGGCGATCACCGGGTCGAGTTATGCGGTAGCCCTGTCGTACCAGTTGACCCAGGCGCTTTCGGTGGTCGGCCGGGCAGGAACCACCAATGCCATCGACCTGGTCTGGACCGTGGCTTTCGACTGAACTACCAGGACAGGAAGATCAGCCATACCAGCCCGGCAATCAGGACCCACTTGCCCAGGTAATACGCGAATCGGCTGCGCTCCTTGAGTTTCTTCGCACGGGCACGCAAGCCATAGACGCGGGCGAAGACGCGGTTGATCACGCCTACCGGTTCTCCAGGCACATTCTGCGAGCTCGAGGCCCGCATCACGGTATTGGCGAAGCAGCGGTTGAAATTCTGGATCCAGCGTCCCCGCAACGGCCGTTCAACATCGCAGAAAAGGATCACGCGCGGCTGATCCGTCCCGTTCTCAGCGAAATGGATATAGGTCTCGTCGAACATGACCGCTGCGCCGTCGCGCCACGAGTATTTCTCGCCGTCGACCACGATGAAACACGCATCATCGTTAGGCGTCACCAGTCCCAGGTGATAACGCAAGCTGCCAGCGAAGGGGTCGCGATGGCGTACCAAGCGCGCACCCGGCGGCAGCGAGGCAAACATCGCCGCCTTGATCCCAGGAACGGAATCGAGCAAGGCCACGGTAAAAGGACAAAGTTGCCGCGCCGACGCCAGATCCGCTCCGTACCATTTCAGGTAGAAACGTTTCCATCCGGTTCGAAAAAACGAATTGAACCCGATGTCGTTGGCACTGCTTGCCGCTCGGATTCCGCCCTCGGCCTGCAGGCGCAAGGCCTCGTCGCGCATCTGCCGCCAATGCTGCTGAAGTGGTGAGAGTTCCGGAAACGCCTGCAGGTCCAGGTAAGGCGTGGCCGGTACCCGCGAAAAGAGATACATCAGAACGTTGTATGGCGCGAGCAAGACCATGTAACTGGTCAAGCCTCGCACCAATGAAAATCGAACCTTGCCTCGATAGTGGACGTACAAGGCCGATAACATGAAGAGGGCTAGCACAAGTAGGCCGGGTGTAGGCATCCACATAGCAGCACTCGTAACAGAGTTGGGGTTGCGCCCAGAAATTGTAACTATCCGTTACTGGAGCGCAATGACTTCTTCAGTCTAAGCTCCCACTCGAAAAAAAAGCGGCCGCAAGCGGCCGCTTCAATCGGCAAAAGAGCCGGATCAGATCGCAAATTCCTCGATCTTGCGGCCAGCGGCCAGAGCTTCATCCAGCCACTTCGGCTTGCGACCGCGGCCAGCCCAGGTTTCACCAGTCGGGCTGCGGAACTTGGGCTTGACGCTGGAGCGAACCGGCTTGCGACCGCGCTTATCGAACCCCAGTTCAACCGGGGTCAGGTCGAATTCGGCGATCAGCGCCTTGGCCTTGGCCAAGGCGGAGCTGCGCTCTTCCTTGCGCGCGTCATTGATTTTCTTGTCGAGCGCTTCGCGCTGAGCGATCAGTTCCTGCAGGCTTTGGGTCATTGTGTGTCCTCGTGAGTCGTGGCGAACAAACCAATTAAGCCAACTTTTTGCCCCAGGGTCAACTTCAGGTAAGCGGGACAAATTGCGTTACCGCTAAAATCATATAGGGTTAGCCCGAAAACAGAAAGAGCCGGGTTGTGCCCGGCTCTTTCATCCCGCTCCGACCCGCTACGCGGCCGCCGGCTTGCGAATACCAAACCACGCCGCGTAAAGCGCCGGCAGCGATAGCAAAGTCAGGGCAGTCGCGATCATCAATCCGCCCATAATGGCGATTGCCATCGGCCCCCAGAACACGCTGCGCGAAAGCGGGATCATCGCCAGCACCGCCGCCGCCGCCGTCAAAAGAATCGGACGCAGACGGCGCACCGCCGCTTCGATAATCGCGTCCCAGCCTGGCAGTCCACGAGCGCGGTCGCGCTCGATCTGATCGACCAGGATCACCGAGTTGCGGATGATCATTCCAAACAAAGCAATCACGCCGAGCTGGGCGACAAAACCGAAGGGGGCCCGAAAGACCAGCAGCGCCAGCGCAGCGCCGATGATGCCCAGCGGTCCGGTCAGAAACACCATGGTCGCGCGCGAAAAGGAATGCAACTGCAGCATCAGCAAGGTGAAGACGATAAACAGCATCAGCGGAATATTCGCCGCGATCGCACCGCCCGCCTTGGCCGATTCCTCGGCCGCCCCCGCCAGCGCGATCCGATAACCCGGCGGCAGCGCCTGCCGAATGCTGTCGAGCTGGGGATTGATCTGGGCGCTGACGGTCTGGCCCTGAATTCCGTCTTTCACTTCGCTTTGCACGGTGATCGTGAAGTCGCGGTTTTCACGCCAGATCACCCCCGGTTCCCAGCCGAACTCGACCTTGACCAGTTGCGACAGCGGGACCGAGCGGCCGCCGGCGAGCGGAACATTGGCGTCGGCCAGACGAGACAGGACTGCCCTTTCTTCGTAAGGCTGGCGCAGCACCAGATCGATCAGCTGATCCCCTTCCCGCATTTGCCCGATTGTGGTTCCGGACAATACGGTCTGCGCCGCACGGGCCACGGCCTGGCTCGAAACGCCGAGCGCACGTGCTTTGTCCTGATCCAGCGTGAGCTTGAGCGCCTTGACGTTTTCGTTCCAGTTGTCGTTCACGCCCACGGTATTCGGATTGGCGCGCACCACGGCTTTGACCTGATCGGCCAGAGCGCGAACCGTGGGAATGTCGGGGCCCTGAACCCGGAACTGGACCGGATATGGAACAGGTGGTCCATTAGGCAGGAACTTCACCCGGCCGCGCAGGTTGGGGAAGTCGTTGCGGAACAAATCCACGGCACGCAGCCGCAAGGCATCGCGGCTGGCAAGATCCTTGGGCGTGATCACGATTTCGGCCAGGTTGGTCGCGTTGAACTGCTGATCCTGCGGCAGATAGAAACGCGGCGCACCGGTGCCGACATAACTGACGTAATAATCGACTTCCGGCTGCTGAGCGAGCCACTCCTCGAACTTCTTGGTTTCGGCCTCGGTCGCCTGGATGCTCGACCCTTCCGGCAACCAGAGATTGACCACCAGTTCGAGTCGGCTCGAATCCGGAAAGAACTGCTGCTCGATGAAGCGGAACGAAAACACCGACGCCACCAGCGCCGCGAGCGTGATCGCCAGCACCGTCTTGCGCCACTCGAGGCAAGTCCGCAGCAAGCGCCGGAAACGCTGATAAAAAGGCGTATCGAAGAGTTCGTGATCGGCTTCGGCTTCGGAACCGGCGAGCGGCTTGATCCGCAGCAGCCACACCCCGAGCAGCGGCACGAACAGCACCGCCACAAACCACGACACCACCAGGGCCAGCGCGGTCACCGCGAAAATCGAAAACGTATATTCGCCGGCTCCGCTTTTGGCGAGTGCAATCGGCAGGAAGCCGGCGGCCGTGATCAGCGTGCCCGTGAGCATCGGGTAGGCACTGGTTTCATACATCGCCGTCACCGCCTGGAAGCGAGTGAAACCCTCTTCCATCTTCCGCACCATCATTTCGACCGCGATGATGGCGTCGTCGACCAGCAGCCCGAGAGCGATGATCAGGGCGCCGAGCGAAATCTTGTGCAAGTTGACGCCGAATATCCACATGAAAAAGAAGGTGATCGCCAGCACCAGCGGAATCTGCAGCAACACCACCAGACCCGGGCGCGCGTCGATGCGCAAGGGCTTGGTGTGCAGGCCGAGCGCGACGAAGGACACCCCCAGCACGATGATCAGAGCTTCGGCCAGCACCTTGAGAAACTCGTTGACCGAGGTTTTCACCGCGCGCGGCTGGTCCGCCACCTTGCTCATCGAAATGCCGACCGGAAGGCCGGCCTCGATCCGCCGTTCGGCCTCCATCAGGCGCTGGCCCAGGACCACGATATCGCCCCCCTTGGCCATCGACACTCCGACGCCTATCACCTCCCGCCCCGTGCTGCCCGCCACGCCGGCCCGCATCTTGTCACGCGCCGGGTCGATGTAGCCGCGCGTGATGGTCGCGATGTCGCCCAGGCGGTAGCTCAGGCCATTGGCGCGGATCGGCAGCGCCGCCAAGTCTTTCAGGCTGCGGAACTCGCCGCTGATTCGAACCTGCACGTTGTCGGTCGGCAGCACCGCCACACCCGAGCCTTCGATGGCGTTCTGCGCGTTGATCTGCTGCGCCAGCTGAGCGACGTCGAGCCCGATCTGCGCCAGCTTCTTGTGCGAGATCTCGATGTAGACCTTCTCGTCCTGCACCCCGAACAGATCGACCTTGGCGACATCGGGCACCTTGAGCAGCTCCTGCCGCACGAACTCGGCGTGGTCCTTGAGTTCGCGGTAGGTGAAGCCGTCGGTCGAAAGCGCGAACATCACGCCGTAGACGTCGCCGAACTCGTCGTTGAACAGCGGCCCGACGATGCCTGGCGGCAGGGTGGCACGGGCGTCGCCGATCTTCTTGCGCACCTGGTACCAGATGTTCGGAATTTCCTTGGGCGGCGACGAGTCCTTGAGCAGGACAAAAACGAAACTCTCGCCCGGCTTCGAATACGAACGCACCTTGTCGAGATAAGGCGTCTCCTGCAGCTTCTTCTCGATCTTGTCGGTGACCTGCTCGGCCATCTGTTGCGCGGTCGCACCCGGCCAATAGGTGCGCACCACCATCGCGCGGAAGGTAAAGGGTGGGTCTTCGTCCTGCCCTAACGCCACGAACGCAATCGCGCCAGCAATCAGCAGCACCACCATCAGGTAGCGCATCAGCGGCTGGTGTTCGAGCGCCCAGGCCGACAGGTTGAAACGCGAACGCAGCTCAGCCATGGTTGGCGCCCTTGACCGGCGCGGCGCCGGGGGTTGCGCCCAGCAGCTTGACCTTCTGCCCGTCCTTCAGCAGATGTACGCCGGCAGTCACCACCACGTCGCCCGGCTTGATCCCGTCGACCACGGCGATCTCGTTGCCCGCCACCCCGCCCACCTTGACGGCGCGCCGCGCCACCTGGCTGCTCTCGGCATCGAACAGCCAGACCTGCGGGCTGCCGCCTTCGAGCAGGATCGCCTGCAGCGGCAGCAACAAGGCCTGCCGCACCGGCGAAGTCAGAACCACGGTTGCGGTCATGCCCAGCGCCACGTTGGGCGGCGGGTCGAGCAGCGACACCCGCGCCGGGTAGGTGCGGGTGGCGGGGTCGGCCGCGGGCGAAAGCTCCCTCACCCTGGCCTTGATCGGCGCGCCGCCCGCCCACAAGCGGACTTCGACCGGAGTGCCGGGCTTGACCAGGGCCAGCTGCTGCTCGGGGATGCCGACCGCTACCTCCTTTTCGCCAGTCCGCGCCAGCCGCACCACCGACTGGCCCGCCGCCACTACCTGGCCCACTTCGGCGTCGATGCCGGTGACCACCGCCTCGTGCGGCGCTCGCAAGGACGCGTAGTCGGCCTGGTTGCCGCTGGCGCGGCGGCTGGCGCTGGCTTGCGCCCAGCGCGCCTCGGCGGCATCCAGAGCGGCCTTGCGGCGATCGAGATCGGCCTGGCTGATGAAACCCTTGGCCTGCAGTTCCTGGAAGCGCTGGTAATCGGCGCGCTGCTGGTCGCGGTCGGCTTGGGCCGCGTTGAGCCCGGCCTGAGAGGCTTCGGCCGCAAGGCGGTAGTCCTGCGGATCGAGCTGCGCCAGCAACTGCCCGGCTTTGACGGACTGGCCGACCTCGACCTGACGCTGGATGAGCCGCCCTCCCACCTGGAAGCCGGCTCGGGTCTCGATACGCGGCCGCACCTCGCCCGCAAACTCGGCCACGGCCACGCCGTCCGACGGCTGGACCGTCACCACCCGCACCGGCCGCACCTCGTCGGTCGGCGGGACAGGTTTGGAGCAAGCGGTGACCTGCAGCACGGCGGCTGCAACAAGGAAAACGCGTCGCATAAGGGCTAACCTTAACTTACTGACCGGTCAGTAATATAGTGTTAGCCCTTAAAAGCCGTCAAACAAAGTTCCGCGCAAGCGAGGAAATCCGGCGTGCGCTGCGCCGTCTGCTTGAAATCAGGCCAGCCAGCGCCAGGTCGCCAGACCGGCGAAGGTGGCCAGCAGCGAACCGCCCAGGTGCGCCAGGACGTGGACCATGGCCGCATTCCAGCTTCCCTGTTGCAGCAGGTTGAGACTTTCGGCCGAGAAGGTCGAAAACGTCGTCAGGCCGCCCAGGAAACCGGTGATCAACAGCAAGCGCAGCAGGGGCGGCAGTTCGGGCATCGCCGCAAACCACCCCACGGCCAGGCCGATCAGATAGCCGCCGACGAGATTGGCGGCCAGAGTGCCGAGCGGCAGTTGGACCAGCCTCGGGTTGAGCCAATACGACAGCCCCCAGCGGGCCCAGGCGCCGATGGCGGCGCCACCGCCGACGGCAGCGAGCACGGCCCACAGCGGACCGTCGCGAGTGATCAAACCGCCGCTCCGGGGGTATCCCAGCGCGCACGCGCGGCATCGTCGCTTTCGCGAGCATCAACCCAGCGGCTGCCGGCAGGAGTGACTTCCTTTTTCCAGAACGGCGCCTCGGTCTTCAGCCAGTCCATCACGAACTCGCAGGCCGCAAACGCTTCGCCGCGGTGCTGGCTGGTGACGATCACCAGCACGATCTGGTCGGTCGGCGCGAGTTCACCCACGCGGTGGATCACCAGCACGTCGTAGAGGTTCCAACGCGCCTTGGCGCGCGCCACGATGTCCTCGAGCGCGCGTTCGGTCATGCCGGGGTAGTGCTCGAGCGTCATGGTGGCCACCGCGTCGCCCTCGTTGAGGTCGCGCACGACGCCGACAAAGCTGGCGATGGCGCCGACCTTCGGCTGGCCCTGGCGCAGCCGCGCCATTTCGGCGGCGACGTCGAAGTCTTCGGTCTGGACGCGAACGCTCATACTGCCTCCCTTCTCAACCGCCGGTCACGGGCGGGAAAAAAGCCACTTCGGCGCCGTCGGCGAGCGGCGTGTCGTCACGCGCCATCGCCTGATCAACCGCAGCGCGCAAACGCGCCGTTTCGCCAAAAGCGCTCGCCCACGGCTCGCCCTGGGCGATCAGCCAGTCGCGCAGTTGCGCCACGGTGGCCACGGTGGCGGGCACTTCGATCGCCTCGCCGGCGCGGCCGATACGCTCGCGCAGGCTGGCGAAATACAAGACCTTGAGCTTCATGCAAAGAACTCCGCGAAAGACAGGTACGAAACGATCTGGCCGCGAGTCACGGTCTGGCCGGCGGGCAGATCCACCAGGCCGTCGGCCCAGACGCACGAGGTCAGGACGGCCGAGTTCTGGTTGGGGAAAAGATCGAGCCCGCCCGCAGCATTGCGGCGCACGCGCAGGAACTCGCGGCGGCGGTCGGCCCGCGGCCAGTCGAAGTCGGCCCGCATCGGGGTCGCGACTACGCCCACATTGCTCACGCCCTGGCGGCGCAGCAGGTAGGGCCGGGCAAACAGCAGGAAAGTGACGAAACTCGAAACCGGATTGCCAGGCAGGCCCAGGAAAGGCACGCCGCGCACTTCGCCGTAGGCGAGCGGCTTGCCGGGTTTGATCGCGATCTGCCACAGGGCGAGCGAACCGAGAGCCTCGACTGCGGGCTTGACGTGGTCTTCTTCGCCCACCGAAACCCCGCCCGACGTCAGGATCAGGTCGGCCTGAGTGGCGGCACGTTCGAAGGCTTCGATGGTCGCGGCCCGCGAGTCGGGAATGTTGCCGAGGTCGACCACGGTGCAGCCGAGTTTCTCGAGCAGGCCGCGCAGCATGAAACGGTTCGAGTTGTAGATGCGGCCGGCCGGCAGCGGCTCGCCCGGCATCACCAGTTCGTCACCGGTGAAAAACACCGCCACCCGCACCGGCTTGAAGACTTCAAGTTCGGCCAGGCCGACCGATGCGGCCAGGCCCACGTCCGCCGGCGACAGCTTGCGGCCGGCAGCAAGAATGGTGGCGCCGGCTTCGATGTCGCTGCCGGCGCGGCGGATCCAGGCCCCGGAGGTCGGCGCTTCGTTGACGGTGACCGTGTCCTCCCCTGCCGTCGTGGCTTCCTGCGGAACGATCGCGTCGGCGCCGGCCGGAACCGGCGCCCCAGTGAAGATGCGCGCCGCGGTGCCAGGCTCGAGCGCCTGCCCCAGGTGGCCGGCGGCGATCCGCTGCGACACCGGCAAGCTCAGCGGCACGGCTGCGGCATCGGCCGCGCGCAGGGCGTATCCGTCCATCTGCGAGTTGTCGAGCGGCGGCACGGCCATGCCGGAGACCACGTCGCGCGCCAGCACCCGGCCGTTGGCCGCCAGAGTATCGACCGATTCGCGGCCGGCCAAAGGCTCGGCCGTGGCCATCAACTGCTCAAGCGCTTGTTCGAAAGTGAGCATCAGGCAAGCCCCGTCTGTTGCAGGATGAACTGCGCCACCGCGGGCGCGTCGTTGAGGTCGAGCTGCGGCAAGTGGGTGTCGACCGGACCGTCGCAAGCCACGGCCACCACCTTGGCGTCACGCGGAAAAATCGGCGGCTCGGTCACGGTGCGGCGGCGGACTTCGATCCGCGCCACCTCGCCCTCGCTCTTGAAACCCTCGACCAGCACCAGGTCGCAGGGATCGAGCTTGGCCAGCAGCTCGTCGAGCGAGGCCGGGCGGCTTGGCGTTTCGGTGAGCAGCGCCCAGCGCTGCTGGGTGGCGATCAGGACCTGCCCTGCCCCGGCCTCGCGGTAGCGGTAGGAATCCTTGCCCGGGCGGTCCATGTCGAAACCATGGTGGGCGTTTTTGACGGCGGAAACCTTCAAGCCACGCGCCGACAGCAAGGGCAGGAGCTTTTCGATCAGCGTGGTCTTGCCGGAATTGGAGTAACCGATGAAACCGATGGCCTTCATGGTGGGACGCAGAAATGATGTATCGCGATGGTAGCGCCACCCGGCCGGTCAGCCGGCCCGGGTTACCCCGAGCCGGAGCAATATCACTCAGCGGCAGCGCTGGGCGAGGTAACGCTTGACCGCATCTGTGTCCACCGCCAGGGTGTCGCAGCGCTGCGGACGCTCTTCGATGCCGGCGTAAGCGGCGGGCACCTCGGGGTCGCGCCCGATCGCCGTGCGGATCGTCTCGGCGAACTTGGCCGGCAAGGCGGTTTCGAGGCACAGGGTTTTCATGCCGCTCGAACGCCACTCGCGCGCCACCTTCACGCCGTCGGCGGTATGCGGATCGATGATCAGGCCATGGCTGTCGTAGACCTCGCGGATCGTGGCCAGACGGTCGGCGTGAGTGCTGCGGCCGGAGACAAAGCCCGAGGCCTCGACCCGAGCCCAGGCGGGCGAGGTCGAAAGATCGAACTCGCCCTTCTCCTCGAGCTGCGCCCACAAGGCGCGCAAGGCGACCGGATCGCGGCCGAGCACGTCGAACACGTAGCGTTCGAAGTTCGAGGCCTTGGAGATGTCCATCGACGGGCTGCTGGTGACGTCGGCGTTGGTGCGGACGCGGTAGCGGCCGGTGCGGAAGAACTCGTCAAGCACGTCGTTTTCGTTGGTGGCGACGATCAGGCGCGCAATCGGCAGCCCCATCTGCCGGGCGATCCAGCCCGCCAGCACGTTGCCGAAGTTGCCTGAAGGCACGGCAAAGGCAATTTCCTCGTCGTCGCGTTCGGTGGCGGCGAGCCAGCCCTTGAAGTAGTAGACAACCTGGGCCGCGACCCGCGCCCAGTTGATCGAGTTGACCGTGCCGATCGCATGCGCCTCTTTGAAGACATGGTCGTTCGAGACCGCTTTGACGATGTCCTGCGCGTCGTCGAAGCTGCCTTCGACCGCGATATTGAAGATGTTGGCGTCGGTCAGCGAATACATCTGCGCGCGCTGGAAGGCGCTCATGCGGCCGGCGGGCGACAGCATGAAAACCTTGATGCCGGCGCGGCCGCGCATCGCGTATTCGGCCGCAGAACCGGTATCGCCCGAGGTCGCGCCCAGAATGTTCAGGTGCTGGCCGCGCTCGCTCAGCACGTGTTCAAACAAGGCGCCGAGAAACTGCATCGCCATGTCCTTGAAGGCGAGCGTCGGGCCGTTCGAGAGTTCGAGGATGCCGAGCCCCGGTTCGAGCCAGCGGACCGGGGTGATCTGCGCCGCGTCGGAATCGGTCCGGCCGTTGCCGTAGGTCTGCGCCGTATACGTCTGCCGGCACAGGCGCGCGATCACGTCCCTCGGAATGTCGGTAGCGAAGCGCGACAGGATCTCGGTGGCGAGATCGGCGTAGGACAGGTGACGCCAGGCGGCGAGCTCGGCGCGCGTGACCTGCGGATAAGACTCGGGCAGGTAGAGCCCGCCGTCAGAGGCGAGGCCCGAGAGGACGATGTCGGTATAGCCCTGGGGAGCGGCCAGGCCGCGGGTGGAGACGTAGTTCATCAGGCGAGTTCTTCCTTGCGCAGGCGGACGACGGGCGCGGCCACCGTGGGCAGAGCTTCGATGCGGGCGATCGCCGCGTCAGCATCGGCCTCGCGCGCGTTGTGGGTGAGCAGGATGACGTCGGTCTGGTTCTCGCCTTCGCTCGGCTCGCGCTGGATCAGCGACTCGATCGAGATGTTGGAATCGGCCAGGATGCGGGCGATGTCGGCGAGCACGCCGGGGCGGTCCTCGACCCGCATGCGGAAATAATACGAACTCACGGTCTCGCCCATCGGCAGCCAGGGCGTATCGGCCATGCGGTCGGCCTGGAAGGCGAGGTGCGGGACGCGGTGTTCGGGGTCAGCGGTATGCATGCGGGTGACGTCGACCAGGTCGGCGATCACCGCCGAGGCGGTAGGTTCGGCACCTGCGCCCGGGCCGTAATAGAGCGTGGTGCCGACCGCGTCGCCCTTGACCACGACCGCGTTCATCGCGCCTTCGACATTGGCGAGCAGGCGGCGCATCGGGACCAGGGCCGGGTGCACACGCAGCTCGATCCCGGCTGCGGTGCGCTTGGTGATGCCGAGCAGCTTGATGCGGTAGCCCATCTGCTCGGCATACTTGATGTCCTCGGCAGCGAGCTGGCTGATGCCCTCGACGTGGGCGGCCTCGAAGTTGATCGGCACGCCGAAGGCGATCGAGGAGAGCAAGGTGAGCTTGTGTGCGGCGTCGACCCCTTCGATGTCGAAGGTGGGGTCGGCCTCGGCGTAGCCCAGGCGCTGCGCCTCGGCCAGCACCGCGGCGAAAGGCAGGCCTTTGGCGCGCATCTCCGACAGGATGAAGTTGCTGGTGCCGTTGATGATGCCCACCACCCACTGGATGCGGTTGGCGGTCAGGCCCTCGCGCAGCGCCTTGATGATGGGAATGCCGCCCGCCACCGCCGCCTCGAACGCGACCATCACGCCTTGCTTCTGGGCCGCGCCGAAAATCTCGTTGCCGTGCAGGGCCAGCAGCGCCTTGTTGGCGGTGACCACGTGTTTGCCGGCGGCGATCGCGGCCAGAACCAGCGAGCGGGCCGGTTCGTAACCACCCATCGCTTCGACCACGATGTCGATGTCGGGGTCCCGGACCAGGTCTTGCCAGTCGGTGCTGATACGAACCGCGTCGCCCGCCGCGGCGCGAGCCTTGGCGAGATCGCGCACGGCGATCGCGGCCACTTCAATGCCGCGGCCGGCGCGGCGACCGATTTCTTCCTGGTTGCGGGTCAGCACTTCATAGGTACCGCGGCCCACGGTGCCGAAGCCGGCAAGGCCGATCTTGATCGGGTTCATTCAGAGTCCGGAAATGAAAAGGGCCGCGCAAGCGGCCCGATGAGTCTTAAACCGCCGCTTTTTCAACTTTGGCCGCGTCCTTGGCTTCCGGCGCGCGGGGCGCTAGCAGTCCGTCCTTGCGGAACATGTCCTTGATGCCGCGGATCGCCTGGCGGATGCGGTGTTCGTTCTCGATCAGGGCGAAGCGGACATGGCCGTCGCCGTAATCGCCAAAACCAATGCCGGGCGAGACAGCGACCTTGGCGTCCTCGAGCAGGCGCTTGGCGAACTCGAGCGAACCCAGGGCCTTGTAGGGCTCGGGGATCTCGGCCCAGATGTACATCGAGGCCTTGGGCACCTCGACCATCCAGCCGGCCTCGTGCAAGCCCTTGACCAGGGCGTCGCGGCGCTTCTGGTACTGGACCCGGACCTCCTCGACGCAGTCCTGCGGGCCTTCGAGCGCAGCGATCGCGCCGACCTGGATCGGGGTGTAAGTGCCGTAGTCGTGGTAGCTCTTGATCCGGGCCAGGGCCGCGACCAGATCCTTGTTGCCGACCATGAAGCCGATCCGCCAGCCGGCCATGTTGTAGCTCTTGCTCATGGTGAAGAACTCGACCGCGACCTCGCGCGCGCCGGGCACCTGCATGATCGAAGGCGCCTTGTAGCCGTCGAAGGTGATGTCGGCGTAAGCGAGGTCGTGGATCACGTAGATCCCGTGCTGCTTGGCCAAGGCCACCACGCGTTCGAAGAAATCAAGCTCGACGCACTGGGCGGTCGGGTTGCTCGGAAAGCCCAGGATCATCATCTTGGGCTTCGGAGTCGACTCGCGGATCGCCCGCTCGAGCTCGGCGAAGAAGTCCACGCCCGGGGTCATGCGCACCGAGCGGATGTCGGCGCCGGCGATGATCGCGCCGTAGATGTGGATCGGGTAGCTGGGGTTGGGCACCAGCACCGTGTCACCGCGGTCGAGCGTGGCGAGCATCAGGTGCGCCAGGCCTTCCTTCGAACCGATGGTGACGATCGCCTCGCTGTTGGGGTCGAACTCGACCTCGTAGCGGGTCTTGTACCAGTTGCAGATCGCGCGGCGCAGCCGCGGAATGCCCTTGGAGACGGAATAACCATGGGTGTCCTCGCGCTCGGCCACCTCGACCAGCTTGTCGACGATGTGGCGGGGCGTGGGACCGTCGGGGTTGCCCATGCTCATGTCGATGATGTCTTCGCCGCGCCGCCGGGCTGCCATCTTGAGCTCGCCCGTGATGTTGAAAACGTAGGGGGGCAGGCGCTTGATGCGCGGAAATTCGACCATGACGACTCCGGGAGGGTGGGATGTTGCTGGCACGCCAACGGATCTGGCCGGCGGCCCCGCTTGTGCGGTGCAAGGTATGCCTATAATTTACCGCAAAGGCGCGGCCTTCCCTCGACTCCCGTCTGGTTTCCATCAAGGCATGAGCGCGCCCGCCCTCGGAGGCGAATTGAAACTTCACGCGGACCCGCCGTCAGCTCTCAACACCGTCACGGCCTACGGTCCGGGCTTCATCGAAGTCAACAAGGAGCGGCACGCGTCATCGCTGGTGTTGGCTCCCGACCGTCTTTCGCCCTGGCCCGTGACCGAGTTCGAGGCCCTTGCGCCCGAGCACTTCGAGGCTCTGCTCGCCCTGTCCCCTGAACTGGTGATCCTGGGCACGGGGGCGCGCCAGCGTTTCCCCCAGCCGCAGCTCGCTCGTGCGCTTCTGGCCGCCGGCATCGGCGTCGAAGCCATGGATTCGGCTGCGGCCTGCCGCACCTACAACATCCTGATGGCCGAAGGCCGGCGCGTGGTCGCGGCGGTCCTGGTCGAAACGACTTCCTGAAGGAGCTCCTCTTGACTCTTGCCATCGGCCAGCCCGTGCCCGACTTCAACGCGCCCTCGACCGCGGGCGAGTTCCGCCTCGACGCTCTGCGCGGGCGTCGGCTCGTCCTCTACTTCTACCCGAAGGACAGCACTCCCGGCTGCACCACCGAAGGCCAGGATTTCGCCGCCGCCTACGACGCCTTTACCGCCGCTGGCTGCGAGGTGGCCGGAGTCTCGCGCGACAGCCTCAAGTCGCATGCCAACTTCAAGGCCAAGCAGGGGTTCCCGTTCGAGCTGATCAGCGACGCCGACGAGGCCTTGTGTACGCTCTTCGGCGTGATCAAGATGAAAAACATGTATGGCAAACAGGTGCGCGGAATCGAACGCAGCACCTTTTTGATCGGCACCGACGGTCGCCTCGTACGCGAATGGCGTGGCGTGAAGGTGGCCGGCCATGTGGACGAAGTACTGGCCGCCGCCCAGGCAGCCGACTGAGGACAGCACCATCCGCACTGGAACTCCCCCCGGCAGACGTCGTATGCGGCCACACGAGGTGGCGCCCCGCAGCGCGACGTTGGCGGAGTTTTCCTTGACGGCACGGCCCGCGCGAGACCCCGCGGATCGTGGCGGGGCGCCACGCGAAGACAGGTCGCCCTGATGCCCCTACCCAAAGCTCCCAGCAAGCCCGGCACCATTCTGGCGCCGCTCGCCGCCGACCTGGTTGCCGCCGCGCCGACGCGCGCCCGCAAGTCGGCTGCCGCAGCGAAGGCCGAACTCGAGCCCGCTCCCGCCGCCCGCGGCGCCGAAACCGCCACCGCCGCGCCGATTGCGCGCGCGCCTCTGAAAGTTGTCGAGACCAAACCCCGCGCGACACCGCGCAAGAAGTCGACGAACGAGCCGGCCAAGCTGTTCGTGCTCGACACCAACGTCTTGATGCACGACTCGACCAGCCTGTTCCGCTTCGAGGAGCACGACGTCTTCCTGCCGATGATGACGCTGGAAGAACTCGACTCGCACAAGAAGGGCATGAGCGACGTCGCCCGCAGTGCGCGCCAGGTCAGCCGCACGCTCGACGCCTTGGTCGCCGCCTGCAAGACCCCGATCGAAGACGGGATTCCGCTGGCCGCGCTCGGCAACCGCGACGCTACCGGCCGCCTCTACTTCCAGACCAAGGCGGTCGACGGCGAACTGCCCGCCAACCTGCCCGCAGGCAAGGCCGACAACCAGATCCTGGGGGTGGTACGGGCGCTGCAGGCGCAGCACGCCGAGCGCTCGGTGGTGCTGGTGTCTAAGGACATCAACATGCGCGTCAAGGCGCGCGTGCTGGGGCTGCCGGCCGAGGACTACTTCAACGACAAGGCGCTCGAAGACACCGACCTGCTCTACACCGGCGTGTTCGCCCTGCCCTCCAACTTCTGGGAGAAAAACGGCCGCGGCATGGAGAGCTGGCAGCAGGGCGGCCATACCTGGTACCGAGTCACCGGCCCGCTGGTGACCGAAATGCTAGTCAACCAGTTCGTCTACCTCGACGGCGCCACGCCCTTCCATGCCCAGGTCAAGGAAATCCGCGGCAAGACCGCGACCCTGATGGTGCTGCGCGACTACACCCACGCCAAGAACGCGATCTGGGGCATCACCGCTCGCAACCGCGAGCAGAGCTTCGCGCTCAACCTGCTGATGGATCCGGAGTGCGATTTCGTCAGCCTGATCGGCCAGGCCGGCACCGGCAAGACGCTGATCGCGCTGGCCGCGGGCCTCGCTCAGACACTCGAGACCCGGCGGTTTTCGGAGATCATCGTCACTCGCGCCACCGTGCCGGTGGGTGAAGACATTGGTTTCCTGCCGGGCACCGAAGAAGAGAAGATGGCGCCGTGGATGGGCGCTTTCGAAGACAACCTCGAAGTCCTGCACAAGTCCGACGAGGCCGGCGGCGACTGGGGCCGGAGCGCCGCCAACGACCTGATCCGCAGCCGGATCCGGATCAAGAGCATGAACTTCATGCGCGGCCGCACCTTCCTCAACAAGTTCCTCATCATCGACGAAGCCCAGAACCTGAGCCCGAAACAGATGAAGACGCTGATCACCCGCGCCGGTCCCGGCACCAAGGTGGTCTGCCTGGGCAATATCGCCCAGATCGACACGCCCTATCTGACCGAGGGTTCGTCGGGCCTGACTTACGTGGTCGACCGCTTCAAGGGCTGGCCGCACGCGGGCCACGTGACGCTGCAAAGAGGCGAGCGTTCAAGGCTGGCGGATTTCGCGTCCGAAGCGCTGTAGACCGCACCAGCCTTAAACACAAAGCCCGCCGGATGCATGTCCGGCGGGCTTTGTGCTTAATGGTACCGAACGAGGTCCCGGCCCCGCTCCGACAAGTTCAGGGCTGCGGCCATACGTTGAGCCGCGAGAATCTGGAATTTATTTTTCCATGCCACGGATACTTTCGTGGCTATCGACGGAATTGGGTCGATTTCGCTTAATTCAGCTTGATTCAAGCCGGCACGCCTAACACGAAAAGCCGTGCAAATCGCGCAATCAACATTGTCTACTGCGCATGGCCAGATTTTTTCCATCGAAATAAAATCCATGCTCGCCCGGGGCGAACAGAGGTTTTTTCCAATAATTGCGTTCGTCCCGATTTTAAAACGCCCGCATCCCCGCTTCCGGAATATCGGTGCCGCTGCCCCCCAACGGGGTCAGCGGCGGATCCAGTCGCCCCGGTCGCCAACCCGGCTCCGGACGAAAGCAAGAGCCACTCGGGCTCGATGCACGGGCAAGGGACAGCCAAACTCAAGATCATTTCGTCGTCGAGCAACGAGGCTGTAGCCCGTTTGGGAAATTTCTCACTTATAAACCCATGAAAACGCTCCGATTCGACAGGAAGCTGATGCTGGCATTTGCCCTTCAACTTGCCATCGCCTTGGCTGCCGTCAGCGTCGCCGGTTTTGGCCTGCGCGTTACTTCGACCACGTTCACCGAATTTCAGGAACGCGATGTCGCCTATTTCCAGGCCATCGCCAGCATGTATTCGCAGGGATCGCAACAGGGTTTGTCGGTACGACACCTGATCCTGAACCCCAACAACGAGCGCTCTTATCGAAACCTTGATCAGGCCGTCGTCGATTTCCGCGAAGCGATGAAGGTTGCCCGCTCGACCTCCACCAATGCCGAGCAGACAAACCTCGACGCAATTGAGGCGGTCAGCGTCGAGCGCAACGCGCTTATTGCGCAGGCCGTGGCCGCAGCCAAGACCGATCCGGCCGGCGCCAGTGCCTTGATTGCCGAAAAAGAAATCCTTCTGTGGCGGAAGTTTCGCGGCCTCATCATCGAGGCGGGCGAACAGGCTCAGACTCAAATGAAAGAGAGCCGCGCCCGAGCCGAATCACGTGCGCAAAAAACGATCTGGCTCGCGCTCGGCCTCGCAACTGTCGCCGTCCTGGTGGGTGCCCTTCTTTTTCTCTGGCTGCGGCGCACGACAAACGCCGAGCTCGGCGGCGACCCTGCCGAAGTGCGCGACGTGTTGCGACGGATTGCCGCAGGCGATCTGAGCCGATGCATCGAGGTGCCGACGGGAGCAGAGAACAGCTTGGTCGCCGCGGCGGCACAGATGCAAGACGGTCTCAACCGGGCACTGGATTCGGTACGTCAATCGGTGGAGTCAATCTCGACGGCCAGCTCGCAGATCGCCGTCGGCAATCAAGACCTGTCGTCGCGCACGGAATCTCAGGCGGCCAATCTGGAGGAGACGGCGGCTTCGATGGGGCAACTCACAAGCGCCGTCGCTTCGAGCGCCGAAGCCGCGCACCGGGCCAATCAGTTGGCGGCCTCGGCCTCAGGCGTCGCCGCCCGCGGCGGCCAGGCCGTCGAGCAAGTTGTTGCCACGATGGATGAGATCACCGCCGCCAGTCGCAAGATTGCCGACATCATCACCGTGATCGACGGAATTGCCTTCCAGACCAACATCCTCGCACTCAACGCGGCGGTCGAAGCGGCGCGAGCCGGCGAACAAGGCCGAGGCTTTGCCGTGGTCGCCGGCGAGGTCAGGGTCTTGGCCCAGCGCAGTGCGCAGGCGGCCAAAGAGATCAAGTCGCTGATCGAGGACTCGACCCTTAAGGTTGGCAATGGATCCGAGCAAGTCCGCGACGCTGGGAACACGATGAGCAAGATCGTCACCCAAGCCAAAGAGGTAGCCGATCTGATCGCAGATATCACGGTCGGGACGCGGGAGCAAAGTTCGGGGATCGCCCAGGTCAACCAAGCTGTCTCGACGCTGGACCGGATGACCCAGCAGAACGCCGCCCTGGTCGAGGAGGCGGCAGCGGCAGCGGAAAGCCTCAAGGATCAGGCCCAGCAGCTCGATGCCGTCGTGTCGCGCTTTCAACTACGAACGGGCCCGGCTATGGCGTATCTGCCGATTTCGACCGCTACCGGTGTCGACGACACCAGTGCGACTAGCTCCGCCATCCCGGCTCCGACCCCGTGCAACGCGTAACTGAACGCTAGACACAAGCGGCGCGCCCTGAATCAAGAAGGCCCGGCGGCTTGAGCTTCGCCGGGCCTTTCTTGAAGTTCTGCGCTTATTTGATCGCGGTTTTCTTGCCGCCCGGGTAGTTGTAGAGCGTGGTTGCGGCGTTGTTGATCTCGCCGGTCTTGTCGAACGAGACCTTGGCGGTCACGCCGTCCATCTGCAGCTTGGCGAGCTCGGGCAGGTATTTGGCCGGATCGGTGGAATTGGCCTTCTGCATGGCGGCAGCCAGCGCCATCACGGCGTCGTAGACGTACGGCGCGTAGACCTGGATCGGCTCCTTGTATTTGGCCTCGAAGCGGTTCTTGAAGTCCTGTCCCTTGGGCATAGTGCCGAGCGAAGCACCGCCTTCGGCGCAGATCACCCCTTCGCCGATCGCATCGCCGGCGAGCTTGGCGAGTTCGACCGTGCAGATGCCGTCGCCACCGAGGAACTTGGTGTTGATGCCGAGCTGCTTCATCTGGCGCAGCATCGGACCGGCCTGGGCGTCCATGCCACCGTAGAAGATGGCGTCGGGCTTGGATGCCTTGACGGTGGTGAGAATCGCATTGAAGTCGGTCGCCTTGTCGTTGGTGAACTGGCGGGTCACCACTTGCGCTCCCCCTTCCTTGGCGACCTTCTCGAAGATGTCAGCCACGCCCTGGCCGTAAGCGGTGCGGTCGTCGATGATCGCCACGCGCTTGGCCTTGAGGGTCTTGGTGGCGTAGTTGGCGGTAGCCGCCCCCAGGGCATTGTCGTTGGCGATCACCCGGAACGCGGACTTGTAGCCCTGCTGGGTGTATTTGGGATTGGTCGCCGCCGGTGTGATCTGCGGGATTCCGGCGTCAAAGTAGATCTTGGAAGCGGGAATCGTGGTGCCCGAGTTCAGGTGGCCGACGACGCCGTTGACTTTGTTGTCGACCAGCTTCTGCGCGGCCGCCGTGCCCTGCTTGGGATCGGCGGCGTCGTCCTCCGATATCAGCACCCACTTGATCTTCTTGCCGCCGATGCTGATGTTCCTGGCGTTGAGGTCTTCGATCGCCATGATGGCGCCGCGCTCGTTGTCCTTGCCATAGTGGGCTTGGCCCCCGGAGAGCGGTGCGACGTGGCCGATCTTGACCACTTCTTCCTGTGCAGCCACGCCACCGGCTGCGAGTGCCGCGGCGATGCCGGCGACGACCAGCTTGGACTTCAGCTTCATGCGATCCCCCGTAACAGTTCCCGGACACCCGGTGGCGCCAATCTACACCGGATGAGGGTTTTTACTGGGGTCGTTGTTTCAAAGCACCAGTGCGCCGACCAGGATGCCGACCATCGTGAAGGCGATCGCCACTTTGATCACCGCTCCCGCCAGCATGCCGATCCAGGTGGCCACCCCGACCTTGCCCGCCCGCAGCAAGTCACGGTGTCCGATGAACTCGCCCACGGCAGCGCCCACCAGGGGCATGAAGATCAGTCCCCAGAGACCGGTGAACAGACCCGCCAGGGTGCCAACCGCGGCGCCGATCAGACCGGCCCGGGTCGCCCCTGCGCGTTGAGCGCCGAGGGCCGAGGCCACCCAGTCGACGGCAATGCCGATCGCCGCCAGCACCCCCAGCACGACCAGCGTGGCCGTGCCGATCTGGGCATAGCCGCCGATGGCCGCAGCGACCCAGGCGCCCGCAAAGATCAGCGGCATGCCGGGCAGGCCGGGCAGTACCGTGCCGGCCACGCCGACGACGATCAGCACCACGGCCAGGATCCACCAGACCACGTCCATGGGCTCTCCTCAGGTGCGCAGGGCGATCGCCTGCAAGGCGTTGGCGGCGTGTTTGCACTGGTCGGTCAGGCTTTCCAGCACTTCGTAGACCGCCTTGAGCTTGACGATCTGCCGGGCGTCGGGCTCTTCGCGGAAAAGGCGCGACATCGCCGCCCGCATCACGTGGTCGGCCTGGGCCTCGAGTTCGGCCACCTCGAACGCCCGCCGCGCCACTTCGCTCCCGGCTCCCGGCTGAGCCAGCCCGGCCACGGCCGTCTGCAGCAGACGCGCACAGTCGGCCGTCAGGGCCGCAAGCCGGATCGCTTCGGGAGTGATACGCGTGGCGTGGTAGAGGTGGAGCGACTGCGCCGCGTCTTCGATCACGTCGAGCACGTCGTCCATCCGGTTCACGTAGCCGTGCACCAGCGGCCGCGGAAACGGCGGCAGCCAGGCCGCGCCGATCTGAGCCATGACTTCGAGCTGGACGCGGTCACCACGTTTTTCCAGCTCTTCGATCGCCCGCACTCGGCCCTGGCCGTCACTGGGATCGGCAAGCAGGGCCACCAGCGCGTCGGACGCCTCGACCACCAGCGCCGCCTGTTGGTCGAGCAGGGCAAACAGGCGGCGGTCGGCCGGCAGGAGTCGACGGGCCAACGCGCGCAGGGAGCGATGGCGGCGACGCACTTCGGGTGACATTGATTTCATTCGAAAGACTGGGATCCCTGATAACCACCGGCGAGGTTTTCGAAGCGGGTGAACATGCCGTCGAAACGCAGGTGGACGCGCCCGATCGGGCCGTTACGCTGCTTGCCGATGATGATCTCGGCAATGTGTTTGTCGTTGGTGTCCGGGTTGTAGACCTCGTCCCGGTAGATGAATAGGATCACGTCGGCGTCCTGCTCGATGGCACCGGATTCGCGCAGGTCGGACATCACCGGGCGCTTGTCGGGGCGCTGCTCGAGCGAGCGGTTCAGCTGCGACAGAGCGATCACCGGCACCTTGAGCTCCTTGGCCAGCCCCTTCAGACCGCGCGAGATCTCCGAGATCTCGGTGGCGCGGTTCTCGCCGCCGCCGTTGCCGCTCATCAGCTGCAGGTAGTCGATGATGATCAGACCCAGCTGGCCGCACTGGCGCGACAGGCGCCGCGCACGGGCACGCAGGTCGAGCGAGCTGAGGGCCGGGGTCTCGTCGATGTAAATCGGCGCGTCGTGCATCTTCTGGATCGCGGCGGTCAGGCGCGGCCAGTCTTCGTCGATCAAACGACCGGTGCGCAGCCGTTGCTGGTCGAGCCGCCCGGTCGACGAGAGCATGCGCAGCGCGAGCTGGTCGGCGCCCATTTCCATCGAAAACACGGCGACCGGCATCCCTTGATCGATCGCCACGTGTTCGCCGATGTTGAGCGCGAACGAGGTCTTGCCCATGGACGGGCGGCCGGCCACGATCACCAGATCGCCCGGCTGCAGGCCCGAGGTCTTGCCGTCGAGGTCGATGTAGCCGGTAGGCACCCCCGTCACGTCGGACGAGTTCGAACGTTCGTAGAGCTCCTGGATCCGCTCGACCACCTGGGTGAGCAGGGGCTCGATCACGACAAAGCCGGTCTGCCCCTTGGAGGCCCCCTCCGAGATCTGGAAAACCTTGCTCTCGGCCTCGTCGAGGATCTGCTTGGTGTCCCGGCCTTGCGGCGCCAGCGCACTGGTGGCGATTTCGTCGCCCACCGTGACGAGCTGGCGCAGGATCGAGCGGTCGCGCACGATCTCGGCGTAACGCCGGATGTTGGCCGCTGACGGCGTGTTCTGCGCCAGCGAGTTGAGGTACATCAGACCGCCCGCCTCTTCGCTCTTGGCAGCGTTCTGCAGCGATTCGTACACCGTCACCGCGTCCGCCGGCTTGTTGGCCGAAATCAGCTTGGAGATGTGTTCGAAGATCAGGCGGTGGTCGAGTCGGTAGAAGTCGGACGGCCGCACCATGTCGGCAACGCGGTCGAACGCGGCGTTGTCCAGGAGCAGTCCGCCGAGGATCGATTGCTCGGCTTCGATGGAATGAGGAGGCGTGCGGATCGCGGCAAGTTGCGGATCCACCATCGGCTGGTTCACGGTCGGCTTCGGGAAAAGAGGTGGCCAGCGATTGCGGCCCGGATCACGACTATACCGCCGTGAGGGCCAAAAAAAGGCGGCGGGATATCCCGCCGCCTTTCTTCAAGCTTGACTGCTTAGGCCGCTTCGGCCACGACGGTCACGGTGATATCCACCACGACATCGCTGTGAAGGCCGATCTGCAGCGGGAACTCGCCCACCGTCTTGATCGCGCCCAGCGGGGTGCGAACTTGCGACTTGTGGATTTCGAAGCCCAGCTTGGCCAGACCTTCGGCCACGTCCGAGTTCGTCACCGAGCCGAACAGACGGCCGTCCACGCCCGCCTTGGCGGCGATGCGGACGTTCGTGCCGGCGAGCTTGTCGCCGACGGCCTGAGCGGCCGCCAGACGTTCGGCCTGAGCCTTTTCCAGATCGGCGCGACGCGCTTCGAACTCGGCGATCGCGGCCTGGGTGGCGCGCTTGGCCTTCTTCTGGGGGATCAGGAAGTTACGCGCGTAACCGTCCTTGACCTTGACGACGTCGCCCAGTTGACCGAGGTTGACAACCTTTTCGAGCAGGATGATTTGCATGAGTCTATCTCCCGCTTAGTGGTTGTCGGTGTACGGCAGCAGCGCAAGGAAGCGGGCGCGCTTGATGGCCGTGTCGAGCTGGCGCTGGTAGATCGCCTTCGTGCCCGTCAGGCGGGCCGGCATGATCTTGCCGTTTTCTTGCAGGAAGTCGCGCAGCGTGTCGACGTCCTTGTAATCGATGTACTCAACACCTTCGACGGTGAAACGGCAGAACTTCTTGCGCTTGAACAGCGCGTTTTGTTGGTTGGCACGGCGCGGCTTGCCCTTGCCCTTACCCCTGGCACCAAAAGCCATATCAGACTCCTTTTTCGTATTCCGTGATGTGAACGATCAAGCGTTGCGAGCGGCGGCTGCGAGGAGCGATGAACCCGTTGAGGGCCAGCGGCTGTCCGAGCGGTTCCTCGTTGATCGCCGTGGCCACTGGCCCCATTGCGATCGCGGCGAACTCGAATCCCAGTTGCCGTTCCGCGCCGGCTTCGGTCGCTACGCCCTCGAAACGCAGGCTAAGCTCTGCGACGGGGATTCCGGCTGGCGTGTAGCGCAGCACGGTGCGTTCGACCGGGACGGCGGAAATGGCGAGCCGATTCACTCCTATCTAGCCACCTTCAGCTTTAGGCCGGCTGGGCCGCGGTGGTTTCCGCAGCGGCCTTCTTGGCCTCTTCCTTTTCGACGATCTTCATCATCGGCGAGGGCGAGGTTTCGGCCTTCTTCATCTTGATCGTCAGGTGACGCAGCACGGCGTCGTTGTAGCGGAAGCCGTTCTCGATTTCCTCGAGCGTCTTGCCGTCGCACTCGATGTTCATGAGCACGTAGTGGGCCTTGACCAGCTTCTCGATCGGGTACGCCAGTTGACGACGGCCCCAGTCTTCGATGCGGTGCATCTGGCCGCCCTGGGCGGTGACAAGGGTCTTGTAGCGCTCGATCATGGCGGGCACTTGCTCGCTCTGATCGGGGTGCACGATGAAACAGATCTCGTAGTGACGCATTGAACCTCCTTGTGGATAAAGCCACCCAGGGCGTCTCCGGTGTGGCAAGGGCTTGCTTGGAAAGCCGGTGATTTTAACCGGATACCGAGCGCCGCGGCAAACCCGACAGAATCCGGCGTTCGGCAGGTCGCTGCGCCCCGTCGCGGAGCCGACTTGCCGAACGCAGCGGACCAGATAATTAGGGGCGTTTCCCCTTGCCTGCCGCCTTGGGCATGCGCCGCTGGCGCACCACCTCGAACAGGCAGATGCCAGTTGCCACCGATACATTGAGGCTTTCGACATGGCCGGCCAGCGGAATCGAGGCCAGTTGATCGCAGCGCTCGCGGGTCAGGCGACGCAGCCCCGCTCCTTCGGCCCCGAGGACCCAGGCGATCGGGCCAGTGAGATCGACCTCGTACAGGGTCGCGCTGGCTTCGCCCGCCGCCCCCACGACGTGAACGCCAGCGTCCTGCAGTTCGACGATGGCGCTCGCCAGGTTGGTCACGCTGACCAGAGGCACGGTTTCGCCCGCCCCCGCCGCGGCCTTCAGCGCCGCCGGCGTCAGCCCGGCCGAGCGGTCGCGCGGGGCCACCACCGCCTGCACGCCGGCGGCATCGGCCACCCGCAGACAGGCACCGAGGTTGCGCGGGTCGGTCACGCCATCGAGCACGAGGATCAGGCTCTGCGGAGTGATGGCGTCGAGCAGATCATGGAAGTCCATGGCTGCATCGACTTCGGCCGCCAAAGCCACCACACCCTGGTGCGGCACTTCGCCCGCGAGGCCGGCCAGACGCGCGGCGTCGGCCGCCATGGTTTTCACGCCGGCGGCTTCGATCCGGGCGCGCAGATCGCGCATGCGGGCATCGCGCCGGGTGGCGTCGACATAAACCACTTCGATCGAAGCGGGGGAATGACGCAGGCGCGCACTGACCGAGTGGAAACCTGCGAGAACAACTTTCTTTGCCATTTAGCGTGACCGTTTCTTGGAACTTCGTTTGGGCTCGGCGCCCGCGCTGCGTTTGCCGGCCGGCTTGCTCACCCGCGGCTGGGCCTTGCGCGAGACCGCCGCCGCCTTGCGCGCGCGACGCTCGTCGACGCTTTCGCCCTTCTTCGTGGGTTTGGTTCGAGGTTCGGCAGAGCCGGCGAGCAGCGTCTTGCGGTCGGTGGGGCGCTCGAGTTTGAACTCGATGCGCCGCGCCTCGAGATCGACGCGAGCCACTTGCACATTCACCCGATCGCCCAGGCGGAAGCGCAAACCCGTGCGCTCGCCGCGCAACTCGTGCAGAGCCTCGTTGAACAGGAAATATTCCGAGCCGAGCTCGGAGACGTGTACCAATCCTTCGACAAACAGATCGTCGAGCACAACGAAAATGCCGAAGGGGACCACCGAGGATACCGTGCCGGAAAAAGCTTCGCCGACGCGGCTGCGCATGAAATAGCTCTTGAGCCAGGCTTCGACATCGCGCGAGGCTTCGTCGGCACGCCGTTCGTTGGCCGAACAGAGCAGCCCGAGTTTTTCCCAAGTCGGCGTGGCTCCGCTCTCCTTGCCCGCCTTGGCGTCGGCCTTGCCCGCTGCGGCGAGCGCCGCCACGCCGCGGTTGAGCGAACGCGCGCTGCGCGAGGCCAGCGCCGCGTCAGGAGTCGCCAGCAGCTGCGGCACATAGGGCTTGCCCGCCAGCACGCTCTTGATCGCGCGGTGGACCAGCAGGTCCGGGTAACGCCGAATGGGTGACGTGAAATGCGTATAGGCCGGGTAGGCAAGGCCGAAGTGACCGGCGTTATGCGGCGTGTAGACCGCCTGCTGCATCGAACGCAGCAATACCGTCTGCAGCAGTTGCGCATCGGGCCGGGTCTGAATCTGCTTGAGCAGGCGCGAGTAGTCGGCCGGCTCGGGATCGTCCCCCCCCTCAAGCGCCAGGCCCAGGCTCTTCAGGAGCGTGCGCAGCGTCTCGAGCCGCTCGGGAGTCGGCCCCTCGTGAACGCGGTAGAGCGACGCCTGCTTGTTGCGAGCCAGGAAATCGGCAGCGCAGGTATTGGCCGCCAACATGCATTCCTCAATCAGGCGGTGGGCGTCGTTGCGCACCCGCGGCACGATCTTGTCGATGCGCCCGTTGGGGTCGCACACGATATAGGTCTCGGTGGTCTCGAACTCGATCGCCCCGCGCGTGCCGCGGGCCTCGACCAGGGTTTCGTAGAGGCCGTGCAGATGGGTCAACTGCGGCAAGACGTGCGCCAGACGTTCGCCCGCCTTGCTGCCCGGCACCGACAGCGCTTCCCACACCTCGTTGTAGGTGAGCCGCGCATGCGAGTGGATCACTGCCGGGTAGAACTGGTAGGCATCGACCGAACCTTTGGCCGAGATCACGCAGTCGCATACCAGCACCAAGCGGTCGACCTCGGGGTTGAGGGAACACAGGCCGTTGGAGAGCTTCTCCGGCAGCATCGGGATCACTCGCCGCGGGAAATACACCGAGGTCGAACGGTTCTGCGCCTCGGCGTCGAGCGCGTCGCCCGGGCGCACGTAGTGAGACACGTCGGCGATCGCCACGATCAGGCGCCAGCCCTTCTTGCGGCCTTTCATGGGCTCGCAGTAGACGGCGTCGTCGAAGTCGCGCGCGTCTTCGCCGTCGATCGTCACTAACGGCACGTCGCGCAGGTCGATGCGGGCGCGCAGATCGCGCGAGGTCACGTCGTCGGGCAGGGCCTCGGCCTGCTCCAGGGCAGCGTCAGGGAAGACATGCGGCACGGCGAACTTGCGCACCGCAATCTCGATTTCCATGCCCGGGTCGTCGACCTCGCCCAATACCTCGAGCACCCGCCCCATCGCCTGCACATAACTGGCC
>JAEZVV010000091.1 GCA_023443095.1 Pseudomonadota bacterium
CCGCTCACGCGGCCGAAAAGGGCCTGAAGGTCGTCGTGCTCGAAAAGATGCCGACCGTCGGCGGCTCGAGCATCATCTGCGGCGGCGGTTCGGCTTTTGCCGGCACCGATCTGCAGAAGAAGCAGGGCATCAAAGACTCCGCCGAGCTGCTGTACAAAGACATCATGGAAACCGGAGGCAACGTCAACGAGCCTGACGTGGTGCGTGCCTTCTGCGATCACCAGCTCGAGGTCTACAACTGGTTCATGTCGCACGGCGGCAAATACAACTCCGAACACATGACCGGCTCGGCCAGCGTCAAGCGCAACGTCCAGCTCGACCCGCCCAGCATCATCAACGGCTTGCGCGACTACGCCACCAAGAACGGCGTCAAGATCATGACCCGCACCGCCGCCGAACGCCTGGCCTACGACGACAAGACCAAGACCATCGTCGGTGTCTTCGCCAAGCGCGGCAACAAAACCATGAGCTTGCGCGGCAAACGCGGCGTGCTGCTTGCCTCCGGCGGTTTTGCCCGCAACAAGAAGATGCTGGCTCAATACGTGCCGCGCATGGCCAACACCTTGACGATTTGCGGTCTCGGCTCCGACGGCGACGGCCTGAAAATGGCCCAGGCCTATGGCTGCGACATCGCCGACATGCCTTACATCAAGGCGACTTTCGCCTTCAACACCCAGCCCACCACGATCAGCGACTCGGCCTACCCCTACTGGCGCGGCGGCATCGTCGTCAACAAGGCGGGCAAGCGTTTTGTCAACGAGTCCATCCCTAAGAAGGACGTGGGCGACTACGTGCTCGAACAGGAAGGCGGCATCGGTTATTGCATCTACGACGAACCGATCCGGCAGGAATCGCTGAAGGCGGAGCGCAACAACGGCAGCGTGTTGCAGAGCGAAGAACGCGGCCTGGTGTTCAAGGGCAGCACGATCCGCGAGGCAGCGCAAAAGGCCGGGCTGAATCCCGACGTGGTCGAGGCGACGGTGGCCCAATACAACAAGGACGTTGCAGCCGGCAAGGATTCCCTCTTCGGCCGTACCAACCAGGCCGGCAAGGTGGGGGCTCTGCTCAAGATCGAGAACGGACCTTTCTACGTGTTCCCGGGCACGGCCGTCCTGCTCGCCACGTATTGCGGCGTCAAGATCAACGGCAAGACCGAGGTCATCGACGTCTTCGGCAACAAAATCAAGGGCCTGTACGCAGCCGGCGAAGTCACCGGCGGTTTCCACGGCAAGACCTACTTGTCAGCCACCGCGTTCAACAAGGGACTGGTCTTCGGCTACATCGCTGCCAATAGCGTCCTGAAAGCCTAAAAAGTCCAAGCGCATCAGCACGCGAAAGGCTCACCACCTTTCGCGTGTTTTTTTCTCACAGCCAGGCCACGAGGACCCGCATCAGACTCATGGCAAGAAGCGCGTTGGCAATACAGATCGCCATCATCGGCAGCCAGTAGGCGCGGGCAACCCGCGCGGTTCCCAGCACCCGGTTGGCAAACTGGATCAGCGCCCCCATCAGGTATATCGCCGGCGTCAGTATGCTGACCTGGAGCGCGTCCAGCTGACCGGCAGCGAACAGACCGACGATGGTTCCCGCCGCACCGCTGATGCTCAGGGCAGCCGCGACCAGGACCATCGCCGCTTCGCCGGGCAGGCCCCACCACCCCATGATCGGCCCCAGACCCCGACCGATCAGACTCAATCCACCCGACACCGACAAGGCCTGGATCAGAACAAAGGCCAGGACCACCCCCGGCAGGATGGTGTTAAGCGCTATCGTCAGGCCACGTCGCGCACCGGCCTGGAAACACTCGACCAGTGCCGCGCAATCTTCCCAGCGCGAGCGCGTCACCGCCGCCGCCTGCTCAAGCTGAAATAAAGCCGCAAGCCATTAGCGCCGACAAACTTGAAAATCAGGATCACCAGCAGAGGAACGGCAACCGGAACCGCCAGGAGAGGGAAAAGAATGGGGCCACTGCTGAAGAAATTGATGAGTGGTCCGCTGGCGGAAAACTGCCACATCGCAAGCACGGTGAGCTGGTCTTCGTCGATCTGGCCCTGCTCCGCCATACCCCGCGTCATCACGGCCGCCGCGTCGGTCGATTGAAGCGAGCTGACCATGATCACCGCGCTTTCCCCTGGCAGGCCCAGCATCTTCTGCAGATAAGGGGACAGCAGCCGGCGCGCCACCTCGAAAGCCCCGCCGCGCTCGATCAGGGCGATTGCCCCCAGCGCCAGCATCACCGCCGGCACCAGCTGCAAGCCCAGCACCAGCCCGGCGCTGGCGCCAAAGCTGCCATGGCCGGCGAAGTTGGACAGACACCCCGCACCCGCGTCGATGCAACCAAAACGCCCGGCCAAGGTATTGAAATCGAAGGCCCGCAGCCAGGCCCAGTTCCCGCTCGCCGACTGGAATATCCCTGAGAAAAATAGAATCGCGAACGCCAGCGAGAGATATGCTTTCCAGGTCAGCCGCTCTTCGCTTTCCATTTTCCACTACCGCCGACAAGGGGCGCGTCCGAAAATCAATGTTCCAGTATAAATTTGGCACCAAAAAAGTTTGAACAGGGATTACACCTGCCCTGGTATGCTTCGTGGCGATAAGCGGGAGTAATTCAGCCTCCGGCACTAATATCTGTTCTAGAGACGCGCATCGTTAACAAACAAGCCCCGCCCTTTCAGGGCGGGGCTTGTCACCGGATTTAAGAACTAACAGACGGCTTCGAAAGCGGGATGGAACACCGCCTCCCCAAGGGGGCGGTCTTCACCGAAAGGCAGGGCGAGGAAATAGACCGGCGGAACCCCGGGCGTAGCCAGCCCCGGCCAAGCTCTGAAGCCAAAACGCCTGTAGTAAGCCGGATCACCCACGAGCACGCAACCCGCGCTCCCCATGGCCCGCAGCCGAGCCAGCCCGTCGAGTATGAGGCGCGAACCTACGCCCTGACCCTGCCAATCGGGCAACACCGAGACCGGGCCAAGTCCGTACCAGTCACCGGCCGCCAGCGAGATGTCGACCGGAGAAAACGCGACATGGCCCACGAGTTTTTCTCCGTCCACCGCCACCAGCGAAAGACTCAACTGCCCCGCTCGCCGCAGAGCATGAACGATGAACTGCTCGGTGTGGCTGGAGTACTCCATGTCCGCGAACGCCAGGCGGGTCAGCCGGGCGATGGCATCGACGTCGGCGCTTTCTTCTTCGCGCAAGATGATATGCATGATGTTCCTAGGCTTGAGGGCCTGTCGCTCGGCCCGAAAATGGATGCGGCCGGCCGTCAGCGATTGTTCAGTTGAGGCCGGACCGCGCGCAGACCGGCGCGGTTGATCTCGTACGGGCGGCTCCCGACAGAGCGAATCAAACGCTTCGCTTTGAGCTTGATAAAAACGGCAAGCGTGCAGTCGGACAAAACCATCCCTTCGCGGGTATGGCATTCGGCTGCAATGAGGCGGAAGTCGGCGTCACGCAGCAGGACGATGCGGCCGCCCTGGGCAAGCGCATGAAGCGTGCGCTGTTCCGGTTTTGAAATGTTCATGTTGGAAGCAGTAATCAAGGCGTGTATCAACGAGCCACCGCTTAGACGGCCGACTCGAGCTTGGTACGCGTCGATAACCCAACAACTCTGCCGAGGCGGAGTTCAGGGCTATCGGATTACTGCAATCTCCAACATAAACCTGGATAGAAATGGCTAGGGAAGTGACTTGCCGAAGGCAAGCGGATCCGTTTTTATTCCTGACAGCAGGAAACTGCAACCCATAAGTTCCCTTAAGCACGGCTAGGCGGCCGAACTTGTTGTTTCTGGTCATCCCCTTTTCTTGCACAACTACAACTGACTGCACACAGCGGTATCCGGCACCCGGCGTTCGAGGCCGAACTCTTTGCTCATGCGGCCGCGCTGCATCCTGCTTGGTCGCCGCTTCGCGACCGGATGCGTATTGCCCGCGACATCGCGCACCGCGCACTCAAGCCGCGCTCATCGCGACAAAAAAAGGGCGGCCCCGTGAGCCGCCCCTTGTCCAGCACTACAGCCTCTCAGCCACAGCCCGCCCGCATCAACTGCCTCGCGCTCGCCTCACCGTGACGGTTTCTCCGCCTATGCCCCAGTTGTCGGTATCGACCTCGTCGATCACGACCACCGTCGTCGCGGGGTTCTTGCCAAGGATGTCGCGCAGCAGCGCGGTCGCCCCTTCGATCAGCCGCGCCTTTTGTTCGGCCGTTGCGCCTTCGCGCGTGATCTTGATGTTGACGTAAGGCATGTCTTTGCTCCTGTTGATGAAATCAGCCCAGCCGTTCGACACGGCGCGAAACCTCGAATAGAGCCGCGCCCGCCAGCAGCGCGGCGGCGGCGGCGAGGACCGGAATGCGGAAGTCTTCCCCCCGCCCCAGCAGCGCCACCAGGGCGGGGCCGGCGATCTGACCGCCACCGTACAAGGCGGTGATCAAGCCGATCCGGCGCGCGCTGCGCTCGGGGTCGGGCACCCGGGCCAGCCATTGCGCCAGGCCGGCGATGCCCATGAAAGTGCCGCCAAGCAACACGGCGCCGATCAAGGCGGCCGGGGTTCCCGCCACCAGCACCGGCAGCGCAACCCCCACGGCCTGCAGCAAAGTGCAGGTTATCAGCGCCGGGTAACTGCCCCAGCGCGAAGCCAGCCACATCCACAAAACCGTCGCCGGCATTGCCGCCAGGCCGACCAGCAGCCAGCCGCCCAGGGCTGAATCCGCGGTCTCGCCCCCGCGCAGCATCAGGGGCAGGAAAGTCATGTTGACGATGTAACCGAAGCCGGCGACGCCATAAGCCGCCGCCAGCCAGCCCAGCGGCCGATCCGCGGCCGCGCCGCGGTCGATCGCGGCGGCCTCGTGCGCCGACAAGGCCAAGCGGCCCGCCGGCACCAGGCGGCTTGCCGAGGCCAGCGCCGCAACGGCCGCGATGGCACCCAGGCCATACCAGCCTTCGGCGGCGCTGCCGTGACCGAGCATGGCCTGCGCCACCAGGGCCGAAACGGCGATGCCCGCCCCCACGCCGAGGTAGTGCACTCCGCTCCAGCCCGCCCCGCCCAGTTCCGCCAGGCGCCGCAAGACGATTCCGGTCGAATAGACGTAGACGAAGGCGCTGGCCACGCCGGCCAGTCCGCGCACGCCGCACCACACGGCCAGGCCAAGGTCGAGCTGCCCCATCGCCCCCATGACCCAGGTGGTGGACACGCTCACCACCAGGCCGATCAGCAGGCGGCGCGACGAGTCGGCGCGGCGGCTCAACGCCGCCCACACCGCGCCGAGCAGGTAACCCAGGTAGTTGGCCGCCGCCAGGAGCGCGCCGTCGTGGACCGTCAGCCAGCCCTGTTCGTGCATCTGCGGCAACAAGGCGGTGTAGCCGAAGCGGCCGATTCCCATGGCCAGCAGCAGGGCCAGCAGGCCCGCCGCCAGCAAGCCGCCCAGCGAACGGGCGGGGATCGGGACCACGCCCGTCGGGTGTTCGGACCTCATGAACTCTTGCGTCTCCAGGGAACTCGAGGGCCAAGGCTAAACGCAAGCCTTGTTCTATAAAAATGATTTATTGTGATTCATAAAATCGCGTTTGGAGAACTGCCTTGGATCTCGCTGCCCTGCGCATTTTTCGCGCCGTCGTCGAAGAAGGTCTGGTGACTCGCGCAGCGGAGCGCCTCAACATGGTGCAATCGAACGTCACGACCCGGATCCGCCAGCTGGAAGACGAACTGGGAACGCCGCTTTTCGACCGCATCAACCGCCGCCTGGTCATCACCCCGGCCGGACGGCTGCTGAGCGACTACGCCGACCGTCTGCTGACACTCGCCGACGAAGCCACGGCCGCGGTGCGTGCCCTCGACACGTCGCGCGGCGTCTTGCGCCTGGGCACCATGGAGACCACCGCCGCGGCCCGGCTGCCGGCCGTCCTTGCCCGCTTCCGTGTCGAACACCCCGGGGTCGAGATCCAGCTCTCGGCCGGCCCTACCGCCGAGCTGATAACCGGGGTCCTGCAGCACCGGCTTGATGCGGCCCTGGTGGCCGCTCCGATCTCGCATCCGCAACTGGCCTCGCACACGGCCGTCGACGAGGAACTGGCGCTCATCAGCGCGGCCGACTGGCCCACGCTCGACAGCGCCACCGCGATCGCCGCCCGCGGCCCGATCGACCTGTTCACCTTCCGCGACGGCTGCAGCTACCGGCAGCGGCTGCTCGACTGGATGAGGGCCAGCGGCATTCCCGTGGCCCGCGTCAACGAGTTCGGCACCATCGACGCCATCCTCGGCTGCATCGCCGCCGGCATGGGAGTGGGTTTGTTGCCACGCTCGGTGCTCGGCCCCCACTTAGCCGCCGGTAGCTTGCGCACCCACCCCACGCCGCCCGCGGTGGCGCAGGCCCGGACCCTGCTCGTCTGGCACCGGGACAAGTCGCGCCACGCTGCGCTGGAGGCCTTCTCTGCGCTGCTCGCCAGCCATATCACGGAAGAGCCGGCCAAGCGTTTGGCTCCGCCGGGCACGGTCCCAGTTGGGTAGGGACACGAAAGGCCAGTCAATCATGTCACCGGGGCGATATACGTCCGCGGGGCACGGACAGTACGCGACCTGGCAGCCCCTTCCAACCCGTTTACTTCAAGCCGCGCCGCGGAGCGGCGTCGACTTGAATGGACTGTCAGGCTGCGCGTTCTCTGCCACGTCAACAACGCCCTCAGGACCGCGGGTCAGAACCGAAGACGCGCAGCTCTTGCTGGCACCGGCAGGCCTTCGCAATGCGTGCCGCCCATGCGACGGCTTCCTCGCGCGAGGGCAGTTCCAGCACGGTGAAGCCGCCGTCAAGCGACGGCGCCCACGGGTAGCCGCCCTCGGCGACGGAGCCGTCGGCCGAGACGAGCACGGGCGGCACGTCTTCGTCGATGCCGCCGGCGAAGAGGTAAACGCCAGCGGCCTTCGCCTCTTCGATCACGGCGTGCGCGTCGCGGCCCACCACCTCCCACTCGCCCTCGGGCGCGACCATCGCTGCACTGGGAAAGGAGATCAGGTACTTGGCCATGGCGACCTTCCTAAGAGATGGACGACGGTGGTGAAGCGTGTGTTCTGCCTAAGGCTTGAGCTCGGGCCACGGCCCATCCGGGTCGTCGCGTTTCCAGCGAGTGCTTATGCGGTTCTGGGAGAAAGTTTGACCGACAGCCGCCCGCCTCAGTTCCTCACCGCCCACAAACCCGCCGCTCTCGCGTGCAGTGCGGTGGTGTCGAACAACGGCACCGGCGAGTCTTCGGCCGAAACCAGCAGCGAGATTTCGGTGCAGCCCAGGATCACGCCCTCGGCTCCGGCCTCGGCCAGGCCTTGCAACACGCGGCGGTACTCGGCGCGCGAAGCCGGCTCGATGCGGCCCTGGCACAACTCGTCGTAGATCACGCGGTGCACGATCTCGCGTTCGGCCGCGGGCGGCACCAGGCATTCGATGCCGAACTCTTGGCTCATGCGGCCGCGGTAGAAGTCCTGTTCCATCGTGAAGCGGGTGCCGAGCAGGCCGACCCGCTTCATGCCGGCGGCGCGGATTGCCGTGGCGGTGGCGTCGACGATGTGCAGCAGCGGGATGTGGGTCGCGGCCTGTACCTGCGGCGCGAGCTTGTGCATGGTGTTGGTGCAGATGACGATGGCTTCGGCGCCCGCGCCTTCGAGCCGGCGGGCGATGTCGGCCAGCATCTGCCCGGCTCCGTCCCAGTCGCCCGCGTGCTGCAGACGTTCGACCTCGGCGAAGTCGACGCTGTAGAGCAGCAGCCGCGCCGAATGCAGGCCGCCGAGTTCGGCCTTCACGGTCTCGTTGATTTGGCGGTAATAGGGCACGGTGGATTCCCAGCTCATGCCCCCGATCAGTCCCAGGGTCTTCATCGCGGCCACACCACGGCGGTTCGAAGCCCGCAGCCTAACCCGCGCCGCGCCGCGGCCGCTTGACCGGGCCGAAGACCGCCAGCAAAAAGGGCGGCCCACGGCCGCCCCTCTGCAATCGAAACGCGTCTGGCGCCTCAGTCCTTCTGCTGCTTGAGCACGCGCTCGAAGTAGAGCTCGGGCCGGGTCAGCTTGGCGATCTCCTTGTCGCTGTAGCCGAGCTGCTTGAAGTTGAGCACGCCGTTGGGGGCATGGCAGTTCGAACACGACAGCGACTTGCCCTTGGGTGCGACCTGGTGGCTGCTGGCAAAGTAGATCGTCTGCCAGCCCGGCACCGGGACGTAGTCCTTGATGCCGAGAGTCTTGGCCGCCGAAGCCACACCCGCGAGCGTGTCGCCGGTGGCCATGGGCTGGGCGAAGTCCATCGCCAGCAGTTCGCCGTTTTTCTTGTTGAAATAGGCCTTGCCCTGGAAGATCTTGAAGGGATAGATCTTGCCGTCGGCGCGGCTGCCCTTGGGGCCGATGAAGTCCGGCCGGTTGGCCACCTTCAGGTTGAACCAGGCGTAGACCGGCGTGGTTTCGTTGACTTCGCGGGTGAGGGTCGAAGGCTCCCAGAAGCCGTTGCCGTGTTTCTCCCACTTGGTGAAGTCCTTGGCGGTGGCGCCTCCGGTCTTGGGAATGTGGCAGGTCTGGCAGGCGATCTTGGCGGTGTGGCGGTCGAGCTGAGCGTCCTTGTGCGGCTGCTCGGTATGGCACTGGCTGCACGAAACCCGTTCGCCGTCGTGCGCCCAGTTGTTGGGGTCGAAGCCGGTGGGGAACTTGTGGTTCTTGACCACGTGGCAGTCGATACACGCCATCTTCTTGGCCGCATGCACGTCGTTCTCGGCGTTCATCGCCAGGCCGCGCTTGACCATCACCCCGCCGCCGGCAGACTCGTGGCAGGTCATGCAGGTCTTGTTGCTCGGCCGGCCCAGGTTGGCGGCGGCCTCGGTACTGCGGTCCTGCCCGATGGCGACGCTGCCGTCGGCCAGCTTGGTGAAGCTGCGCTTGCGGAAATCGTATTTGGCCGAATGGCACAGCAGGCAGTCGATCGAAGCCTCGGCCTTGGGGCCGGTGGTGCCGACATCGTTGGCGTTGGCGCCGGGGTGGCAGGTGTTGCAGCCCGTGAACTTGGTCTTGCCCTTGTCGTTGGGCGGGGTCTCCTTCAGCTTGTTCACGATGTCGTTGCCGTTGCACATCGTGTAGATGCGGTTCTTCATCCCGATTTCCGTGCCGGGTTTGACGCCGTCGACGTTGTCGACCTTGGACGCGTGTTTCCAGTGCACGGTGGTGGTGAATTCCTTGGCCTTGCCCGGGTGGCAGGTCTCGCAGGTCTGCGGGCCCTGGTAGCCGTTCTCGAGGATGTAGTCGCGGCCGGGGTGGTCCTTGGCCTGGGCCACGGACCAGCCCAGGCCGAGCAGGACGATCAGAAGGCGGAGCAGTCGCATGTAAGGCACTCGCTTGCCTAACTCAGCAGCCGGCCGACTTGCGGAAGGACTTGCTCTGGTTCTTGCCGCCGTCGTTCTCGTATTTGGAACGGATCTCGTCGCCTTCGACGATGCGTTTGTCCTTGAACTTGTCGAGCGTCTCGTCGTCGCTGATGTGGACGGTGACGTCCTCGCCGGTCTTGACGTTCTTGAGCACGGCCACCGCCGACTTGCCGTCGGGGGCGAGGGTGATGGTGGTGATGGTGCCGACCATGCTGACGGGGGCGGCGAACGCCGGGCTGGCCGCCAGCGCGGCGACGGAGGCAATCAGCGCAGCGGCGATTTGGGTGCGGATACGGGAGGTCATAAGAAGCTTCCTGCTAGCGATGGGTGTGAAGGCGGTCGGGGGGGGCGGCCG
>JAEZVV010000116.1 GCA_023443095.1 Pseudomonadota bacterium
TGCTGACCGTGACCAGCGCCGGCCGGGAGCATCTCAAGCGGATCCGGGCGCGTGCGCATGTCGATCTTTCGGCCACGCTCGAGGCCTGCAGCGCGCCCGAGATCCGGACCCTGAGCGCAGCCCTCGACATCCTGCGGCGCAGCTTCGTCCATTCCTGAGCTCCGCCAGCTTCCCGAACCCCACCTATCGCCTCACCTGCAGCCCTCTCATGAATCCCCGTTCTTCGATTCTTCTATTGGCAACGAGCTCGGCCCTGCTCCTGGCCGCTTGTGAGCGGAGCGCCGACGCGCCTACGGTTGCCGCGCCGGCGTCGGCGGCGTCCCGGCCCGCCGGCGCGGCACCGGTCAGCGTCACCACGGTGCTCGCCGTTCAGCGCGACATGGAGATCACGCTTGAGGCCACCGGCACGGTGGTGGCGCTCGCCAGTGTCGAGGTCAAGCCGCAGGTGACCGGACTGGTAACCGCGGTCCACGTCAAGGAAGGCCAGTTCGTTCGCACCGGCGAGCGGCTTTTCACGCTCGACTCGCGGGCCGACCAAGCCAACGTCGCCAAACTGCGCGCGCAGATGGCCAAAAACGAAGCATCGCTTGCCGACGCCCAGCGTCAGCTGCTGCGCAGCCAGGAGCTCAAGGCCAAGAGCTTCGTGTCGCAGGGGGCGGTCGACACCAACCAGTCGCAGGTCGACTCCCAGGCTGCAGCGGTGGCGGCCGACCGGGCCGCGCTGGAGGCGGCGCGCCTGACTTTGTCGTATTCGCAGATCGTCGCGCCCAGCGCCGGGCGGGTCGGAGCCGTGGCGATCTACCCGGGCAGCCTGGTTCAGGCCAACCAGACCGGCCTGGTGACGATCACCCAGCTCGATCCGGTCGACGTTGCCTTCAGCGTGCCGCAACGCTACCTGAGCGATGTGCTCGACAGTCTGAAAGGCGGCGGCGCCGAGGTGCGCGCGGCCCTGCCCGAGCAGGCCGGCACCGTCAAAGGACGGCTCAGCTTCGTCGACAACGCCGTCGATGCCGGTTCGGGCACGATCAAGCTCAAGGCGCGTTTCGACAACCGCGAAACCAAGCTCTGGCCCGGCGCCTTTGCCAAGGTGAGTCTGACCGTGCGCACGCTCAAGGACGCGGTGGTGGTGCCGCAGGCCGCGTTGATCCAGAGCGCGCGCGGCACCCTGGTCTACGTGGTCGAAGACGGCAAGGCGGTGGCGCGGCCGGTCAAGCTGGTCTACGCCGAAGGCGAGCAGGCGGCGGTCACAGGCGCGAAGCCGGGCGAGAAAATCGTGCTCGACGGCCGCCAGAACGTGCGCCCGGAGGCCGCGGTGGTCGAACGTGAAGTCGCGCCGGCCAAGGTCGATCCGGCCCCGACTGCTGCCCGCGCGTCCGCCCCCGACGCAGCGAAGGCCAAGGCGCCATGAACTTCTCCGAGATCTTCATCCGCCGTCCGGTGATGACGGTGTTGCTCAACCTGGCGATCGTGATTGCGGGGGTGATCGGTTATCGCAGCATCCCGGTGGCGGCGTTGCCGAGTTACGACACGCCCGTGATCAACGTCTTCGCGACCTTGCCGGGCGCGAGCCCCGAGACCATGGCGACCTCGGTCGCCTTGCCACTGGAAAAGCAGTTCCAGACGATCTCCGGACTCAGCCTCATCAGTTCGACCAGCACCCTGGGCAACACCTCGCTCACGCTCGAGTTCGACGAGGGGAGAGACATCGACGGCGCAGCGCTCGACGTGCAGGCAGCCCTGCTGCGCGCGCAGCGGTCCTTGCCGCAGGATTTGACCGTGCCGCCCTCGTATCGCAAGGTCAACCCAGCCGACGCCCCGGTGCTGCTGATCGCTCTGACCTCGCCTTCGCTGTCGCCGTCCGACCTCCAGGACTTCGCCGAACACCTGATCTCGCCCAGCTTGTCGACCCTGAGCGGAGTGGCCCAGGTCAGCATCTACGGCGCCAAGCGTTACGCGGTGCGGGTGCGGGTCCAGCCCGAAGCGCTGGTCGCGCGCAACATCGGCCTGGACGAGCTCTCGGCCGCCTTGCGCGCGGCCAACGTCAATACTCCGGTCGGCACGCTCGACGGCCCGCGCCAGACGCTCACCCTGCAGGCCAACCGCCAACTGCGCAACGCGGCCGAGTTCGCCGAACTGATCGTCAGCGTCCGCAACGGCAACCCGGTGCGCCTGCGCGATGTGGCGACGGTCGAAGACAGCGTCGAAACCACCAAGAGTTTTGCCAACCTCAACGGCGAACCCTCGATCACCCTGGCGATCCAGCGTCAGCCCGGTGCCAACACGGTGCGAGTGGTCGACTCGGTGCGCGCTGCCTTGCCGGCCCTGCAGGCCCAGCTGCCGCAGTCGGTGGCGCTGACGCCGGTCAACGACCGCTCGGTCTCGATTCGCGAGGCTTTACACGACGTCACCCTCACGCTGATGGGAACGGTCGCCCTGGTCGTGCTGGTGATTTTCCTTTTCCTGCGCCGTTTCGTCGCGACCGTGATTCCGGCGCTGTCGCTGCCGGTGTCGCTGGTGGGCGCGGTGGCGCTGCTGTGGGGGCTGGGTTACAGCCTCGACAACGTGTCCCTGCTCGGCCTCACCTTGGCGGTCGGTCTGGTGGTCGACGACGCCATCGTGGTGCTCGAGAACATCATCCGCCACGTGGAAAACGGCACGCCTCCTTTCCAGGCGGCGCTCAAGGGCGCACGCGAAGTCGGCTTCACGATCGTTTCGATCTCGACTTCGTTGGTGGCGGTTTTTATCCCGATCTTCTTCATGCCCGGGGTGATCGGCCTGCTGTTTCACGAGTTCGCGGTGGTGGTGGGGCTCGCGATCCTGGTCTCGGCCTTCGTCTCTCTGACCCTGGTGCCTATGCTCGCCAGCCGCTTCCTGACCGACGAGGCGCACAAGAAGCCGCCCGGCGTCGTGGTGCGCGCTTCCGAACGAGGTTTCGAACGGCTGCTGGCCGCCTATACCCGTACGCTCGACCTCGCGCTGGCCTGGCCCAAGACCGTGTGGGCCGTGGCGATCGCCACTTTTATTGCCACCGCCGTGCTGGCGGTGCTGATTCCCAAGGGCTTCTTTCCGGAAGAGGACATCGGCCAGATCTCGATCAGCACCGAAGCGGCGGAAGACACTTCGTTTCCGGAAATGGTCCAGCTCCAGGCGCGGGTCGCGGCGCTGATCCGCGCCAATCCGAACGTGGCCTCGGTGAGCTCGTTTAACGGCGGCAGCGGTGCGCAGAACACCGGCCGTCTGTTTGTGGCGCTCAAGCCGCGCAGCGAACGGGTGGCGATGAAGCAGGTGGTCGAAGGCCTGCGCCGCCAGCTGCGCGAAGTGCCCGGCATCAGCGTCTATATGCGGCCGATCCAGAACCTGCAGCTCGGCGGGCGGCAGAGCAAGGCGCAGTACCAGTACATCCTGCAGAGCGTGAAGGCCGACGAGATCAACGACTGGGCGGCCAAGCTGCAACAGCAGCTGCGCGGAGACCCGCTGTTTCGCGACGTGACCAGCGACGCCCAGCTGCGCGGCCTGCAGGCGCAGATCAAGATCGACCGCGACCGCGCCAACACCCTGGGCGTGTCGATCGAGTCGATCCGCAGCGCACTCTACAGCGCGTTCGGCGAGCGCCAGGTCTCGACCATCTACCTGCCCACCGACAGCTATCAGGTGATCATGGAAGTTGTGCCCGAGGCCAAGAAGGACGAGCGGGCGCTGGGCGGCATCTATGTGCGTTCCTCGGGCGGCGCCTTGGTGCCGCTGTCGAGCTTCGCCACGGTCGAGCGCAGCGTGGGCCCGATCTCGATCAACCACGTCGGTCAGTTGCAGGCGGTGACGGTGTCGTTCAACCTAGCTCCGGGCGCGGCGCTGGGCGACGCCACCGCGCGCATCGACCAGGCGCGCCAGGCCGTGGGCATGCCGGCGACGATCATCACCCGCTATGGCGGCGACGCCGCAGTGTTCAAGAGCTCGCAAGGCAAGCAGGCGGTGCTGATCCTCTCGGCCCTGCTTGTCATCTACGTCCTGCTCGGCGTCTTGTACGAGAGCTACATCCACCCGCTCACGATCCTGGCTGGCCTGCCGTCGGCCGCGGTGGGCGCGCTGGCCACCCTCATGATTTTCGGTCAGGACCTGACCCTGATCGCTACCATCGGCATCTTGCTGCTGATCGGCATCGTCAAGAAAAACGCAATCATGATGATCGACTTCGCGCTCGACGCTCAGCGTCATCGCGGTCTGAGTCCGCCGCAAGCGATCCGCGAGGCCTGCATCCTGCGTTTTCGCCCGATCATGATGACGACGCTGGCGGCCCTGATGGGCGCCTTGCCGATTGCGCTGGGCATCGGTGCCGGCGCCGAGCTGCGCCAGCCGCTCGGCCTAGCCGTGGTGGGTGGCCTCGTTTTTTCGCAGGCGGTCACGCTTTACATCACGCCGGTGATCTACCTGGCCCTCGACCGCTACAGCGGGCGCGGTCCGGTGACCACGCCGGAACTGGTCCGCGGCTAAACCGCCGCGGCCAGCACTAGCCTCAGTTCGGGCGGGCGCGTTGTAGCGGCCCGACCTTGCCCGCCGCCGGTCGGCGCAACCTAGGAGTTCCTGGGTTGCGCCGCTGCCGGCGCTGGAATCCTTTCATGGATCGCCTTCCGAAGCTCGGATGGGATAAGACGCGGTGCTCGGGCCTTGAGTGTCGTGTGGCCGCCTTGTCCGCGCTCTTGCTGGTGGCAGCCTGCGGGCCGACTGCGCCGCCCGCCGCGCCGCCGGCGACCAGCGCCGGCTGGCACGAGTTCCACGGCACCTGGACCGCGGCCGGCAATCGCGAAGTGATGGCGATGGGGCCGGGGCGGCGGGCGTCGGTCGCCAAGCTCAGCGGTTCTCTCGTGCTCGAAGGACCGGCGCGGCCGGGGGTCGGTTTCCGGGCCGAGGCCCTCGTCCTCAACGACAGCCGCACCGGCATGGTGGGGCGGGCGGTGTGGACCGACGAACGCGGCGACCAGGTTTTCAGCGAACTGAAAGGTGAGGGCACGGCGACCGGCAACCGGATCGTCGGCCAGATCGTCGGCGGCAGCGGCCGCTACGCCGGCGCGAGCGGCCAGTACGAGTTCGCCTGGCGCTTTGTCCTCGAGTCGGGCGACGGCGTGGTGCAAGGCCAGTCGCAAGGCTTGGCCGGGCGGGTGCGGGCAGGAGAGGCACCATGATCTCGCGTCGTCTGCTGCTCAAGCGAGTCGCGCCGTTTGCCCTGGCGCTGGGGATCTGGTTTGCGCCGGTGCCGGCCGGCGTGACCGAGCCCGCCTGGCACTTGTTCGCGATTTTCGTCGCCGCCATCGTGTCGGTCCTGCTGGGGGCGTTTCCGCTGCTGACTTCGACCATGCTGGCGGTGGCGGCCGTAGAGATGAGCGGCACGATCTCGGCGGCCAAGGCCTTCAGCGGTTTTGCCAACCCGAGCGTGTTGCTGGTGGTGATTGCGTTCCTGGTCGCGCAGGCGATCGTCAAGTCGGGGCTGGGGCGACGCGTCAGCCTCTTCATGGTGAGCCGCTTTGGCAAGTCCTCGCTCGGGCTGGCCTACAGCATCGTTCTCACCGACGCCCTGATTGCGCCAGCCTTTCCCAGCAACACCGCGCGGGGCGGGGTCCTGTTTCCTATCGTCCTGTCGGTGGCGCAAGGCTCGGGCTCTCGCCCTGACGATCCCGAAGGCCGTCGCCTGGGCGGCTACCTGATGTTCTGCGCGATGGCGAGCCTGGCGGTGTCGTCCGCCTTGTGGATGACGGCCACCTCGGCCAATCCGATCGGGGTCCAGGTGGCGCAGCAGTTCGGGCTCGAGATCAGCTTCGGCAAGTGGCTGCTGGTGGCTTCGGTGCCGACGCTGACCGCCATCCTGCTGCTGCCGCGGGTGGTGGCGCGGCTCTACCCGCCTGGGGTCGGCGAGACCCCCGCAGCGCCGCTGGCAGCGCGCCAGGCGCTGGCTGCGGCCGGCCCGCTCTCGCGCGACGAACGCATCACCGCAGTCGCGTTTGCGCTCATGGAGGCCGGCTGGGTCTTTGCCAGCGCTCTCGGTCTCAACGTCACCAGCATTGCTTTTGCCGGTTTCGGTCTGCTGCTTCTGACCGGCGTGCTGACGGTCGACGACATCGCCTCGCAGGGCGACACCCTCGCCACTTTCCTCTGGCTTGCGGTCCTGTTCGCCTTGAGCGGCCAGCTCAACGAACTCGGCTTCATGGGGTACGTTGGGCAGCGGCTGGCGTCGAACCTGGGCGGCCTGTCGTGGCCGCTGACCTACCTGACCCTGGTTGCGCTCTACGTATTGATCCACTACCTGTTCGTGAGTCAGTCGTCGCAGGTGCTGGCATTGATGGGGGTGTTTCTTGACGTCGGCATCCGCGGCGGCGTGCCGGCGCCGCTGATGGCTTTCGCCCTGCTGTTTGCGAGCAGTTATTTTTCGGTG
>JAEZVV010000147.1 GCA_023443095.1 Pseudomonadota bacterium
CGGGGGGGGGCCTGCGGGCCCGGCCCGTCTGCCGCTGCGGCGGCGTGCCCGAGTGAAACCCGTGATCCCCGCTTCCATCGACGCCACGACCGAGCTTCTGGCTCGCCACGACTACCTTGCCGACCGCCAGCTGGCGACCGCGGTTTTCCTCTCGCTCAAGCTCGGGCGACCCCTGTTCCTTGAAGGCGAACCCGGCACCGGCAAGACCGAAGTCGCCAAAGTGCTGGCGGCCGCCACGGGCGGCGAGCTGATCCGGCTTCAGTGTTACGAAGGGCTGGACATCAATGCCGCCGCCTACGAGTGGAACTACGCGCGGCAGATGCTCGAGATCCGGCTTGCCGAAGCCAGCCACGAGTCGCGCGAGGCGCTGGCGCAAAGCCTGTTTTCAGAGCGTTTTTTGATCGAGCGGCCGCTGTTGCGTGCGCTGTTGCCGCAGCCGCTGCCACCGGTGCTTCTGATCGACGAACTCGACCGCACCGACGAACCGTTCGAGGCTTATCTGCTCGAGGTGTTGTCCGACTACCAGATCACGATTCCCGAGTGGAAGACCGTCCGCGCCGAACGGCCACCGGTGGTGGTGATCACCTCGAACCGCACACGTGAGATCCACGACGCCGTCAAGCGTCGCTGCCTCTACCACTGGGTCGACTACCCGGGCGCCGAACGCGAGCTGGCGATCGTGCGGCGGCGGGTGCCGGACGCAGGGGCAAAGCTCTCGCAGCAGGTGGTGAGCTTCGTCCAGAGCTTGCGCGGGATCGATCTCTACAAGCTGCCCGGGGTGGCCGAGACGATCGAATGGACGCGGGCCCTTCTTGCTCTCGACGCCGTGGTGCTCGACCCGGAGACGGTCAACAACACCCTCGGCGTGCTGCTCAAGTATCAGGACGACATCGCACGCATGCAGGGATCGGAGGCGGCGCGGCTGGTGGAGAAAATCCGGGCCGAGGTCGCCTGAGGTCGGGTGGAAATGGAGTCTCACCCCGATTTCCGGGCTCCGGCCGCGGGGCATTTGGCCGACAACGTCGTGTTTTTCGCGCGTGTCTTGCGGCAGGCCGGCCTGCCGATCGGAACCGACCGGGTGTTGCTGGCGCTGGCGGCCTTGCGGGTGGCGGGGATAGCCTCGCGCCAGGATTTCCGGGCGGTACTGGCGGCGTGTCTGGTCGATCGCGCCGAGCACCGGCTGATCTTCGACCAGGCTTTCCATCTGTTCTGGAAGGACCCCGACCTGCTCGGTCGGATCCTGCAGATGCTCTTGCCTTCTTCCCAACAGAAGGCTGCCAGGCCGGAGCTGGCCGAGAACCGGCGCCTGGCCGAAGCACTATTCCCGCAGCCACCGGCGGCGACCAAACCCGAACCCAGCGAGTCGGTCGACATCGACGCGGCGCTCACCTGGAGCGGACGCGAACAGCTGCGCAAGGCCGACTTCGACACCATGAGTGCGGCCGAGTGGCGGGCCGCGCGGCACCTAGTCGAACGCATCAGCCCCTTCTTCGAAGACCTGGTCTCGCGGCGCCACCGCTCCTGCGCCGCGGGCCGCGTCATCGATGTCCGGGCCGCGCTGCGGCTTTCCGGTCGTTGGGGGGGCGAGCTGGCGCTCTTGCCGCGTCGCTCGCGGCGCACCCGGCCGGAGCCGATCGTGGTGCTGATCGACATCTCCGGTTCGATGGCGAGTTATTCGCGCATGTTCCTCCACTTCCTGCATGCGATCGGCCGCAGCGAGCACGACCTGCACGCGTTCGTGTTCGGCACCCGGCTCACCCACATCACCCGCGAGCTGCGCGCCCGCGACCCCGACGTGGCGGTGGCCGCGGCGGTGCGCGCCGTCGACGACTGGCAAGGCGGAACCCGCATCGCCGCCGCCTTGCACGAGTTCAACCGGCGCTGGGCGCGGCGGGTACTCGCAGGCAGTCCGACGGTGTTGCTGGCAAGCGACGGACTCGAGCTGGGAGATACCTCCCAGCTCGCTTTCGAGGCGGAACGCCTCGCCCGCTCCTGCCGGCGCCTGGTGTGGCTCAACCCCTTGCTGCGTTACGAAGGCTTCGCCCCGCGGGCGGCCGGAATCAAGGCCTTGCTGCCGCTCGTCGACGCGCACCTGCCCATGCACAATGTGGCCAGCCTCGAACAACTGGCGAGTTGCCTCGCCACGGCCCCGCCCCGGAGGACAGAGTGGAACTGAAAGGACAACGCAGCTTGCCCGTCGACCGTGCCACCGCCTGGGCCGCGCTCAACGACGCCGACAGCCTCAAGGCCGCGATTCCGGGCTGCGAGAGTTTCACCGTGGTCGACCCGACCCATCACGAGGTGGTCGTCAATGCCGCTATCGGTCCGGTCAAGGCCCGCTTCAAGGGGCGCCTCGAGCTGACCGAGCTCAGGCCGCCGGAGAGTTACCGCCTGCAGTTCGACATGCAGGGCGGGGGCGCCGGTTTTTCCCGCGGCTCGGCGCAGGTGGCCCTGGTCGAGCTCGGCCCGCGCGAGACCCGGATGGACTACGAAGTCGACGCGCAGGTCGGCGGCAAGATCGCCCAGGTCGGTTCGCGTCTGGTCGACGCGGCGGCGGCGAGCTTGGCCGAGCGCTTTTTCGCCACGTTTGCGGCCCAGCTCGCGGAAAAATACCCGGCACCGGCCGGCAGTCCGCCCGCGCCACCGCCACCCGCAGCGCCGGGCTTCTGGGCCTTGCTGCTGGACTTCCTGCGCCGCCTGTTCGGGCGCAGCTGAGCTGGCGGCGGGGAAACCCGCAGGTCGCGCGGGCGACGGCGGACTCTGGTCCTGCCGAGGGACAACCCGCAAGCCGCGCGAGCGCCTTAGAATCGCGCACCTACTGATAGACCGGAACTGGCAGCGATGAGCATCAAGAGTGACAAGTGGATCCGCCGCATGGGCGCCCAAGGCATGATCGAGCCCTTCGAGCCCGGGCAGGTGCGCGCGCGCGACGGCCACAAGATCGTCAGCTACGGCACTTCGAGCTACGGCTACGACATCCGCTGTTCGAACGAGTTCAAGATCTTCACCAACATCAACAGCACCATCGTTGACCCCAAGGCTTTCGATCCGAACTCCTTTGTCGACTTCAAGGGTGATGTCTGCATCATCCCGCCCAACAGCTTCGCCCTGGCGCGCACCGTGGAGTACTTCCGCATTCCGCGCAACGTGCTGACGATCTGCCTGGGCAAGAGCACCTACGCCCGCTGCGGCATCATCGTCAATGTCACGCCGTTCGAGCCCGAGTGGGAGGGCCACGTGACGCTCGAGTTCTCGAACACCACCCCGCTGCCGGCCAAGATCTACGCGGGCGAGGGCTGCGCCCAGGTGCTGTTCCTCGAGAGCGACGAAGTGTGCGAGGTCTCGTACAAGGACCGCGGCGGCAAGTACCAGGGGCAGACCGGCGTCACCCTGCCCTTGACCTGAGGTTGCGCCCTCGCGCTCCCGAGATCAAGCCGTGACGAATGCTGGCGGGCTTGCGCCGCGGGTTGCGATCGAGCTCGCGCTCAAGAGCCACGGCGGGCTGCCCTCGGTGGGGCAGTCGCTGGACCGGCTGGTGCGCCTGCTCGGCAGCGATACCGAGGCCTTGCACGAGCTCGCCGACCTCATCCTCGCCGATGTCTCGCTGACGCAGCGCCTGCTGCGCTTGGCCAATACGGTCCAGTTCCGCGACAGTTCCGGCCCCGTCACCACGATCACCCGGGCCATCGTTGTCCTGGGTTTCGACCGGGTGCGTGAAGCGGCGCTGTCGATGGTCTTGCTCGATGGACTGCTCGGCCCCGACGGGATGCGCCAGGCGCGCGAGGAGTTTCACCGCACCCTGCTCGCGAGCGCGCTGGCGCGCGAGATTCTCCTGCCGGCCTACCCGGCCGACGCCGAGGAAGCGGCCATCGCCGCCATGTTCCGCTGCGTCGGCCGCCTGCTGGTGGCGGCTTTTGCGCCGCAGGCCGGGGCCGACCTGCGCAGCCGCAGCGGTGAGGACGGAGCCATCGAACGCGCCGCGGTGCGTGAGGCCTTGGGCACGAGCCTCGAGGTCCTGGGCGAGTCGGTCCTGCGCGGCTGGGGGCTGCCCGAGCGGGTGCTCGCTTCGATCCAGCCCGGTTCGCTCGCCGCGCCGCCGGCCAGCCCGCTCGAGCGCGTGCGTGTTGTGGCGCAGTTCTCGCTCGATTTCTCGGATGCCATGGCCGCACCACAGCCGGAGCCGGCGCTGGAGCGGGTGATCCAGCGCCATGCCGCGGTCCTCGCTCCCACGCCCCAGCAGCTGGCCGCCTGGCTGGCCGCCGCCAAGGCTCGCACGCGCGAGTTCGAGCAAGCCTGCGGCCTGGAGCCGGTGCCGGACCTGGTCTCGCTGGCGAGTGGCGCGCAGGATGTTTTCCCCGAGGGTGCCGAGCTGCCTCATGCGGCGGTCGAACCCGTGCCCGGCGACGAGGCGGGCCCTCCCGCCAACTCGCGCGAGTTGCTGCTGGCGGGGCTGACCGAGGCGACCGAGGCCCTGGCCCGTGGCGAAGGCGTGGGCGAGGTCGCACGCATTGCCCTCGAATCGATTCATCGCGGCCTGGGATACGCCCGGACTGCCCTGGTCCTGCGCGACGCAAGCGGGGTCTACCGCGCCCGCACCGGGTTCGGCGAGCCGCGAGTGCGGATCGAGTTCGACGCCACGGGCGCGGCACCCAACCTCTTTTCTGCCGCGCTGGCTCGCGGCACCGATCTGCACATCGCCGACAGCCGCGCCGACAGCCTGCAGTCGCGGCTGCCGACGTGGTTCCGCCGCGACTGCCCGGCGGCGGCGAGCTTTCTGGTGATGCCGCTGCAGCTGGCTGGTCGACCCCTGGGTTTCTTCTATGCGGAGCGGGCCAAGCTTGATTCCGCAGGCCTTTCGGCCGAAGAACTCCAGCTGCTGCGGGCCTTGCGCAGCCAGGTGCTCTTGGCCTTGCGCCAAGCCGGCGCCCAAACCTAGGGCGCAAGCGGGCGCGGCCGTTTGACACCCAGGGTCACTCGCCCATAATCCGCGCCTTTATTCCTGTACCCGAGCCTCGAGGCCGCTGCGATGAAATTCCGCTTCCCGATCGTCATCATCGACGAGGACTACCGCTCCGAGAACGTTTCCGGTCTCGGCATCCGTGCGCTGGCCAAGGCGATCGAAGGCGAGTCGGTCGAGGTGATCGGCGTGACCAGCTACGGCGACCTCTCGAGCTTTGCGCAGCAGCAAAGCCGGGCTTCGGCCTTCATCGTCTCGATCGACGACGAGGAGTTCTCCGAGCCGGCCGAGGGCGAGGACAACGACGCGGTGCGCCGCCTGCGCGAGTTCGTGCGCGAGATCCGGCTGCGCAACGCCGACATCCCGATCTTCCTTTATGGCGAGACCAAGACCTCGAGCCACATCCCGAACGACGTGTTGCGCGAGCTGCACGGCTTCATCCACATGTTCGAGGACACGCCCGAGTTTGTCGCCCGCTACATCGTGCGCGAGGCGCGCAACTACCTCGACACCCTGGCGCCGCCTTTCTTCCGTGCGCTCACGCACTACGCCGCGGATTCGTCCTACAGCTGGCACTGTCCCGGTCACTCGGGCGGGGTGGCCTTCCTCAAGAGCCCGGTGGGCCAGATGTTCCACCAGTTCTTCGGCGAGAACCTACTGCGCGCCGACGTCTGCAACTCGGTCGACGAGCTCGGCCAGCTGCTCGACCACACGGGTCCGGTCGCGGCCTCCGAGCGCAACGCCGCCCGCATCTTCGGCTGCGACAACCTGTTCTTCGTCACCAACGGCACTTCGACCTCGAACAAGATCGTGTGGAATTACACGGTCGCGTCGGGCGACGTGGTCGTGGTCGACCGCAACTGCCACAAGAGCATCCTGCACGCGATCACGCTCACGGGCGCGATTCCCGTGTTCCTGATGCCCACGCGCAACCACTACGGCATCATCGGCCCGATCCCGCTCGAGGAGTTCAAGATCGAGTCGATCGAAGCCAAAATCGCGCGCCACCCGCTGCTCCGGGGTGCCAAGACCAAGCCGCGCATCCTGACGCTCACCCAGAGCACCTACGACGGCATCGTCTACAACGACGAAACGATCAAGGGACTGCTCGACGGCAAGGTCGACATCCTGCATTTCGACGAAGCCTGGCTGCCGCACGCGGCCTTCCATCACTTCTACGACGACATGCATGCGATCGACGGCAAGCGCCCGCGCACCAAGGAGTCGATGGTGTTTGCCACGCAGTCGACCCACAAGCTGCTCGCCGGCCTCTCGCAGGCCTCGCAGATCCTGATCCAGGACTCGGAGAAGGAGAAGCTTGACCGCTCGACCTTCAACGAAGCCTTCCTGATGCACACCTCGACCAGTCCGCAGTACGCGATCATCGCCAGCTGCGACGTCGCCGCGGCGATGATGGAAGCGCCCGGCGGCACGGCACTGGTGCAGGAATCGATCTCCGAGGCGATCGACTTCCGCCGCGCGATGCGCAAGGTCGATGCCGACTACGGCGACAGCTGGTGGTTCAAGGTCTGGGGGCCCGACCACCTGGCGACCGAAGGCATAGGCAGCCGCGAGGACTGGATGCTGCACGCCAACGAACACTGGCACGGTTTCGGCGACATCGCCCCGGGCTTCAACATGCTCGACCCGGTCAAGGCCACCGTCATCACCCCGGGGCTCGATGTCGACGGCAGCTTCGCCGACGTCGGCATCCCGGCCGCGATCGTCACCAAGTACCTCGCCGAGCACGGCATCATCGTCGAGAAGACCGGGCTTTATTCGTTCTTCATCATGTTCACTATCGGCATCACCAAGGGCCGCTGGAACACGATGGTCACCGAGCTGCAGCAGTTCAAGGACGACTACGACCAGAACCAGCCGCTGTGGCGGGTGATGCCGGCCTTCCTGCGCGCCAACCCGGCTTACGAGAACATGGGCCTGCGCGATTTGTGCGACGGCATCCATACCGTCTACGGCGGCAACGACGTGGCGCGCCTGACCCCCGAGATGTATCTGTCCGAGATGGTGCCGGCGATGAAACCGACCGACGCTTACGCCAAGATGGCGCACGGCGAGATCGACCGGGTGCCGATCGACGAACTCGAGGGCCGGGTCTCGGCCGTGCTGCTCACGCCTTACCCGCCCGGCATCCCGCTGCTGATTCCGGGCGAGGTGGTCAACTCGACGATCATGCGTTACCTCAAGTTCGCTCGCGAGTTCAGCGCCAAGTTCCCGGGTTTCGAAACCGACGTGCACGGGCTGGTGAAGCAAAAGATCAACGGTCGAGTCGAATATTTCCTCGACTGCGTGCGGTGAACGCGTTCGGAAGTCCGTTCAGGGGTGTGCCGCTGGCCGAGCAGGTCTCGAACCCGAACATCGAGGTCGGCGCCTACAGCTATTACTCCGGCTATTACCACGGACATGCCTTCGAGCATTGCGTGCGTTACCTGCGGCCGGAGGCGGGGGCGGTCGACAAGCTCGTGATCGGCAAGTTCTGCTCGATCGGCACCGGCGCCAGCTTCGTGATGGCCGGCAATCAGGGCCATCGCAGCGACTGGGTGAGCACCTTCCCGTTTTTCTATGCGGGCGGCGCCGAGTTCGAGGGGGCGCTCGACGGCTATCTGCCGGCGGGCGACACCGTGATCGGCAACGATGTCTGGATCGGCGGCGAAGCCATGATCCTGCCGGGCGTGAAGATCGGCCACGGCGCGATCGTCGCTGCGCGCGCGGTGGTGGCGGGCGACGTCGAGCCCTACACGGTGGTGGGCGGCACTCCGGCCAAGCGGATCAAGCAGCGCTTCACTGCGGAAGCGATCGCGCACTTGCTCGAAATGTGCTGGTGGGACTGGCCCGCGACCACGATCCAGGCCGCGATGCCGCTGCTGTGTTCGGCGCGTATCGACGAGCTGTACCGGTTCTGGCGCGAACGAGTGGCAGCGGCCGGCTGAAACCGCGCTCCTGCCTGCTCCTTAGGCAGACGCTGCAAGCCGCATGGGCTGGTGGTCCGAGCGGCTTGCCCACAGACTTGTCCTCCGTCACGGTAAACAAGCTCCGGCGGCCGCCGCAGGGGGCGCCCGCCGTTGCGTCGCCAAGCTGGACGGGCCGCTAACGGTGGCGGCGCGCCGGTTCGAGCGAAAAAACTTGAACCGGGTTTGCTCTAGGTGGGGTGGGGGTTCTTTCCGGGCTGGATAATCCCCCACCTTTTCCGCATCGACGGCGCAGTCATGACGCAGACAACTCGCGACGGATTCACGAGCAGCTTCGGAGTTCTGGTTGCCACCCTGGGGTCGGCAGTCGGCCTCGGCAATATCTGGAAGTTTCCTTACCTCACCGGCGCCAACGGCGGCGCGGCGTTTCTCGTGGTGTATCTGCTCGCCACCTTGCTGGTGGGGCTGCCGGTGCTGATGAGCGAGACCATGCTCGGGCGGGCGGCTCGCGCCAATGCCGTCACCACGATGGAGCGGCTCGCTCCGCGCGGGCAGGGCGCCTGGAAGCTCATCGGCTGGATGGGTTTCGCCGCCGCGCTGCTGATCCTGGCGTTTTATTCCGAAGTGGCGGGCTGGGTTTATGCCTACATCTTCAAGTCGATGCTGGGCGAAGTCTCGACCACCGATCCCAAGCTCGCCGGCGCGGCGTTCGAACGTCTGGTGTCCGACCCCTATGCGGCTCTGTTCTGGCAGTGGGTGGTGATGGGAGTGACGGGCGGCATCATCATGCTCGGCGTTTCCAAGGGGATCGAGGCGGTGACACGCAAGCTGATGCCGCTGCTTTTCATCCTGCTCGTGATCCTGTGCGTGCGCAGCCTCACCCTGCCGGGGGCGAGCCAGGGCCTGGCTTTCCTGTTCAGCCCCGATTTCTCGAAGATCACGCCGCTGGTGCTTCTCACCGCGCTCGGTCTGGCCTTCTTCAAGCTGTCGATCGGCATGGGCACCATGATCACTTACGGCAGCTACTTCCGCCCCGAACAGAACATCCCGGCGACGGCCGGGCGGGTGATGCTGGCCGACCTGTCGGTGTCGCTGCTTGCCGGCATCGCCATTTTTCCGGCGGTGTTTGCCTTCGGGTTCGCGCCAGCGGCCGGGCCTTCGCTGGTGTTCATGACGATCCCGGCGGTGTTCACCAGCATGCCCGGCGGCACCGTGTTCATGACCCTCTTTTTCATCCTGACCGCGGTGGCGAGCGTGGGTGCGATGCTGTCGCTGCTGGAGGTGCCGGTGGCGATCCTCACCGAACGCTACGGCTTGAACCGCAAGCGAGCTTCCTTCCTGACCATCGCCATGGTCCTCGCGCTGGGCGTGCCGGCGACTCTGTCGCAGAGCGTGATGGCCGATGTCAAGCTGTTCGGGCTCAATGCCTTCGACCTGTTCGACTTCCTCAGCTCTAACGTGCTCCTGCCGCTGGGCGGGATTCTGATCTGCGTGTTTGTCGGCTGGGTCTACGGTTACGAGCGCTTGCAGCAGCAGTTGAGCAACCACGGCGCTTTGAGCAACACCCGTTTGATCAAGGTGGTTCTGGTGATGCTGCGTTTTGTCGCGCCGCTCGCGATCGCCCTGGTTTTGCTGCAGGGGCTGGGAGTGTTCTAAGGCCGGTTCCCGGGCGCCGGCCGCAGTCCTGCCCAATTTGCGGGCAGCCGCGCCAAGCCGCGATCTGGCGCGGCCCGGCGCCCTTCTCAACAGACTTGTCCACAGCAATCTTGGACAAGGGCTAGGGGGGCCAGCGGCGCTCGGCTATGATGGCATTTCGCCGTCACGATCTTGGACGGGAGAGTGTGCCGCCCGCCTCGTGCGCCGCGGTGCCGCCGAAGGCGCAACTCGCCCGTAATCGCTCAGGTTTCAGAACCGTTTGGGGTCCGGCGACTCTGGAGAGACCGCCCGCAGCCATGCTGCGAGGCTGGCGCCGAAGGGGCAGGAGCTGCACTGGCAGTCTCCGTAAACTCTCAGGCAAAAGGACAGAGGGGTGCTCACCGAAGAATCGGTGTGTACCCCTTTTCTTTTTCTGAGGCTGCAATGCTCAAGCGCACCCCGCTGTACGACACCCACGTGGCTTCCGGCGCCAAGACCGTCGATTTCGGCGGCTGGGACATGCCGGTCAACTACGGTTCGCAGATCGAGGAACACCACGCAGTACGCCAGCATGCCGGCATGTTCGACGTTTCGCACATGCGTGTGGTCGATCTGTCGGGCGCGGGGGCGCGCGACTTCCTGCGCCACCTGGTGGCCAACGACGTGGCCAAGCTCAGTCCTGGCAAGGCGCTGTATTCGTGCATGTTGAACGAAGCTGGCGGCGTGATCGACGACTTGATCATCTACTGGATCGCGGGCGACAACTACCGCATCGTGGTCAACGCTGGCACCGCCGACAAGGACATCGCCTGGATGGGCCTGGTGGGCGAGAAGTATGACGTGAGCATCGCCCCGCGCCCCGAGCTGGCGATGGTGGCGGTCCAGGGCCCCAAGGCGCGCGAGATTCTGGCCCAGGTCCTGCCGGCGCAGGCCGAGCTGATCGCCGGGCTCAAGATTTTTTCCGGCGCCTTTACCGCCGTCGACGGCGCCGAGTGGTTTATCGCGCGGACCGGCTACACCGGCGAGGACGGCTGCGAAGTGGTCTTGCCCGCCGCCGCGGCGCCAGCGTTCTGGGCCAGGCTCAAGGCCGCGGGCGTGGCCGAAGCCGGGCTCGGCGCGCGCGACACCCTGCGCCTGGAAGCCGGAATGAACCTGTACGGCCAGGACATGGACGAAACCGTCGGTCCGCTCGAGTCCGGCCTGGCCTGGACCGTCGACCTGTCGGACCAAGCCCGCCAGTTCATCGGCCGCGCCGCGCTCGAAGCCGACAAGGCGCGCGGCAATCTGCGCCAGATCGTCGGCCTCAAGCTGCTCGACAAGGGCGTGTTGCGCGCGCATCTGAAAGTGATCACGGCGCAAGGCGAGGGCGAAACCACCAGCGGCACGTATTCGCCGACACTGGCCGCGTCGATCGCCCTGGCGCGAGTGCCGGCCGGCGTCGCCCTGGGCGACACGGTCCAGGTCGAACTGCGCGGCAAGCCGCTCAATGCTCTGGTCGTGAAATATCCCTTTGCCCGCCACGGCAAGCCGCTCGTTTGATTCTCTGACGCCATTCCCTACTCGACTGATTCCCTACTGGAGCCCCCCATGAGCCTTCCCACCGATCGCAAATACGCCGCCTCGCACGAATGGGCGATGGCCAATACCGACGGCACCGTGACCATCGGCATCACCGAGTTCGCCCAGGACGCGCTGGGCGACCTGGTGTTTGTCGAACTGCCCGAAGTCGGCCGCAGCTTGGCCGCTGGCGAAGCCTGCGCCGTGGTCGAGTCGGTCAAGGCCGCTTCCGACGTCTACTGCCCGGTTGCCGGGGTTGTGGTCGCGGTCAACGACGCCGTGGTCGACGCGCCCGAGAGCATCAACGCCGCCGCGTTCGACGCCTGGCTGTTCAAGCTCAAGCCTGCCGATGCGAACGGCCTCGACGGCCTGCTCGACGCCGCTGCCTACGAGTCTGCTGCCGCGCACTGATCGCGCATCCCCCGAGTCTTTGCGAGAACGCAAGAATGACCGCACGCATGCCGCATACCCCTCTGTCCGAGCTTGAAGCGAAGGACGAGTTCATCCAGCGCCATATCGGCCCCAACCCGGCCGAGATTGCCGAGATGCTCGCTGTCATCGGCCAGCCCTCGATCGAGGCACTGACCGAGGCCATCGTTCCCGGCTCGATCAAGCTGCCGGCGCCGCTCGCTCTGCCGGGCGCGATGACCGAAGAAGAAGCCCTGGCGAAGATCGCGACCATCGCCGCCAAGAACGAAGTTTTCAAGAGTTATATCGGCCAGGGGTATTACGGCACTTTCACGCCCAAGGTCATTCTGCGCAACATCCTCGAGAACCCCGCCTGGTACACGGCTTACACGCCCTACCAGGCGGAGATCTCGCAGGGCCGGATGGAAGCCCTGATCAACTTCCAGACCATGATCGCCGACCTCACCGGCATGGAGATCGCCAACGCCAGCCTGCTCGACGAAGGCACGGCCGCGGCTGAGGCGATGACTCTGGCCAAGCGTTCGGCCAAGAACAAGAGCAATACCTTTTTCGTCTCGGTTGATTGCCACGCGCAGACGATCGCCGTGGTCCTGACCCGAGCCGAAGCCTTGGGCATAGACATCGTGGTCGGCGACGACGCGGCCGCCGCCAGCACCGATGCCTTCGGCGTCCTGCTGCAGTACCCCGCCACGAACGGCGAAGTGCGCGACCTCTCGGCCATCGTTGCCGCCGTCCATGGTCGTGGCGGCGTGGTCGCGGTGGCGGCCGACCTGCTTGCGCTGGCCTTGCTGGCGCCGCCGGGCGAGTGGGGGGCCGACATCGCGATCGGCAACTCGCAGCGCTTCGGCGTTCCTTTCGGTTATGGCGGCCCGCACGCCGCCTTCATGGCCTGCCGCGATGCTTTCAAGCGCTCGATGCCGGGGCGCCTGGTCGGCGTGTCGATCGACTCGCAAGGCCAGCCCGCGTATCGCCTGACCCTGCAGACCCGTGAGCAGCACATCCGCCGCGAAAAGGCGACCTCGAACATCTGCACCGCGCAGGTTCTGCTGGCGGTGATGGCGAGCATGTACGCGGTCTACCACGGCCCCGAGGGCATCAAGCGCATCGCGCAGCGGGTCCACCGCCTGACCGCGATCCTGGCCAAGGGTCTCGTGCACGCCGGGCTCAAGGTCAACGACAGCTTCTTCGACACGCTGGTGGTGAGCGGCGTCGACGCGGCCAAGATCCACGCCGCCGCGCGTGCGCACCGCATCAACCTGCGCGAGCTCGGCCCCGAGGCGGTCGGCATCTCGCTCGACGAAACCACCACCCGCGACGACGTGATCGCCCTGTGGCAGCTGTTCGGTTTCGCGATGGAAATCGACGAGCTCGACGCCGAGGTGGTCGCGGCCTTCCCGGCCCAGCTGGGGCGCCGCTCGAGTTTCCTCACCCACCCGGTGTTCAACTCGCACCACGCCGAACACGAGATGCTGCGTTACCTGCGCTCGCTTGCGGACAAGGACTTGGCGCTCGACCGCACCATGATCCCGCTCGGCTCGTGCACGATGAAGCTCAACGCCACCGCCGAGATGATCCCGATCACCTGGCCCGAGTTCAGCGGCATCCACCCGCTTGCGCCCGCCAGCCAGACGCGTGGCTTCAAGCAGCTCACCGACGAGCTCGAGGCGATGTTGTGCGAATGCACCGGCTACGACGCCGTCAGCCTCCAGCCCAACTCCGGCGCCCAGGGCGAATACGCCGGCCTGCTCGCGATCCGCGCCTACCATCGCTCGCGCGGCGAAGGCCATCGCAACATCTGCCTGATTCCCGAAAGCGCGCACGGCACCAACCCGGCGTCGGCGAACCTGTGCGGCATGGACGTGGTGGTCACCAAGTGTGACGCCAACGGCAACGTCGACGTCGACGATCTGCGCGCCAAGGCCGAGTTGCATTCGAAGAACCTCGCCGCTCTGATGGTCACCTACCCCTCGACCCATGGCGTGTTCGAAGAGGCGATCGTCGAGATCTGCCGCATCGTGCACGAACACGGCGGTCAGGTGTACGCCGACGGCGCGAACATGAACGCTCTGGTCGGGCTGGCCAAGCCCGGCAAGTTCGGTTCGGACGTCTCGCACCTCAATCTGCACAAGACTTTCTGCATCCCGCACGGCGGTGGCGGCCCGGGCGTGGGCCCGATCGGCGTCAAGGCGCATCTGGCCGAATTCCTGCCCGGTAGGCTGGGGCAAGCCAGCCCGGTCGGCATGGTCAGCGCCGCCAGCTTCGGTTCGGCCAGCATCCTGCCGATCTCGTGGATGTACATCACGATGATGGGCGCGGCCGGTCTGAAGAAGGCCACGCAAGCGGCGCTGCTCAACGCCAACTACATTGCCAAGCGCCTCGAGCCGCATTACCCCACGCTCTACACCGGCCGCAACGGGCTGGTGGCGCACGAGTGCATCCTCGATCTGCGGCCCTTGAAGGAGACCAGCGGAATCAGCGCCGAAGACGTCGCCAAGCGCCTGATGGACTACGGCTTCCACGCGCCGACCCTGAGCTTCCCCGTGCCTGGCACGCTGATGGTCGAACCGACCGAAAGCGAAGCCAAACACGAGCTCGACCGCTTCGTCGACGCCATGATTGCGATCCGCGAAGAGATCCGCGCGGTGGAAGAAGGCCGTGCCGACCGCGAGGACAACGTGCTCAAGAACGCTCCTCACACCGCGGCGATGGTGATGGGGGCCGACTGGAAGCACGGCTACTCGCGCGAGGCCGCGGCTTTCCCGCTCGCCACGCTGCGCCAGCAGAAATACTGGCCGCCGGTGGGCCGCGTCGACAACGTGTATGGAGACCGTAACGTCATGTGCAGCTGCATTCCGATCTCGGAGTACATGACCGACGCGGCCCCGGCGGCCTGAGCCGCAGGAGGAAGGCTCGCCTGCGGCTCGAGGGTCGCGTCGACAAGGTCTAGGGCGACCGCAACGTCATGGGTCGCTGCATTTCGATCTCGGAGTACAGGACCGACGCAGCCCCGACGGCCTAAATCTGTCGAGCCGCCCCCAACAAAACGCCCCGCTTGCGGGGCGTTTTGCTGTGAACTGCACCGGCGGCCAGCGGACGTGCGGCGCATGCCTCGATTGGCACACGATGTCACGCCTTCTTGCGCCAAGATTGGGTCTGGCAGGACGGGCGGTCGCCGATGGGCCGCCACTGGTGTAGAAACCGAAGCAGATCACCAGCGCGCAGCCCAGGGCGTTGGCCAGATGCGCGGGCGGCGGGGCTGGCGGGCTGGTGCGACTACGCCTGGGGTTGACCATGTTCATGCTCGAGGTTCTGCGACCGGCCGGCGCCTGCGGCACTCTGTTGGCGGCGGCGATCCTGCTGTCTTCCGCCGCTGCACAGGGCCGGCCGGAAATGGCGGCGGTCGGCACGGCGCCTCGCATCGGCCTGGCCTTGTCGGGGGGCGGCGCGCGCGGTCTGGCCCATGTCGGCGTGCTCAAGGTGCTCGAGGAACTGAGGGTGCCGATCCACTGCGTGACCGGCACCAGCATGGGGGCGATCGTCGGCGGCACCTACTCCGCCGGCACGCCACCCGCCAAGCTCGAGGAACTGGTGCTCAAGGCCGACTGGTCCGAGCTTTTCCGCGACCAGCCGCCGCGGCAGGAAATCTCGATGCGGCGCAAGGACGACGACTACAAGACCTTGTTCGCCCCGGAGTTCGGGGTCAAGGACGGCGGCCTCGCCTTGCCCAAGGGAGTGATTGCCGGGGTTTCGATCGAGGCCTTCTTCCGCGTTCTGGCCGAGCCGGCCATGGGTATCAGCGACTTCCGCCAGCTGCCGATTTCGTTCGAGGCGATGGCGACCGACATCGAGACCGGCGAGTCGGTGGTGCTCAAGCAAGGCAGCATCGCGCAGGCGATGCGGGCAAGCATGGCGGTGCCGGGAGCGATCGCGCCGGTCGAGATCGACGGCCGCCTGCTGGTCGACGGCGGCATCGCCAACAACTTGCCGATCGACGAGGCGCGCAAGCTTTGCGGCGATGTCGTGATCGCGGTGAATATCTCGACTCCACCCTTGAAGCGCCACGAAATCACTTCGGCGCTGACGGTGGCAGGACAGTTGATTAACTTCCTCGGCAAGCAGACGGTCGACTTGCAGCTGAAAAGCATGGGCGAGGGCGACGTCTTGATTGCGCCGGAGTTGGGCGATATCTCGGCTGCGAGCTTTGACCGCGCGGCTGACGCGATCCGCATCGGCGAAGAGGCGGCCCGCGCAATGGCGCCGGCGCTGGCCCGCTACAGCGTGAGTCCGGCCGCGTACGCGGCGCTGCGCGAAACCCAGGTGGCGTCCCGCGGCGCCCTGGGTGCGGTCGACGAGATCCGCTTCGAGGGGCTGGAGCGCACCAATCCGAAGGTTCTGCGCGGGCTGGTGCAGAGCCAGCCGGGCAAGCCGCTGTCCGAGGCCATGATCGGCGCCGACCTGCGCCGCATCTACGGCCGCGGCGACTTCGAAAGCGTCGATTACCACCTCAGCAACGAGGGCGGACCGCGCGCGATGGTGATCACGCCGCGCGA
>JAEZVV010000089.1 GCA_023443095.1 Pseudomonadota bacterium
AACGTTTTACGACAGTAGCATCCGGAACAGGGGTCGATACCCAGGATAAAGGGGTAGGGAAAGCTCAAACTTATGCTTATAAGAATATGCTCCTTAAACTCTTTGCTATCCCAACCGGTGACGATGCAGATAAAGTACATTCTGATGATTATACAAATAAACTTTATGGCCAAAGGAATGTTCCAAAATGTGAGGATTGTAAGCACGAAATTATAGGTACTAAAAAAAGAAATGCCACTCAAATAGCAGAGGATACAAAAAAGGCCTATGGCAAACAACTTTGTGTAGCTTGTGGGAAAAAGGAAGCAGCAGCTAAAGCAGCAGCAGAAAAGGCAGTAGAGGAAGTTAAGACAGAAGAAGCTAAAGCAGAAATAGCAGCAACTACAGAAAGGGGTAAATAATATGCAAACCTATCCATCTTATGCTTATGCAAGTGGAGCACTTATCGGAGACATGGGAACCATTAAGAATAGAGTAGAAATGATAGAGAGTTATTTAGAGGGCTATAATACATCAAGTGAGCATACTAAAGCCTATCGCATGGAAAAGATATTAAAAGAGCTAAAGGCCATTAAGCAGCTCACCCTGGATGCAGATTTTCAAATAGATAGTTCCCAGGTTTTCCTAACAGCATTTAGTAACGATTTAAACCAGGAACTAGAGAGAGAATTACCGGCAGGAATACTTTAAGGAGCAGCAGCTCCTTTTTTTATTGTACAATTTAATTGACAATGAGTGCAAAAGTTAGGGCCATACCCTATACTGTAAGTGGATTGGTACTTTGGAAAACTTGTGCTTTGGTATTGCTTTTCGTGTCGTGCAGGGTTCAATAAACAACAAAAAAGGGCTAGAGATTAATATTCTCTAGTCCTTTTTTATTTGCCTATGAGCTTCATGTATAAGGGTTACAACCATATTTGTAATACTTCTATTGTGATACTCAGCTAGTTCTTCTAGCTTCTTCCTGGTATCTTTATTTAACCTGGCATGAAGTGGTGGCACTTTCATTGCTTCGTTCGCTTTATGAATGGCTGCTTCAATTTCATTAATGCCATCGTCAGCTCTTAGCTCATAGAGATACGTTTTAAAGACTTTGCTTTCTCCCTCTATAAGTACATCAACCTCACCATTTCCCATATTGCCACTTACTATCTCACAATTATGACCAAACTTTGTATAAATCATACTTCTACCTCCTGGATATACATATCCCAAACAAAGTCATTTACATCCGTATAAGGATAATCCCATTGATTACAAAAATCTATAGCTTCTTGCTTTGTATCAAAAGTATCTAATACTTCATGATGTGTTTGGCTTCTAATGATTACACTATACTTCATAACTACATCCCCTTTATAGTTGAATTTCTACAGCTTCACTTGTTCCATTTCTTTTTAATTCATTTTCATTTCTACAGTTCCCCTTTCATGAGGTATAAGTACCCCTATTACTATTATATGCTGATTGTGTGGTATTATGCAACACAAATAAGACTTTATATTAAAAATGTTTCGACAAAATAGGTTATAATAGGAAATAGAGAGGGGGTAAATGTATGGGAAAGGCTAACATTAAGTCACAATTAACGGAAAAACAACGTATTTTTGCTGAAGAATACTTAAAATCGGCTAATGCTACACAAGCCTATAAAAAAGCCTACAGCTCTTGTAAAAAGGACAGTACAGCTCGAACGAATGGTGCCAGGCTACTTGCAAAGGCTCATGTACGTGAGTATATAGACCAGGTAAACGAAAAGATACATAATGCTAATATCATGTCTATACAGGAGATAAAGGAGACTTACACCAAGATAGCCAGGTCAGAAGCAGTTGACGAAATGGTAAGGGTTAAAGCAATGGATAGTTTGGTAAAGGTGTCTACTGTAACGGAAGCAGAAGCACGTAAGCTAGAGATAGAACAGGCGAAGCTACAACTAGAGAGAGATAAGTTAGAGCAGCAGAGTAAGCAAGGTCAAGGAGCAGCAAAAGATGTGAAGATTATCTTAACAGGGCCTTTGGAGAAGTGGGGGGAATAACTTGAAAGAGTTAGCTATATCACCACCGAACCCAAAGCAGGAGCTATTTTTTAATGATACAAATAGGTTTATCGGTTATGGTGGTGCTCGTGGTGGTGGTAAGAGTTGGGCCTTACGGACAAAATTTGTTTTAGCTGCCTTTAAATATCCAGGCTTAAAGCTGCTCCTGCTCCGTAAAACATTGCCGGAACTAAGAGAAAACCATATATTACCCTTATTAGCTATGTTAAATGGTATCGCCAGGTATAACTCTAATGAGAGAGCTTTTTATTTTGCTAATGGATCAAGACTTAAATTAGGCTATTGTCAGTACGAAAAAGATATTTATCAGTACCAGGGCCAGGAATACGACTTCATAGGAATAGAAGAATGTACACACTTTACATGGTCACAGGTACAATTCCTCATGACTTCTAATCGTTCTACACGAACGGATGTAAAACCCAGGATGTATTTTACAGGAAACCCAGGTGGTGTAGGCCATGCATGGTTTAAAAGACTATTTATAGACAGAAAATATGAAGCAGCAGAAATACCGGAGCAGTATAGCTTTATTCCTGCTACAGTAGACGATAATACCATTTTATTAGAGAGCAATCCGGAATATGTTGCAATCCTGGATGCTTTGCCGGAAAAGTTAAAACAGGCCCATAGGTTTGGGAACTGGAACATCTTTGAGGGTCAATTCTTTGAAGAATTTAGGGATAATGTAGAGGGTTACAAGACCAGGCAGCACACTCATGTTATCGAACCTTTTGAGATACCTAAAGAATGGCGAATATACAGGTCGTTTGACTTTGGTTATGCTAAACCTTTTAGTTGTGCATGGTGGTGTGTAGACCATGATGGTAGGCTTTATAGAATATTAGAGCTTTATGGATGTACGAATACCCCAAATGAGGGGGTTAAATGGGAGCCTAACAAAATCTTTAAAGAGATAGCAGAGATAGAGCAGCAGCATAGATGGCTTAAAGGTAAAAAGATTATAGGAATAGCAGACCCATCCATATGGGATAGCAGCCGAGGGGAAAGTATTGCAGTTATGGCCGAAGCTCATAGGGTTTATTTCGAGCCAGGCGACAACAAAAGGCTTCCTGGATGGATGCAGATACACTACAGAATGGCTTTTGATGAAAAGGGTATTCCTATGATGTATGTTTTTAATACGTGCAAAGGCTTTATTCGTACCATGCCACTACTACAGTATTCAGAGACTAAAGTAGAGGACTTAGATACCAACCAGGAAGACCATATAGCAGACGAGGTACGTTATATGTGTATGGCTAATCCTATTCCACCGAGAAAAGTTGTGGCCAAAAAAGAAATTGCTTACAATCCACTAGATATAGACGAGCAGGAGCAATACAATCCATATCATTATTTAAACATTTAGGGGGAAAATGAAATGGCAAGAAGTGATAAAGAAAGAATAAAATACGCACTTGATACCGGTATTCAGATATGGGAAATTCCATTTAGGGATAAGGTTTTGTTGATTAAAAAAGAGAATAGGTATACACAAGACCAAATGGCAGCTATGCTTAATGTGTCCAGGACTTCTTATGGTTCCCTGGAACGTGGGGAACATGGCAACCCAAGTTATGCTACAGGTGTACAGATAGACCAAATAATTTTAGAAATGCTTTATGACGAGCAACCAACAAGAGAAGAAATACTTAAACAAGTAAGCACCTTATTTAAGTGTCTAAAGGCCCTAAAGAGCAACTTAACACCAGGAACAGAAGCAGCAAAATATGCAAACATGGCCCTTAAATGTGCTCAAACAGTAGGTGTAAAGCTTTTAGGTAAGGGGGAAAAGTAGTGGATGTTCCGGAAATGGTACGTTACATGAGACAATCGGCAGGCTTAAGCCAGGAATACTTAGCTATTTCTATTAATGTAAGAAAAAGCACTATAGAGCGATATGAAGCAGGAGAGATTACACCGACTATGGGGAAGTTTAACGAGATATGCTATGTATGTGGCTACAAGGTGAGTTTAAAAAAATTAAAGAGGGGGAAATAGATGCTTAAATTCATAGATTTCTTTGCAGGTATAGGTGGTTTTAGGCGAGGGATGGAAATGGCAGGGCATCAATGTGTAGGTCATTGTGAATGGGATAAATTTGCACATACCAGCTATGAAGCGATACATGAAATAAGAGAGGATGAGTGGTTTGGAAAAGATATTAGAGAAGTCAGAGCAAGTGAGCTTCCAGGAGCAGACGTGTGGTGTTTCGGATTCCCATGTCAAGACATCTCCGTTGCAGGAAAACAACTTGGATTCGATGGAAAGCGTTCGAGTTTGTTTTTCACAGTTACAAGACTTATTAGAGACACGAAAGAAGAAGATAGACCCAAGTACCTATTTATTGAGAACGTTAAAAACCTATTTAGTGTTAATGGAGGAACAGACTTCCTTAAACTTCTCATTGAATTGGATGAAATTGGGTATGATGCAGAATGGCAACTTCTCAATACTAAAAACTTTGGATTGCCACAAAATAGAGAAAGAGTGTTCGTTATTGGACATCTTAGAGGAAGAAGTGGACGAAAAGTATTTCCTATCGGAGGAATATCACAAAAGGCTAATATCAACATTATTGGAACAACAGTAAACCCATCAGCAAAAGGTACAAATTGTAGACACTGGGTTCATGATACGTCAGGAGATATAGGAGCTTTAAGTGCTACAGATTATAAGCAACCGAAACAAATACTAGTAAGAAAAGTATTAACGGATAGACCTAGTGCAGCAATACTTACACCTAAACGTACAGAATATGGCAAGAAAATAAGAAAAGCATATGAATCAGGTGAAGTATCTGAATCAAGACACAATATGACACGATTGGAACCAAGAACTGACGGAATAACTAATACACTAACTACTGTACAAAAAGATAATTATTTACTCATAAAAGAAGCAACAAAACAGGGTTATGCAATAGCTAAAGAAGGTGACAGTATTAATCTTGAACAATCTAACAGTCAAACAAGACGAGGTAGAGTAGGGAAAGGAATAGCTAATACACTAACTTGTAGTTGCAATCAAGGAACTTTAGATGGGTATAGAATAAGGAGACTAACACCTAAAGAATGTTGGAGGCTTCAAGGATGGTTAGATAGTGACTTTGAAAAGGCAGCAAGTGTATGTAGTGATAGCCAGTTATATAAACAGGCTGGGAATGGGGTATCAGTTCCAGTTATTTATACAATCGCACAAAAACTCATATAGGGGGAATAAAAATGGCAATGTTTAAAGACCAACTAGAGCAAGAGCTAATGGAACAAGAGGAAGCTGCTGCTCCTATACAAGAGGTAGTAGGCAAAGAACGTGTAGCCGAGGGTGTAAAGCTTCTTGCAAAGTATAAAGAGGGGAAGCAAAACCTTGAAAGTCGTTTTGTAGAAAATGAAAAGTGGTATAAAATGCGACATTGGGAAGTGTTCCGTAAGGGCCAGGATGTAGAGCCGACAAGTGCCTGGTTATTTAATTCCCTTTTCAATAAACACGCAGATGCAATGGATAACTTCCCGGAACCTAACGTATTACCTAGGGAGCAGCAAGACGAGGGAGAAGCTGAAAAACTATCTTCTATCTTGCCCGTCGTGCTAGAGCATAACAATTTTGAGGAAACTTATAGTGATGTATGGTGGTATAAGCTTAAAAATGGGGTAGGGG
>JAEZVV010000146.1 GCA_023443095.1 Pseudomonadota bacterium
GCGGCGGCGCGCTCCTGCAGACGCCGGTCGGCGCTGGCCGGATCGGGCGCCGGGCTGGCCTGCTGCGCCGGCTTGCTGGTCTGGAGTTTGAGACCAGGCAAACCGGGCAGTTGAGCCGGCGCATCGACGGCGGCGACAGCCAGCCAGCCGCACAACAGCCAGGCCACGCGCCGCGCCAGACAGCCGAACGAAGGGAACCGAAGCATGGGATCGATGTTAACGCGCGAGCGGCGCACCCACCCTGCGCCCGAGCCCGGCCGGGACCAGGACGTGGAGCACACCCCGAAGCCGGGGCCGGGCACCGCGCTTCTTCCAGCAGGGCTGGGGATCCGGCTCGGCGGCCTGGGGCGACGGCACCCGACGATCTCTGCGCCGGCGGCTCAGAACTCGATCGGCCCCGGCCGACCTGGCAGGCCGTCCTGCCATTTCGACGCCGCGTGCGAGCCGTCGCAAAACGGCTTGTTCGCGGAACTGCCGCAGCGGCACAGCGTCACCCGGTTGCGGATCTCGTAAAAACGCCCATCGGCCGCACGGATGCGGATGCCGCCGCGCACCCACAAGCCGGCGCTGCAAGCGGCGGCCGGGTCCTCGATCAGCCCGAGGCTGGGCGCCAGGTCCGGCTCTAGCGCCTGCATGCTCCCCCGCTCCCAGGCCTTGAGCCGTCCGCCCGGGCAATGGCCGGCTTCATGCCGTGTCAAAGCCGCCGCTTCCTCGCCCGCCTCGAGCACCAGGTTCCACACCTGACCATGACCATCGCAGAAGCGGGCGTAGGCGCAATACTCCTGGTTGTCGGTGAGGTTGAGGCGCGGCCCTTCCTGCATCTCGGCGCCGGCAAGCAATGGCTGACGCGACGCGGTTTCAGTGCCGTCAAAGCCGACTCGCTTGTGGCTGCCATCGCAATACGGTTTGTTGGCCGAGTGGCCGCAGCGGCATAACGCAGCCGGATCGGCCAAGGCATAACTTTCTCCCTCGGCATAGTGCCAGGAGGCCCCGCTGGCATCGGGCACGATGAACTTCTGCGCCAAGGGTGGCTGGCCATGAACGATGTAGGGGCCGTCTCGGCTGATCTCGATCCAGAACGCCGCCGGAGCCGGTCTTGCCCCCGGCTCCACGGCAATGCCGTCGGCCTGGGCTTCAGGCGCATGCAAGTGTGGGTTCATCGGGCACCTCTCGTTGGCAAAAGAGAGAAAGGAATAGACCGCAGCTCGAACCGCGCCAGGGCTTAGAAACGGCCCGCCTGGAAATCGCTAACTGCCTGCATCAGCTCGTCGCGCGTATTCATCACAAAGGGGCCGTAACGCGCCACCGGTTCGGCCAGCGGCCGGGCCACCGCCAGCAGGGCGCGGGCGCCAGCAACATCGGCGCCGATCGCCAGCGCCTCGCCCGGCAGCAACACCGCGAGTTCGCGTTCGGCGACGCGTTGCGAGCGCCCCTCCCCCTGCACCACCAGCGCTCCCTGGTAGACGTAGAGAAAGGCGTTGTCGGCGGCGGCCACCGGCACCAGCGCGTGTGCGCCTGGGGCGAGACGCAGGTCGAAGAAACTTGGCGCTGCGGCGATCTTGCTGGCGGGGCCGGTCACGCCTTCGAGCTGGCCCGCGATCACTCGCGCCATGACCCCGTTCGCCAGTTCGATCTCGGGCACGGCGCTCGGAGGAATGTCGAGACAGCGTGGTGCCACCATCTTGTCGCGGGCCGGCAGGTTGATCCACAGCCGGAACCCCCACATCAGCCCCTCGGACGGCTCAGGCTTCTCGAAACGCACCAGACCCCGGCCGGCCGTAAGCCACTGCGCGCCGCCGCCCTCGAGCAGACCCTGGTTGCCGTGGTTGTCGCCATGACGCAGGCGCCCGGCCAACATATAGGTCAGGGCTTCGAAGCCGCGGTGCGGGTGCGAGGGGACGCCGGCGATGTAGTGGCCGGGTCGGTCGGAGCGGATCTCGTCGAGCAGGAGGAAGGGATCGAGCTGGTCAAGCTGCGAAGTACCGATCACCCGCGTCAAACGCAAGCCGGCGCCGTCGCTCGCCGGCACCCCGTGAACCAGCCGCGCCACGCCGCGCGCCGCCACCGCCGAGCAGGCGCTGCCCATCGTCAGCCTCCCGGCGCAAGCTTGGCCAGGGCCACGGGACAGGCGATCCGAACGGCTTTCATGGCCGGCTCCTCGAGGCGGGTGGGAGGCGGATTGTGCGCGGGACCGCCCGCGCTCACGGCACAAGGGCTGCGCGAAACGGGCGCTGGAAAAGAAAACGCCGCGGACCCGCCGCGGCGCTTATGGGATCTCTTCCGCTTAGAGGCCGTTGACCATCACGATGCCGACGGTCAGAGGGGCAACCACGGCGATGATGATGCGCGCCATCGGCAGCCAGCCGGGATGCTGACCGCTTCTGACGGCACCGAACTGCAGCGCCATCTTCGGCCACGCCACCCAGCCCGCGAGCACCGCCACCAGGATGCCGCCGATCGGCATCAGCAGGTTGGACGAGATGTAGTCGAAAAGATCGAAGAAGTTGCGGCCAAAGATCTTCACGTCGCTCATCATGCCGAAGGACAACGCACAGGGAATGCCGGTGAGGAACATCGCGATCGCCGAGCCCCAGGCCGCGGTGCGGCGCGAGATCTTCATCTCTTCGGCGAAGTAGGACGAGACCACTTCCAGCAGCGATACCGACGAGGTCAGCGCCGCCACGATCAGGCAGGCGTAGAACATGATCGCGAACAGCTGGCCGAAGGGCATCTGCGAGAACACGGCCGGCATCGTGATGAAGGTCAGGCCGGGACCAGCAGCGGGGTCAAGGCCGAAGGCGAACACCGGCGGCAAGACCATCAGGCCGCCGAGCAGGGCGGTGCCGACCGCGAGCAACACCACCCACGCCGCCGACGACGGCAGGTTGGCCTTGTCATCGAGGTAGGAGCCGTAGATCACCATCGCCCCCATGCCCAGCGACAGCGAGAAGAAGGTGAAACCCATCGCGTCGAACAGCGCGTTGATCGTGAACTTCTCCCAGGCGGGATAAAACAGGTATTCGACGCCAGCCATAGCGCCCGGCAGGGTCAGGCCCCGCACGATCAGAAGCGCCATCAGCACAAATAGCGTGGGCATCAGCCACTTCGAAAGGCGTTCGATGCCGCTTTGCACACCGGTGCCGACCACCACGGCCGTCATCAACATAAACACGCCGTGGTAGGCGATCAGCGTGGCGCCGTCGCCCACGAAAGCGCCGAAGCTCGCCTTCAGGTCGGCGAGGTTGGGCGACAAGCCGCTGCCTGTGACCGCGCCGATGAAGTAGGCGACGGTCCAGCCGCCCACGACCGAATAGAAGGACAGGATCAGAAAGCCGACCAGCACAGCCAGAAAACCGCCGAAAGCCCAGGGCTTGCCGCCGATGCGGCGGAAGGTCTCGACGATGCCGCCGCGGCCGGCGCGGCCGAGCGCCATCTCCGCCATCATCAGGCCGAGGCCGACCGTAAAGGCGATCAGGACATACGGCAGGATGAAGGCGCTACCGCCGTTGGCACCGGCCAGGTAAGGGAACTTCCAGATTGCGCCCAGGCCAACCGCAGAACCGGCCGAAGCAAGGATGAAGCCGAGGCGCGAGCCCCATTGAGAACGAGACGACATGCGTGACAGACCGAGATCGAGGGTTGGCGCCAACAAGCGCGGGGGGGTCGACCTTAGATTCCGATCCGCCGGCTTTGGTTGCGCCATGACAAACCCTGTGGGCGGCAATACCCCAGGGATTTCCCCTTGACGCAGGCGTCACCGCCCTGTCAGAGCAGGGTCAGAGCACCACCTGGGTGCCGATTTCGATCACGCGATTGGGCGGCATGCGGAAGAAATCCGAAGCCGGCTGGGCGTTTCTCATCATCCAGGCGAAGAAGCGCTGCCGCCACGGCACCATGCCCCCACGTTTTCCCGCAATCACCGTCGCGCGCGACAGGAAAAACGAGGTCTCGGCAATCTCGAGTTCGAACAGCTGCTGCTGCGACAGGAGGCGGGCGATCTTGGCAATGTCGTAAGAATCGCGGAAACCCAGGTGGACCGTGATGTGCCAGCAGCCGTCGCCGAGGTCGGCGACCTGGAGCATGGCTTCGGGCGCCACATGCGGGACGGTTTCCGGCACGGCGGTGAGGAAGACCACTCGCTCGTGCAGGACGCGGTTGTGTTTGAGGTTGTGCAGCAGCGAGTGCGGCAGCTTGTCGGCGCTCGAGGTCATGAAAACCGCCGTGCCCTCGACTCGCTGCGGCGGGTAGATCGTCAGGCTCTTCATGAACGGAACCAGCGCAATGCTGCCGCGGTCGAGTTCGCGGTTGAGCAGCAAGCGCCCGCGCTTCCAGGTCGCAAAAACGAAATAGACTAGCGTCCCGAACACCAGCGGGAACCAGCCGCCGTGGGCAATCTTGACCGAGTTGGCGGCCAGGAACAGCAGATCGATCAGGGCCAGAGGAAGGAAGACCAGGCCGATACCCAGCGCCGGCCACTTCCATTCGTACCTCGCGACAATCGCCACGCCGGCCGTGGTCAGCACCATGGTCGAGGCCACCGCGATCCCGTAGGCCGCCGCCAGCGCCGACGACGAACCGAAGCCGATCACCAGAGCCATCACGATGAGTAGCAGCAGCCAGTTCACCACCGGCACATAGATCTGACCGGCCTGGGTGGTCGAAGTGAAATCGATCTGGATCCGCGGCAGGTAACCGAGCTTGATCGCCTCGCTGGTGATGGAAAACGCGCCCGAGATCACCGCCTGCGAGGCGATCACGGTCGCCGCCGTGGCAAGGACGACCAGCGGCAGCGTCAGTTCGTCGGGCACCAGCAGGAAAAACGGGTTGCGTGCCGCTTCGGGGTCGGCCAGCACCAGGCTGCCCTGTCCGAAATAATTGAGCAGCAGACAGGGCATCACCAGGCCGAACCACGCGAGCCGGATCGGCGCGCGGCCGAAGTGCCCCATGTCGGCGTACAGGGCTTCGCCGCCGGTGAGCGCGAGGAAGACCGCCCCCAGGATCACCAGGGTCAGGCCGGGGTAGCTCCGGGCGAGGTCGATCGCGTACAGCGGCGAAATCGCTCGCAGCACCATCGGATCGGACGCCACCTGCCAGGCGCCCAGGATCCCCAGCGTGACGAACCACACCAGCATGATCGGTCCGAACACCTTGCCCACGCCACCCGTGCCTTTGTATTGCGCCAGGAACAGTCCGAGCAGGATGCCGAGCGTGACCGGCACCACGTAGTTGTCGAGCGCGGGCGAAACGATGCCCAGGCCTTCGACGGCCGACAGCACTGAGATCGCCGGCGTAATCACGCTGTCGCCGTAGAACATCGAGGCGCCGATTAGTCCGCCAACTATCGCGGGGCCGCGCAAGCGGCTGCCGCTGGGCAGTCGGCGCAAGACCAGCGCCAGCAGCGACAGGATGCCGCCTTCGCCTTGGTTGTCGGCGCGCAATACAAGCGCGACGTATTTGAGCGAGACAACCAGGCTGATCGCCCAGAAAATCAGCGACAGTATGCCGAGAACGTTGTCGGGCGTGACCCCGATGCCGTGTTCGCCGGCGAGGCTTTCCTTGAAGGCGTAGAGCGGACTGGTGCCGATGTCGCCGTAGACGACGCCGAGCGCGCCCAGGGTCAGGGCGTACGACGCGCGCGAGGGGACGGTGCTGGACAAGATGGCTTCTTTGGCACGGCGCCACTCGTGTTGGACGCCGGGGGCCGGGGATTCGAGGCGCGCAAGATACTCCTTCCGCCTCCCGGCAGCGGTGCACCCGCAAAATAGTTGCCGCAACGCAACATGAACACTTCAATGCGATGGATCATCGGCTGACGGCGGAGGCTTGGCCTCCCGGCCCCATTCGAACGCTCAGGCTCACGGGAAATCCGGATGAACGAACCCGATACCAACCCCGCTTCGCTGGCCCCGTCGTTTGCGAAAGCCAACCGCAGTTTCGCCCGCTTGTTGACCACCATGCAGGCGGCGGCATTGGCCCTGATCGCGATTGCCACCGTAGCCGCCATCGCCAGCGAAGCATGGTTGATGTGGGAGAACCGCAGCTCCACGCTGGGCAACCTGCTCCTGCTGTTTCTCTACGTCGAGATTCTGGCGATGGTCAAGCAGTACGCGCTCGGCACCCGCGAACTGCCGGTGCGCACGCCGATCATCCTGGCCATCGTGGCGGTGGCCCGCTACATGATCGTCGACGTCGAACGGATCGAGCCGACCTGGCTGCTGGTCGGCTCGCTCGCGATCCTGGTGCTGACGCTGGCGCTCTGGATCATCCAGTACCTGCGCCAGCGCTACCCCTGAGTTATTTAGCGGCGGCGGCGCGCGACCCAGCCGAGGCTGGCAAAAGCCAGCCCAAACAAGGCAAGCGAACCGGGTTCCGGCACCGAGTTCGGCGCGGCGACGTAGATGCCGGCCACGAAATCCTGCGCGTCTTCGGCCTCGAACAGCGACAACTGCCAGTTCTGGTAGCCGTCGCCGGTATAGGCCCGCACCGCGTCGAGCCAGCCCTGGGCCTTGGCCACGGTGTCATTGCTCAAGCGCGAATAGAAGCTGCCGTCCTCGCCGCGCCGCAGGCTCTTGTCGGTATCGAAGCTCAGCTCCCACACCGCGAGCTGGAAGGCGGTGGCGTCGTCGGCGTTGGCGAACACTCCGAGCGACGTGCGCTGACCGTTGTAGAAATCGCCTGCCGCCCGGCCGGCGTAAGCCACGTCGAACAGCTTGCGCAGGTTGTTGTCGGCGAAATCGCTGCGGGTATAACGCACCGGCCCCGGGATCACTGCGGCTTCGCCGATCTCGATGCAGAAAAAGCGCAGGAAGTTCTCGGCCTGCCTCTGGCTCGCCGCGCTACTGGTGTCTGCGAAATATCCGCTGAACTGGCCGGCCTGGCCCTCGAACCTCGGCCCGCGCACCGACACGGTGTTGAAATCCTGCTGGGCGTCGACATACAGCCAGCCCAAATCGTGGGCATAAAACTCGGCGGCGGAGGCACCCGCGGAAAGAGCAAGGAGGCTGGCCGCGACGAAGGTCTTGATCGGGTTCACGATTAGGCTTTCACAGGAAGAGGTGGACTACCCAATGCAAGTCGCGGGCCTGCTTGTGCAGGCAATTGATTTGTAAGGATTTCAAGAATTCGACAAACCCACTTCAGGCAAGAACGTAAAATTTTCCGACGATCTTCAGGGAGGCTGCGGCCGGCTCGGCCACGCGCCGCCGCCGCGGCGACAAGCGGCCAAGTCGCGCTTTGGCTAGAATCGCCCCCTCGCGGGTGTAGTTCAATGGCAGAACGGCAGCTTCCCAAGCTGCATACGAGGGTTCGATTCCCTTCACCCGCTCCAGATTCCGAAACGGGCCCGTGCGGCCCGTTTGCCATTGCGACCGGCCAACCCGTCCCACGCCGCGCCGGCTCTCTAGAATGACCGCCATGAACGACTTGCTGCCCATCACCGTCAACGGCGAGTCGCGCCAAGTGTCCGCCGGCACCAGCGTCGCCGACCTGCTCCAGACCCTGGACACGGCGGGCCGCCGCCTCGCGGTCGAGCGCAACGGCGAGATCGTTCCCCGCAGCCGGCACGGCGAGACCCCGCTGGCCGCCGGCGACCAAGTTGAAATCGTGATAGCGGTCGGAGGTGGCTGATGAGTGCCGAACATGTTTTTGCCGGAAGCCTGATCTGGCGCGGTGAATCGTCCGAAGCCGAAGGCCAGCTCAAGCTCGGCCGCCGCTTCGTGCTCGAGTTCCCGGGGAAGGCGCCGATCGAAGGCGCGTCGCCCGCCGTTTTCAAGGGCGACGACGCCTTCCACAACCCCGAAACCCTGATGGTGGCTTCGCTGTCTGCTTGCCACCACCTGACCTACCTGGCGCTGTGCGAACGCGCCGGCATTGCTCTGGCCGCCTACACCGACCTGCCCGCGGGACGCCTTGGCACGAAGGACGGCAAGATGCGCATGGTCGAGGTCGTGCTCCGGCCGCGCGTGGTGGTGCGCGACGCCGCCCAGATCGACGCCGCGCTCGCCGCCCACGCCAAGGCGCACGCCCACTGTTTCATGTCCAGTTCCGTCAACTTCGAGGTCAAGGTGGAACCCACCGTCGTCGCCTCGTGAGCACAAGCCCCATGCAAGATTCCCTCAAGATCGGTGCACGTCAGTTCGGCTCGCGCCTGCTGCTTGGCACCGGCAAGTACCAGGATCTGGCGCAGACCCGCGCTGCGGTCGAGGCCAGCGGCGCCGAGATCATCACGGTCGCGATCCGCCGCACCAACATCGGCCAGAACCCGGGCGAACCCAACCTGCTCGACGTTCTGCCGCCCTCGCGCTACACGATCCTGCCCAACACCGCCGGCTGCTATACCGCCGACGACGCGATCCGCACCCTGCGCCTCGCGCGCGAACTGCTCGACGGCCACAGCCTGGTCAAGCTCGAAGTGCTGGGCGACCCGCAGTCGCTCTACCCCAACATGCCCGAAACCCTCAAAGCGGCCGAAGTGCTGATCCAGGAAGGTTTCGAGGTGATGGTGTATTGCAGCGACGACCCGATCCAGGCGCGCCTGCTGCAGGACATGGGCTGCGTCGCGGTGATGCCGCTCGCGTCTCTGATCGGCTCGGGCATGGGCATCCTCAACCCCTTGAACCTCCAGCTCATTCTCGAACGGCTGACAGTGCCGGTGATCGTCGACGCCGGCGTCGGCACGGCATCCGACGCCGCGATCGCGATGGAACTCGGCTGCGCCGGCGTGCTGATGAATACCGCGGTGGCGCTGGCGCGCGAGCCGGTGACGATGGCAGGCGCGATGAAGAAGGCGGTCGAAGCGGGACGCGAAGCCTATCTGGCCGGCCGGATGCCAAAGAAGCTCTACACCGCAAGCGCCTCTTCGCCCAACAGCGGGCTGATCTCGGCAGGAAAAGCATGAAGCCCCAGCCCACCGACACCGAGGGCAGCGGGCCCGACATCGAGGAACTGAAGAAGCGCCACATCCGCAGCTTCGCGATGCGGCGCGGCCACGTCAGCCAGGGCCAGCGCCGCGCGGTCGAGGAGATCCTGCCGCGCGTGGCCCTGCCCTACCAGTCGAGCGAAATCGACCCGGCCCAGGTCTTCGGCCGCGAAGCGCCGACCGTGCTCGAGATCGGCTTCGGCATGGGCGAAACCACCGCCGCCATCGCGTCCGCCCACCCGGAGGTGAACTTCCTGGGCTGCGAGGTCTACCTTGCCGGCGTCGGCGCACTCGCCAAACGCATAGCCGATCAGAGCCTGGCCAACATCCGCATCGTCCAGCACGACGCGGTCGAAGTGGTGCGCGACATGATCGCCCCCGACTCGCTCGCCGGAGTCCACATCTACTTCCCCGACCCCTGGCGCAAAGCGCGCCACCACAAGCGCCGCCTGGTGTCGCAGCCCTTCATCGGCCAGCTCGTCAGCCGGATCCGGCCGGGTGGCTACCTGCATTGCGCCACCGACTGGGAAAACTACGCCGAGCAGATGCTCGAGGTACTCCAGGCCGAACCGCAGCTCACCAACTGCTACCAGACCTTCTCGCCGGTGATGGCCAACCCGCTCACCGAGCGCCCGACCACCAAGTTCCACGCCCGCGGCGAACGCCTCGGCCACGGCGTGTGGGATCTGGTCTACCTGCGTCGCTGAACAGACTCGGCTCGCGCACACAAGCCGGGGCGGCTTGTGTGCGACTCCCCCATTCGCGTGATAACCGTTTGGCGGGCTCCGGTCACAATCAGCCTGCAGTGTTCCGCTTTCCATCTTTGCGAAGCTAGGCATGCCCGGCGAGACGCCGCCCGACCCCGATCTTGACGCGCTGGTGCGCGAGGTCGCAGTCCTTTCGGACGCCGACCCCGCGAGTTGCATCGTGCGCGCCCGCATCGCGCTGGCGGCGGCCGAACGCGGCGGCGACCACGCCCGGGTCGCCCGCATCCTGTGCGACCGGGGTTACGCCGCCAACCGCATCTCGCAGCCGCTGCCGGCCCGGGCTGACTACGAACGCGCCCTCGGCCTCGCGCGCGAGCTCGGCGACCGCGAGATCGAAGCCCTGGCCTACAACGGCCTGGGCGGCGCCGCCCACAACCTGGGGGAGTTCGGCCGCGCCCTGGGCCACTTCGAAGCCGCGCTGGCGATCCGACGCGAACGCGGCGACCGCGAAGGCGTGATCGCCTGCCTCAACAACATCGCGCTCTGCCACACCTCGCTGCTGCAGTTCGACCAGGCCGAGTCGCTCCACCAGGAAGGCCTGCTGCTGGCGCAGAAGCTGGGCGCCCGCTCGGTCGAGGCCATCATCCAGGCCAATCTCGCCGCCCTGCACCTTGCCCACGCCGAGATGCTGATCGAAGCCGGCGCCGGCGCGGCCGAACCGCTGATCGAAGCCTCGCTTCGCGCCGCCACGGTTGCAGTCGACCTCGCCGCCGAAGCCGGCATCGAAGCCTGGCTGATCTCGGCGCAATCGCAGCTGGCGTCGTCGCTGGCCGCGGCCGGCCACGCCGAGGCGGCCCTGGAACTGGCCGAAAAAACGCTGCAACGCGCCCCCGCGCTCGGGATGATCGAGATCCAGGTCGACGCCCGCCTGGTCAAGGGCCGCCTGCTGCTGCGCGCGGGCGACACCGCCGCCGCGATCGAGCAGTTGAACGAGGCGGTCGGCCATGCCGAACAGTTCAGCCATCGCGAACTGATGCGCAGCGCCCTGCGCCTGCTGGCCGAGGCACACGAAGCCGCCGGCAACTCGGCCGCCGCGCTCGCCCTGTTTCGCCGCTACCACCGGCTCACGCTGGCGCAGCGCGACCGCGCCGCCGAGCAGCGCGCCGAGTCGCTCGCCGCCAGCCTTCAGCTCGAGCGCTCTCGCCACGAGGCCGAGCTGGCGCGGCTGCGAACGCGCGAACTCGAAACCGCCAACCAGGCTTTGTTCACGCAGGCGATGCAGGACGCCCTGACCGGGCTGCCCAATCGCCGCCAGCTCGAGGCCGACCTGACCGAACGCATGGCACGCGGCGAACAGCTCGCTTTTGTCATGGCCGATGTCGACCACTTCAAGGCGATCAACGACAGCTACTCCCACCCGGTGGGCGACGCGGTCCTGCGCGAGATCGGCGAACTGCTGCACCAGCATTGCCGGCTCGGGGATCTGGCCGCCCGCGTCGGCGGCGAGGAGTTCGCCCTGGTGCTGTCCGACGTCGACGGCAGCGCCGCCGCCGCGATCAGCGAACGAGTCCGCAGCGCCATCGTGCGTCACGACTGGAGCCCGCTGCACCCCGGCCTTCGGGTGACGATGAGTTTCGGCCTGGCCTGGGCCCGTTCTCGCGGCGACAGCCCCGCCAGCCTGATCGCGCGGGCCGACGCGGCGCTCTACCGCGCCAAGACCGCCGGCCGCAATCGCGTCTTGACCGAGTTCCTCTAGACGGCCACCCGCGGCTTCACCAAGTCACCAGTCCGGTCCAGAAGGTGAACAGGATCACGCCGCCGAACACGATCCGGTACCAGCCGAAAACACGGAAGTCGTGCTTGGAGACGAAGCGCAGCAGCCAGCGCACCACCAGCATCGCCGCCACGAAGGCCATCACGAAGGCCAGCCCGATCGCCGGCAGGTCCGCCACCGCAAGCTGGTCGCGCGCCTTGTAGAGCTCGTAGACGGTGGCGCCGATCACCGTCGGGATCGCCAGGAAAAACGAAAACTCGGTCGCCGCCGTGCGCGACAGCCCCACCAGCAGGCCGCCGATGATGGTCGAGCCCGAGCGGCTGGTGCCGGGAATCAGCGCCAGGCATTGCAGGCAGCCGACCTTGAGCGCATCGCTCCAGCTCATGTCGTCCATCGTTGCTACCCGCGGCACGTAGCCGGGCTTGGCGTGAACGCGTTCGACCAGCAGGATGACGATGCCGCCGACCACCAGCGCGGTCGCCACCGGCACCGGGTAGAAAAGGACGCTCTTGATGAACTTGGAAAACAGCACCCCGATCAGCGCTGCCGGCAGGAAGGCGATCGACACGTTGACGACCAGGCGCTGCTGCCGCCGCTCGGAGAACAGGCCCCGCAGCACCGCCAGCAGGCGTTCGCGGTAGTCCCAGCACACGGCCAGGATGGCGCCGGCCTGGATCGCGATGATGAAGGTCTCGCGGTTGGGCGAGTTGAAATGCAGGAGGTCTTCGAAAACGATCAGGTGACCGGTGGAGGACACCGGCAGGAACTCGGTGAGCCCTTCGATGATGCCGAGCAGCGCTGCCTTGAGGTAATAGAGCCAGTCCACGTGAACGTCCGCTTCAAAAACCGACATTATCCGCGATGCCGCCGGCGCTCAGCGTGGCGCCAGGTCCACGTCCAGTCCGCCCGCCTGCAGCGACAGCCCGGTCGCCCGGTACAGAACGTCACCGCGCCGCAGTTCCTCGGACTCGAAGTCGAGCAGGGGCAGACGGCCGTCGATCGTGCTGCCGCGGGTCTCGCGCAGGGTCGGCAGGAAGGGCAGGCTGCGCAGGGACAGGCCCTCGAAGCGCACCTCGTCGAGGTCGATGCCGTCGCCCGCGGCGTTGAGCACCGGCTTGCCGGTGAGCGTGGCGCGCACCGCAATCGGCAGGCCCGCCGGGCCGTCGGCCAGCTTGGCGGTCCAGGCGAGTTCGATGCGGCCGCTCGCCGTCATGAAGCCGACCTTGGGCCCCGACACCTGCAGCCCCTCGAACTGGCGCGCGATGCGGTCGAAGCCGGCAAAGCGGGCCTCGATCTCGGCCGCATCCACGTGTATCGAGGGCGGCCCGAATGAGGCGCAGCCGGCCAGAACCGCGGCGGCCAAGCCCCACAACAGCCAGCGGCAGCCCAGGGCGATCGTCTTATTCATATCGCAAAGCCTCGATCGGCAGCAGGCGGCTCGCCTTGCGCGCCGGGTAATAACCGAAGAAGACGCCGACGCCGGCCGAGAACCCCACCGCCAGCAGCACCGCCTGCGGGGTGATTTCGGTGCGCCATTCGGCGAACTCGCCGATCAGGTAGGAAGCGCCCACCCCCAGCAGGATGCCGACCAGGCCGCCGATCATGCTGAGGGTGAAGGCCTCGACCAGGAACTGCTTGAGGATATCGTGCGCGCGCGCACCCACCGCCATGCGCAGGCCGATCTCGCGCGTGCGTTCGGTCACGCTCACCAGCATGATGTTCATGATGCCGATGCCGCCCACCAGCAGGCTGACCGAAGCCACCGCGCCGAGCAGGATGGTGAGGACCCGGCTCGACGCTTCCTGCGCGTTCATGAGCTCGGTCAGGTTGCGCACGGTGAAGGGGTCTTCGGCCCCGGGCTGGACCCGCATGCGCTGCCGCAGCAGGTCGCCCATGGCTTCCTCGACCCGCTTCATGTCGTAGCCCTCGGCCACCTTGACTGAAATCGACCCGACCCGCTTGAGCCGCCCCTGGGTCTGGCCCAGCACCCGGTTGCGGGCGGTCGACAGCGGCATCAGGACGATGTCGTCCTGGTCCTGGCCGACCGCGTTCTGGCCCTTCCTGGCCAGGACGCCGACGATGGTGAGCGGCACCTTGCGCACCCGGATCACCTGGTCGATCGGATCGGCGTCGCCGAACAACATCTCGGCCGTGGTCTGGCCGATCAGGGCCACCTTGCCGGCGCCGGCAAGCTCGGCCTCCTCGAACGCGCGGCCGGCCGCCAGCGGCCAGTCGCGCGCGACCAGATAGTCGTTGTTGGTGCCGTAGAACTGGGTCGCCCAATTGGCGTTGCCCGCCACTACCTGGCCCGAGCCGCGCAGGTTGGGAGCGGCCGCGACCACGCCTTCGACTTCGCGCGCGATCGCGGCGGCGTCGTCCTCGCTCAAGGTCTGCGCCGCCCCGCTGCCCAGGCGCACGCCGCTCTGGGTGGTCGAGCCCGGGATCACGAGGATCAGGTTGGAACCGAGGTTCTTGATCTGTTCGCGCACCCGCTCCTGCGCCCCGGTGCCGATCGCGATCATCGCGATCACCGCCGCCACTCCGATGATCATGCCCAGCATCGTGAGCGAGGAGCGCAGCTTGTTGACGCGCAGCGCCTTGAGCGCGATCCGCAGCACCGACACGAAGTTCATGGCTGAACCTCCTGCCCGGCCTCGAGGGCGGCGAGGTCGGCCGCCGCGTCCCTTGGCGTCTGTTGTTCGTCGCGCAAGACGCGGCCGTCGCGGAAGCTGATGAGCCGGCTCGCATAGTCCGCCACGTCACGTTCGTGGGTCACGAGCACGATCGTCATGCCCTCGCGGTTCAGCTGCTGCATCAGCGCCATGATCTCGAGCGAGGTGCGGGAGTCGAGCGCGCCGGTGGGCTCGTCGGCGAGGATGAGCGAAGGCTGGTTGACCAGAGCGCGGGCGATCGCGACCCGCTGCTGCTGGCCGCCCGAGAGCTGGGACGGCTGATGGTCGATGCGCGCGCCCAGCCCCACCTGCTCCAGGCGCCGGCGCGCGCGCTGGTGACGCTCGTGCGACTCGACCCCGGCATACACCAGCGGCAGTTCGACGTTTTCGAGCGCGCTGGTGCGGGCGAGCAGATTGAACTGCTGGAACACGAAGCCGATGCGGCGGTTGCGGATGCCGGCGAGTTCGTCCGCGCTCATGGCCGAGACGTCGTCGCCCGCGAGCCGGTACCAGCCGCTCGAGGGGCGATCGAGGCAGCCGATCATGTTCATGAAGGTCGATTTGCCCGAACCCGAGGGCCCCATCACGGCGACGAACTCGCCCTGCTCGATAGCGAGCGAAACGCCGTCGAGCGCATGCACCGTCTGGTCGCCCAGCACGTAGTCCTTGCGCAGGTCGCTCACTTCAATCAAGGCGCTCATGGCCACCGCCCCGCTCAGAACATCATGCGCGGCGCGTTGCGCGGCGGCGTAGCCGCGCCGGCAGCGCTTTGCAGCCCGGTCAGCACCTCGGTGCCGGCGGCCAGGCCTTCGCCGCTGATTTCCGTGGCCGAACCGTCGGACAAGCCGGTACGCACCTCGACCGCCTTGGGCTTGCCGTCGGCCAGGACCCATACCCGGCCGCGCGCCGCCGGCCCGGCCCGGCCGGCTCCCGCTTCGCTGGCGATCCTGGCGTAGGCCTCTTTTTGCTCGGGCGTCAGGATCGCTTCGATCTTCGCCCGGGTGTCGGCGCGCGCGGCCGCGGTCGCCTTGGCCCGCTCCGCTTCCGGCCGCTCGCGCAAGGCGGCGCTGCGGCTGCGCGCCTCGGCCAGGATCGGATCGAGCTTGGCGATCTGCCCGGCGTCGAGCTTGAGTTCGCTCACCAGACGCTCGCGGTACTGGTTGCCGCCCGGCGTGCCGGCGGGCTTGGCCTCGGGCTTGGCGGGAGCAGCCTCGCCCGGGGGGCGAAAACGCAGAGCGGCGTTGGGCGCCTTGAGCACGTCGGCGCGTTCATCGGTGGTGACTCGGACATTGGCCGTCATGCCCGGCATCAGGATGCCGTCGGGATTGGCCGCCGACACCAGGGCGGTGTAGGTGATCACGCCGCTCTGGTTGAGCGCCGCCTTGCGGATCTGCTTGATCTCGCCGCTGAAGGTGCGGCCGGGAAACGCGTCGACCGTGAACGTCGCTTTCTGCCCGGGTTTCAAGCGGCCGACGTCGGCCTCGTCGATCGAGGTCTCGACCTGCATGTCGCTCAGGTCCTTGGCGATGATGAAAAGCTCGGGCGCCTGCAGGCTGGCCGCGACCGTCTGGCCGACGTCGACCGAACGCTTGATCACCACGCCGTCGACCGGTGCGCGGATCTCGGTGCGCTTGAGGTCGACCCGCGCCGACGCGAGGCTGGCTTCGCGCTGCTTGACCACGGCCTGAGCATTCTTGAGGTCGGCCGCGGCGAGGTCATAGGCCGATTGCTTGCTGTCGAGCTCGGCGCTCGAGACGAAAGCCTTGGCCACCAGCTCCTTGGTGCGGGCCAGATCGCGCTGAGCGTTGGCCAGGGCGACCTTGGCGCGGCCTTCGCTGGAGCGGGCGGCATCGAGATCGGCCTCGGCCTGGCGGACTCGGTATTCGAAAGTTTCGGGATCGATCCGGGCGATCAGCTGGTTCGCTTTGACGGGCGAATTGAAGTCGACATAAAGGTCTCGCACCTGACCCGAGACCTGCGAACCCACCTGCACCGAGGTGACCGGGTTGAGCGTGCCGGACGAGGAGACCACGGCCGCGATCGGGCCCCGCTCCAGCTTGCTGGTACGAAACTGGGGAGCGTCGGCGCCCCGGCCCGACTGCCACCACCACGCGCCACCAGCAACTGCGACGAGAAGCGCTGCGGCGGCGACGAAACGCGGACGCCACTTGTTCGAGACTTGCATGCCGTTTCCGTGTGCCGAAAACGGCATTGTAGAGGCCGCCCAGGCCCGATTCCGGCATCGTTACAGCTGGTTGCAGACCCGCGATCCGCGGCCGCCCAGGGCCGCGGATCGCGGATCGCTTGCGGGTTCGCTCAGAGCTGCTTGACCACGCCGCACGCCATGCGCGCGCCGGCATTGCCGGCCGGCTGGCTGGCGTAGTCATCGGGGTTGGCATGCACCACCACGGCGCGGCCGATGACGTTATTGGCTGCACCGGGGGTCACGGAGATCAGCTCGGTCTCGAAACGGTAAACCGCGTTGCCGTTGGCGTCGGCCTTGAGGTTGGGCATGTCGCCCGCGTGCGACGGCGCCTGGCCGTAATGCCCGTGCGGCACCCCGCCCGGGTTGAAGTGGCCGCCGGCGCTCATGCCGTCGCCCGACGAACAATCGCCTTTTTCGTGCACATGGAAGCCGTGTTCGCTATTGGGCTTGAGACCGCTCACCTGGGCCGTCACCAGCACTTTGTTGCCGGTCGGGGTGAAGTTCACCGTACCGCTCGCCGCATTGCCCTTGGTCGCCACCAGCTGGGCCGAGGCCACCGGCGCCCCGGCCTGCGGACCGGCGCAAGCCGTCAGCGCCATGGCGGCGATCAGACAACTCACACCTGTCAGAACTGAAATCCGCTTCATTGCAACTCTCCTGTTGGTCTCGTGGATACCCGTGGCGGAGCGACGCCGCGCGGCGCCGGCTCACGCTGCCTCCGGTCTCGGGCGAAATCGACACCCGCCCCTCACGATACCGCGCCACGGCGTTTACCCGTAGCACTGCCGCCCGGCTGCGCAGGCGGCTACAGTACGAACCGCACGAGCGTGATCGGGCGGCGAACACACGCAGGCCCGCCGCAGCGCTCGATCGTTTACCTGGTCGGGGCCTGCGCCGCGGCCGCTGCGAGAGAAAAACCATGAAAGAACTCGAGATCGAAGGTCTGCCGCCACTCAGCGACGCCGAAATCGAGGAGCTCGACCAGCTCCTCGCCACTATTGCCGACGACTTCGATCCGCTCGACGTCTCGATGATGGACGGCTTCCTCACCGGCGTGATCCTCAACCCCAATGACATCCCCGAGTCGCAATGGCTGCCGATCATCTATGACGTGCACGCCCGACCCGAAGCCCAGCCCGAGAACCCCGAGCGCGCGCTCGAGCTAATCCGCCGCCGCTGGCGCGAGATCGCCGCGGCAGTGGCCGCGCGCGACTACTTCGACCCGGTGATCTTCCCGCTCGCCGACGACGAAACCGACGAGCCGATCACCGATGCCTCGGGCATCCCCGCGCTCGAGCCCTGGGCCGTCGGCTTCATGAACGCGCTCGACGCCTTCCCCGGCCTGCTCGAACATGAAAACGACGCCGTTCTCGGCGCCGTCGCCGGCATCCTGCGCCACTTGCCTGCCGAAGAACAGAACGCCGAGCTGGAAAAGCTCAAGGCCGAAATCGCCAGGGAAGTTCCGCTCGCCGATCTCGACGAAGCGCTTGAGCACCTGGTGCTCGGCGTGCTCGAGACCGCCGACGTCACCCGCCCGCGCACGCCGCTGCGGCGCGAGACCCCAAAAGTCGGCCGCAACGACCCCTGCCCCTGCGGTAGCGGCAAGAAGTACAAGGCCTGCTGCGGCCAGTAAGCCGGAGTTAGGCGGAAACAACAAAAAGGGCGCTCACCGCGCCCTTTTTTGTTGCCGCCTCGAATCAGGACGAACCGGAGTCGAGCTGCGACTGCAGGTAATTCTGCAGGCCGATTTTCTCGAGCACCACCAACTCCTCTTCGATCCAGTCGATGTGTTCTTCGGTGTCTTTCTGCAGGTCGACGAAGAGGTCGCGTGAAACGTAGTCGCGGGCCTCTTCACAGGCACCGATCGCCGCCCGGATCGTCGCGTGCGAGGTTTTTTCTAGCTTGAGATCGCAGGCTAGCATCTCGGGCACGGTCTGGCCGATCAGCAGCTTGCCGAGATCCTGGAGGTTGGGCAGACCCTCGAGCACAAGGATGCGCTCCACCAGGCGGTCGGCGTGTTTCATTTCCTCGATCGATTCCTCGTAGACGTGTTTGCCCAGGCGGCCGAAGTGCCAGTGCCTGAGGGTGCGGGCATGCAGGAAGTACTGGTTGATGGCGGTGAGCTCGTTCTTGAGCTGGGCGTTCAGATGAACCAGGACCTGTTTGTCGCCTTCCATGATCGCCTCCCGGGAGTGGAGTAGCGACTATGCCGGCTCAGCGATCGTTAGCAAAGCGCCTGGACAGCCGGCGCAACCCGATGTGCAGGCCATCGCCTCTTCGGCGATGTCGAGCGCCGTGCCGCGGCAACGGCCGCAGCAGCCCCCGACGCCGAGCGTGGTTTCGAGGTGCGACTCGAGTTCGTCGCGACCCATGCCACCTGCCTCCCGCGCCGCCCGGGCGATCGCGGTATCGGTCACAGCAGCGCAGATACAAACGTACACGTGGCCTCCAGATCAAACATCGAGACGCCACCTTAAATGCAAACGATTCTCATTTGCATAGGGAAAAGTCCGCCAACTGACCAACGGCGGCGCCCGCGTCCTCAGGCGCGGCGCAGCTGAGCGAGCAGGAAACGCGCCGGGTCGAGTGCAGCCGCGAGTTCGGCCTCGACCGGCAGCGGTTCGCCTTCGATCTGAGCGACCACGATTTCGGCGGCAAGCAGCCCCAGCGACAGCCCCCGGGAACCGAGGCCGAACAGGCCGTAGAGGCCGTCGCGGCGCGGCACCTCGGGCAGGCGCGCGCCGCGCAGCTCGGGCCGGGCC
>JAEZVV010000042.1 GCA_023443095.1 Pseudomonadota bacterium
CTCCGGTGCCGCCGCGCCCGGTCGCCGACGCCGCGCCCGGTTCGCCGCAGCCCTTGCCGCCGGGCTCGCCGCTGCCGAAGTTCGACAGCCCCATCCTGCAGGCGCCGCCAGCCCTGCCGGTGGAGACGCCGAACCCGCGCGCCCAGTGATCAGCCCGGGCCGGCGTTGGGCGGGTACAGCTTTTCACCGGCCTGGCGCGAGCACAGGCCGAGCTCGGGCAGCGTCGCGATATTGGCGTAGATCGGGCTGAAGTCCGGTGCCGTGGCGTCGAACAGCTGGCCGAAGCTGTCGATCACGAAATACGTGTCCTGGTAGTCGTCGATTTTGTAGGGCGTGCGCAACACGCGTTCGAGCTCGAAACCCAGGCGCTGCGGCTTGAAGCTGGTGAGGGCGTATGAGGTTTCGCCGGCCGAGCTGAGGATGCCTGCTCCATAGACCCGCAGGCCCTGCGGGGCGGCGATCAGGCCGAACTCGACCGTATACCAGTAGAGCCGCGCCAGGTATTGCAGGGCGTGTTGCCCCTCGGCCTTGAGGCCGCCTGCGCCGAAGGCCTGCATGTAGTCGGCGAACACCGGATTGAACAGCAGGGGCACGTGGCCGAAGAGGTCGTGGAAGACGTCGGGTTCGACGATGTAGTCGAACTCCTCGGGTTTTCTCAACCAGACCGTGACCGGGAAGCGGCGCGCGGCGAGGTGGCTGAAAAAGGCGTGTTCGGGGATCAGACCCGGGACGGCGACGATTTCCCAGCCGGTGGCGCGGCGCAGGCGTGCGCTGACGTCGTCGAAGCGCGGGATGCTGTCGCCTCCGCCCAGGCGGGACAGGGCGTGGACGAACTCGTCGCAGGCCTGGCCGGGCAGCTGCTTGAGCTGGCGGGCATACAGCTGCGAATACAGAGCGTGTTCGGCGGCGGTGTAGTTGTCCCAGGCCTGATGGCAGGTGTAGTCCTCGTGGGCTGCGGAATAGTCGCCGCGCGGCGGTCGGGTCGAGGCGCCGTAAGTGACGGGGGCGACGGCCATGGTTCAGGCCGCAGGCTGCAGCACGCCGCGGCGGATCTGGTCGAGTTCGATCGACTCGAACAAGGCGCGGAAGTTGCCCTCGCCGAAGCCCTCGTCGCCCTTGCGCTGGATCAGTTCGAAGAAGATCGGCCCTATCACTTCCTTGGTGAAGATCTGCAGCAAGAGTTCGTTGGGAGCGCCCAGGTGGGTGGCGCCGTCGATCAATATGCGCAGCCGGCGCAGCTCGTCGAGGCGTTCGCCGTGGCCCGGCAGGCGCGCGTCGACCAGGTCGTAGTAAGTCTCGAGGGTGTCCTGGAACTCGACCCCGGCGGCTTGCATGACTTCGACGGTGGCGTAGATGTCGCCGCTGGCGAGGGCGATGTGCTGGATGCCTTCGCCGTGATAGAGGTCGAGGTATTCGGCGATCTGGCTCTTGTCGTCGCTGCTCTCGTTGATCGGGATGCGAATCTTGCCGCAGGGGCTGGTCATCGCCTTGCTTTTGAGGCCGGTGAGCTTGCCTTCGATGTCGAAGTAACGCACCTCGCGGAAATTGAAGAGCCGTTCGTAGAACTCGGCCCATTCCTTCATGCGGCCGCGGTGAACGTTGTGGGTGAGGTGGTCGATGGCGGTGAGGCCATGGCCGACCGGGTTGGCATCGACCGGTTCGCCGGCGGCGTCGAGGATGGGAACGAAGTCGACGTCGTAGATGCTGATGTTGCCGATACCGCCGGCCTGGGCGCCGCCCTTGCCGTGCCAGCGGTCGACGAAGTAGATCAGGCTGTCGCCGATGCCCTTGATCGCCGGGATGTTGAGTTCCATCGGGCCGGCGTGGTTGTCAAAGCCCCACGCCCCCAGCTCTAGCGCGCGGCGATAGGCGGCGTTGGCGTCTTCCACACGGAAGGCCATCGCGCAGACGCTGGGTCCGTGTTGACGGGCGAAGCGCTGGGCGAAGGAATCGGGCTCGGCGTTGACGATGAAGTTCACTCCGCCCTGGCGGTAGAGCGTGACCTTCTTGTGGCGGTGGCGGGCGACGGCGGTAAACCCCATCTGTTCGAACAGGCGCCCGAGGGCGGCGGGGTCGGGTGCGGCGTATTCGACGAACTCAAAGCCGTCGGTGCCCATCGGATTGTCCCAAGGCGTGAACTTCATGCTGGCTGTCTCCTCGCTCGTTTGGCGAATTTTTAGGTTGGCGGAGTATCGGGTAAACCCTTTGGCAGAAGATTGCCAAATCCGGCTCGGATCGCGAGGTCGGAGCAATAAGATTGCGCAAATGAGGATTGGAGAGGTGCTGAATGGCTGAAATCGAGCTGGATCGGACCGACATCCGAATCCTCGAGCTGCTGCAGAGGGACGGCAGCTTGTCGAACCAGGAAGTGGCCGAGCGGGTGTCGCTGTCGCCCTCGCCGTGTTTGCGCCGCATCCGCCGGCTGGAAGCGGCGGGAGTGATCCGCCAATACGTTGCCTTGCTCGATTCCCAGAAAGTCGGCCTGGGCCTGCTTGCCTACGTCAGCGTCAAGCTGGAGAAGCGCGGAAAAAGCCCGATGGACGAGTTGCGGGCCCAGGTCCAGGCCTGGCCCGAGGTGGTGGCCTGCTACGCCATGACTGGCGAGATGGACTATCTGCTGCGGGTCCACGTACAGGACCTGGAGCATTTCTCACGTTTCGTGATGGACCAACTCCTCAAGCAGCCCGGGGTGGTCGATGTGAAGTCGAGTTTTGCGCTCGAACGCATCAAGGACACCACGGCCTTACCGCTCGGGCATTGGGGCGCTTGAAGCGCGCCGCAGCGCCCGCATCTGAAGAGGCATCACGAGACCCGACATGACTCCTCCTGCCCGCACCAACCCTGAAACGCCTGGCGAACGCGTCTGGAACGCCGCGTTTTTTTTCCTCTCGGCGGCGAGTTTTGCCTCGGCCTTGGTCGACTTTTCCGCCGGCCGCTGGGCGACTGGGCTGGGCGATGTGGGCGTGACGGTGCTGATGATCGGGTTTGCCGTGCAGTTCCCCTTCGTGCGGGCGTTTGTCACGGCGGGCGCGGAAGGCGGTGATCCCGCCAAGCAGCGCGAGAAAGTCATCAAGACCGCCGAGGAACTGCGCCAGCGCCACCCCTGGACCGACCAGGCAAGCCGGCTGGGCTGGATGCTGCTGGGCGGTTCGCTGGTATTGAGGGTCCTGGGCGTCGACTGAGCTTTCGCCGCCGGGGCGCTGGCCGCAGCTCGCGCCGCCAGGGTCATCCCCCTTCCCATTCCCCTTCATCCGAGCGCCGGCATCCGGTTGTCGCTCCCGGCTGCGGCCGGGCACCGGGCTGATGCAGTCCGTCGCACCGGTGTCGAAGCTTTTAGCGCGCCTGTCTAAAGTTCCCGCATGACGAATGAGGCGGGCCGGCGCGTCGTAAGCTCGCCCGTCGGCACGGAGAACACCGCAATGAATCAACACAAGGAAGGCGTGGCGCGCGCGGGAGGACGGCGCGTTGTCGATCTGGCACGAGCCGCGGGCGAAGCCGCGCTGCCGCGCTTGCGCCGTTGGGGCGCCCGCATCGGCGACTGGCTGGCGACGGTGGGCTGGGGCAAGTTCCTGCTCTTGTCCCTGCTGCTGCTGATGTTTGGCGGGATCTTCACCAGCATTTTCGTCGAGAAGCGGGCGGCGGTGGTGATCGACGAGGTGCCGGCCGACGTCAAGGTCGATGTCGCCATCACGCCCGAGGGCATCCGGGTGCATACGCCGACCCCGCCGAAGGCGGCGAAAGCCGTGCCGCCTCCGCCCGCCCCGCCCCTGCCGAAGCCGCCGGCCACCCCCGGCAGCGAAGCGCCTGCAGGCCAGGGTCAGATTCAGGTGGACGAAAACGGCGTTCGGATCCAGGCCGACAAGGATGGCAAGCAGGTTTCGATCGTGGTCGATGCCAAGGGCGTGCGAGTCGAGGAAAGCGGCAACAAGGGCGGCGAGGTGCTGATTCCGTTGCCGCCGGGCGCGGCGGAGGACCCCGACAAGGCGGCGGCGGCCGTGGAGGCGGCGCGAGACCGGATCGAGGAAATTGTCGAAGCGCAGGTCGACCGCCAGGTGGCGCGCAAGGTGCGGCGGGTGTCGAGCGAGCGCGGCGACTGGCTGATGAGCTTCATCGTTTTGCTGATCATTACCGGCATCATCGTGAAGGTCGCGCTGGGCGGAAAGAAAAGGGCCGAGTCGCGGGCGGCGGCGGCCAGCGCGAGCGCGGCCGAGGAAGGGCTCAAACGCCAGTTGGCCGAGGCTCAGCTCAAGATGATGCAGGCCCAGGTCGAGCCGCATTTCTTGTTCAATACCCTGGCTTCGGTCGATTACCTGATCGAAACCGATCCGGCGCGGGCTTCGCAGATGCAGAAGAACCTGATCGCCTACCTGCGGGCGTCCCTGCCGCAGATGCGGGAGGGGTCGACCACGCTGGGCAAGGAGGTGGCGCAGTGCCGCGCCTACCTCGAGATCCTCAAGGTGCGGATGGACGAACGCCTGCAATACGCGATCGTCGTGCCGCAAGGCCTGCTGACCGCGCAGTTCCCGCCGATGATGCTGCAGTCGCTGGTCGAAAACGCGATCAAACACGGTCTCGAGCCCAAGCCCGACGGCGGTTCGGTCACGATCGCCGCCGATGTCGTCGACGGCGTCCTGCGGGTGACGGTGGCCGACACCGGGCTGGGGCTGGCGAGCGACGCCGGCAGCGGAGTGGGCCTGTCCAACATCCGGGAGCGCCTGCTCCAGCTCTATGGCGGCCGTGCCAAGTTCGTGGTGGTCGCCAATGCGCCGAGTGGCACGATTGCAACGATCGAAGTTCCATACAGCTGGGAGCAGGCGGCGCCATGAAGCGCCGATAAAATCGGGCGATGCCCACTGCCATCATCGCCGACGACGAACGCCTGATGCGCGAGCAGCTGCGAGCGCGCTTGACCGAAGTCTGGCCTGAACTCGAGATACTGGCCGAAGCCAAGAACGGCGACGAGGCGGTTGAGCTGGTGCATCGACATCACCCCGACCTCGCTTTTCTCGATATCCGGATGCCGGGCAAGACCGGCGTCGAGGTGGCGCGCGAGGTGGGTGACAGCTGTCATGTGGTGTTCATTACCGCGTACAACGAATACGCGGTCGAAGCCTTCGAGCAGGGCGCGGCGGACTATGTGCTGAAGCCGGCCGAGCGCGAGCGTCTGGCCTTGACGGTGGCGCGGTTGAAGAAAAAGCTGGAAACGCCGCCGGCGGACCTTTCGGGTTTGCTCGCTGGACTCGCGGAACGTCTGGGCGGCGCGCGCCCGGCCCGCTTGGAGTGGATCCAGGCGACGGTTGGCCAGCAGTTGCGCCTGATCCCCGTGGCGGAAGTGCTCTTCTTTATTTCGGACGAGAAATACACCCGGGTCCAGACCGAATCCACCGAGGCCTTGATCCGCAAGCCGATCAAGGAACTGGTCGAGGAGCTCGACCCGCGCGAGTTCTGGCAGATACATCGCTCAACCGTGGTCAATGTGAAAGCGATCGCGGGGGTGATCCGGGATTTCCGCGGGCGGCAGCTGGTCCAGATCAAAGGTCATCCGCAGAAACTCGAGGTCAGCCGGAACTACACGCACCTGTTTCGGCAGATGTGATCTCGGCAGACCGGGCTGATTAGAAGCGAAGCTCGATTTCTGGGGTTTTCGTGGAGGGAGGCGCTCGCGGCCCTGTCCTGGCTTTGTTGGTGTGTATTTACATCGGCATTGAGCCAATGAATTAAGGTGAGTCTGAGTCTGTCAACGAAAAACCGCCGCGCTCGACGGCGGACCGAACCTAGCGGTCTGGTCTCGTCGGCCCCTGCTCGATTTGACAAGGCCTGGGTCGACAACCATAATTTGAGGTTCCTCGCGGAGGGGTGCCCGAGTGGCTAAAGGGGGCAGACTGTAAATCTGTTGGCTTACGCCTACGTTGGTTCGAATCCAACCTCCTCCACCAAGCTTTTTTTAGTTGGCTTGCGATTGGAAAGTCTTCGAGCGGGCGAGGTAGTGAACGCTTCGGTCGCGGCGGGCGGGTGTAGCTCAATGGTAGAGCAGAAGCCTTCCAAGCTTACGACGAGGGTTCGATCCCCTTCACCCGCTCCATGTTCAGGTTTTGCCCATGTGGCTCAGTGGTAGAGCACTCCCTTGGTAAGGGAGAGGTCACGCGTTCGATCCGCGTCATGGGCACCACAGTTTTTGTTGAAGGCGCTGGTCCCGGTGGTCCGGGGCCATTCGTGACAGAAAAGTCAGGAGTCAGCGATGGCAAAAGGCAAGTTCGAGCGTACGAAGCCTCACGTGAACGTGGGCACGATTGGTCACGTTGACCACGGCAAGACCACGCTGACGGCGGCGATCACGACGGTGTTGTCGAACAAGTTTGGCGGCGAAGCCAAGGGTT
>JAEZVV010000142.1 GCA_023443095.1 Pseudomonadota bacterium
ACCTGCGCATCCCCGGCGCCGAACAGGACTGGGAGAACGACCGCGACGTCACGACCGCCGACGGCAAGCAGGCCGCGCCTTACGGCTACCCGGGCCGGATCGCCGATGCGCTGGCCATCATGATCGACGGGCCTATCGGTGCCGCCGCTTTCAACAACGAGTTCGGCCGCCCCAACATCCTGGGTTATTTCCGGGCCTTCGAGGCCAACGTCGGCGGCAAGCGTTACGGCTACCACAAGCCGATCATGATCGCGGGCGGCATCGGCAATATTCGCGACGACCAGACCAAGAAGGCAGCGCTGCCGCCAGGCACCCTGCTCGTGGCCCTGCGCGGTCCCGGCATGCGCATCGGCGTCGGCGGCGGCGCGGCCTCGTCGATGGACGCGGGCGCCAATACCGAGGCGCTCGACTTCGATTCGGTCCAGCGCGGCAATCCCGAGATGGAGCGCCGTGCGCAGGAGGTCATCGACCGCTGCTGGGCGGCGGGCGAGGCCAACCCGATTCTTGCGATCCACGACGTCGGCGCCGGCGGCCTGTCGAACGCGATGCCCGAGCTTGCCGACCTGTCGGGCCGCGGCGCTCGCATGGATCTCAGCAAGATCCCGGTTGAAGAAAGCGGCATGAGCCCGCTCGAGATCTGGTGCAACGAGTCGCAGGAGCGTTACGCGGTGGCGCTAGCCCCGGAGCGCTTCGAGCAGTTCGACGCGATGGCCAGGCGCGAGCGCTGCCCCTACGCGGTGATCGGAGTCATCGCCGAAGACGGCCAGCTGGTTCTCGCGCGTGGCGATGAGAAGGTGCCAGCGGTCGACATGCCGATGGACGTGCTGCTCGGCAAGACCCCGCGCATGCATCGCGACGTCCAGCGCGTGCCTCAGCTCCTGCCCAGGTTCGAGACTGCCGGGCTGAACCTCGAGACCTGCGCGCTCGACGTGCTGCGCCACCCGACCGTGGCCAGCAAGAACTTCCTCATCACCATCGGCGACCGCTCGGTGGGTGGCCTGATCTGCCGCGACCCGATGGTGGGCCCGTGGCAGGTGCCGGTGGCCGACTGTGCCGTCACCGCCCTGTCGTTTGAGGGCTATGCGGGCGAAGCGATGGCGATGGGCGAGCGCACGCCGCTCGCGATCATCGACTCGGCCGCCGCCAGCCGGATGGCGATCGGCGAGGCGCTGACCAACATCGCCGCGGCCGACATCGAGCTCGAGCGGGTCAAGCTTTCGGCCAACTGGATGGCGGCCTGCGGGGTGGCGGGCGAAGACGCCAAGCTGTTCGACGCGGTGCTGGCCGCCTCCGAGCTGTGCCAGACGCTGGGCATCAGCGTGCCGGTGGGCAAGGATTCCCTGTCGATGAAGACCGGCTGGAGCGAGGGCGACGAGGCCAAGACGGTATCGGCGCCGGTGTCGCTGATCGCCTCGGCCGCCGGCCCGGTGGCCGACAACCGCGCCTCGCTCACGCCTCAACTCGTTGCCGACCGCGACACCCTGCTGGTCCTGGTCGACCTTGGCCACGGCAAGAACCGCATGGGCGCTTCGATCCTGGCGCAGGTCACGCAGCAGATCGGCAACGACGCGCCCGACCTCGACCAGCCGCAGGCTCTGGTCGATTTCATCACCACCTTGCGCGACCTGGCCCGCGCCGGCGATGTCCTGGCCTACCACGACCGCTCCGACGGCGGCCTTTTTGCCACCCTGGCCGAGATGGCCTTCGCCGGCCATTGCGGCCTGACCGTCAACCTCGACGTCCTGGCGATGGACGCGGTGGCGCAGGACGCGGGCGATTTCAAGATCCGCCCCGAGCAGGTCGCGGTGCGCCGCCACGAGCTGATCCTGAAGGCGCTTTTCTCCGAGGAACTCGGCGCCGTGCTGCAGATTCCGGCGGCGCGCAAGACCGAGGTGATGGACGCCCTGCGGGCCGCTGGCCTGGGTGCGGTCAGCCACATCATCGGCAAGCCCAACGATCGTGATCAGGTCGAGTTCTGGTGCGACGCCAAGCCGCAGTTCAGCAAAACCCGCGCCGAGCTGCAGCAGGTCTGGAGCGAGGTGTCGTGGCAGATCGCCCGCCTGCGCGACAACCCCGAATGTGCCGACGCCGAGTTCGCCCGGGCGACGGCGACCGATGACCGCGGCCTGTCGATGGCGCTGAGCTTCGATCCGGCGGAAGACATCGCCGCGCCCTTCATCGCCAGCGGCGTGCGGCCGCGGATCGCGATCCTGCGAGAGCAGGGCGTCAACAGCCAGACCGAGATGGCGGCGGCTTTCACGCGCGCCGGTTTCGTCGCGGTCGACGTCCACATGACCGACCTGATCGCCGGCCGTGCCGATCTGTCGCAGTTCCAGGGGCTGGCCGCTTGCGGCGGTTTCAGCTACGGCGACGTGCTGGGCGCGGGCGGCGGCTGGGCCAAGACCATCCTCCACCATCCGCGTCTGGCCGAGATGTTCGCGACCTTCTTCGGCCGCTCGGACAGCTTTGCCCTGGGGGTGTGCAATGGCTGCCAGATGATGAGCCAGCTGCACGCGATGATCCCCGGCGCCCAGCACTGGCCGCGTTTCGAACGCAACCGCAGCGAGCAGTTCGAAGCGCGCCTGGTCCAGGTGCGCGTGGACGAATCGCCGTCGATCTTCCTCGCCGGCATGGCGGGCAGCACCATGCCCATCGTCAACGCCCACGGCGAAGGCCGGGTGGTGTTCCGCTCGGCTGAGGACGCGGCCCGCGCCCTGGTGGCGGTGCGTTACGTCGACAGCCATGGCGCGGCGACCGAGACCTACCCTTACAACCCCAACGGTTCGCCCGACGGGATCACGGGCCTGACCACGGCCGACGGTCGCTTCACCATCCTGATGCCGCACCCCGAGCGGGTGCACCGCGCGGTGGAGTATTCGTGGCAGCCGCCGGGCCTGGGCGAGGACAGCCCGTGGATGCGGATGTTCCGCAACGCGCGGCGCTGGGTCGGCTGAACGCCGCCGCCCGCAAGCCCAAGGGGACGCGATGCGTCCCCTTTTTTTCGCCCGCGCCCGGACAAACCCGCGGCCGACGGGGCGCGGAGGCGACCTGGATCAAGCTCCGGAGGCACTGCAAGGAAATTGTTATATCTCCGGCCCGGCGCTTGATCTGCCTGCAAGTTTCCCTTCCTAGATTGCTCGTGTGCACCCCGGTGCAGCACTTCCAATCAACAAGGGGAAATCGAATGAGCAATGAGCGAGTTGACGGTTCTGGTTCGCGCCGGAATTTTCTGCAGCTTGGCGTCGCCAGTGGCGGCGCTCTGCTCGCCAGCGGCGTGGCCTCGGCGGCCGCACCCGCGGCGAACGACAAGATCAAGTGGGACGAGACTTTCGACGTGATCGTGGTCGGCAGCGGCCTGGCCGGCCTTTCGGCGGCGATCACCTCGGCCGAAGCCGGCCGCAAGACCGTCGTGCTCGAGAAGATGGGCGCGCTCGGCGGTTCGTCGGTCATCAGCGGCGGCACCTTCGCCGCCTGCAACACCCCGGCGCAGAAGGCCGAAGGCGTGCAGGACTCGGTCGAGCTTTTCTTCAAGGACATGATGAAGGCAGGCGAGCGGCTCAACTCGCCCGAACTCGTGATGACGCTGGCCGAGAACTCGGCTGCGGCGCACCAGTTCCTGGTCGAGCGCGGTGCGCAATACGGCGAGAAGCTGCGCAAGGTTGCACAGCACTCGGTCAACCGCTGCTACCAGCCGCTCTACAACATGGGCTTGAACGTGATCCAGCCCCTGTACCGGCATTACATGAAGCAGAAGACCGCAGACCTGCGCCTGCGCACCAAGGTCGACGAACTGGTCAAGGACAAGGCCGGCCGCGTGATCGGTCTCAAGGTCCGCGTCGCCTACGTGTTCGACCCGGACTCGAAGGCCGACGACCGCTTGAACAAGAGCGGCGTGGTCAAGTATTTCAAGGCGCGCCGGGGCGTGATTTTCGCCACGGGCGGCTTCAGCCGCGACACCGAGTTCCGCTCGCGTGAGTTCCCCCAATACAACAAGGTGCCTTCGACGGTGCAGCTGGGCGCCACCGCCGGTGCGCTGAAGTCGATGATGCGCGCCGGTGCCCGCTCGATCCACCTGGCTCACGTGCGTTTTGCGATTTCGATCGGCTACGAGGACATCGAGAAGGGCATTCTGATCGACCAGCGTTCGGGCAAGCGTTTCATCAACGAAGGCGCCTCGCGCATGGGCTTGTCGTTCCGCATCATCGAGATCGCCAACGCCGGCAGCGACTGGCCGGCCCTGATCTACGACGCCAAGGGCCTTGAGACCCTGTACGACCGCGACAAGCTGCACATCATCCTCAACAACGGCGAGATGCCGAAGTTCGAGACGCTCGACGCGCTGGCGGCCCACTTCAAGATCCCGGCCGAGCAGATGAAAAAGACCATCGCCGACTACAACGCGATGATCGCCGCGGGCAAGGACACCGAGTTCAACAAGGACTTCAAGAAGACCCAGGCGGTGCCCGTGTTGAACGGCCCCTTCTACGCCTGCCCGGTCTATCCGAAGTTCAACTACTCGCAGGGCGGCATCGCGATCGACTCGCGCACCCGTGCCTTCGGTGTCGAAGACGACCAGATCATTCCCGGCCTCTTCGTTTGCGGCGAAGCCTCGGGCGGCGTGCACGGCGCGGTCCGCGTGACCGGCTGCTCGACGGTCGACTGCACGGTTTTCGGCCGGATCGCCGGCGCCGAAGCCGCCAAGATGCCTGCCATTGCCTAGTTGCTTACGGACATAGAACCATGAAAAAGATGATCGCAACGCTTGCCTGCGTGATCGCCGGCACCCTGGCCTTCACGAGCGCCATCGCCGGCACGCCGACGATGAAGAACCAGCACAAGGGTTTCGAGTGCGCTGCCTGCCACGGCGAAAAGGCGCCGACCGCCCCGACCAAGACCCAGTGCACGAGCTGCCACGGTACGGGCGAGGACATGGCCAAGAAGAGTGCGGACAAGTACAAGCAGTACTACAACCCGCACAACTCGCTGCACTACGCGACCTACGCCGACTGCGTGTTGTGCCACCGCGAACACACTCCGTCGCGCCTGGACTGCAACAACTCGAAGTGTCATAGCGAGTTCAAATACGTGGTGCCCTAGGCACCAGCCCCCACGCCTCCGGGGGCGGCGGACCGGTCCACATACCCGGTCCGCCCGCTTGTCCTGCGGCCGCGGGGGTTTACACCGGCGGCCGCGTCGTTTCCAGCCGCGGCATCAGGTAGCCGACTCCCGAATAGGTCTTGATGCCGGCCTCGTCGAGACCGGCCTCGCGCAGCTTCTGCCGCACCCGCGCCATCGCCACCCGCAGGTATTGCAGCTCGCCGACGTATTCAGGGCCCCACACGGTGGCCAGCAGATGTTCGTGGGTCATGACCGCACCGATCCGCCGCATGAGCGTGGCGAGCAGGCGGAACTCGGTATTGGTCAGCCTCACCTCGGTCTCGCCCAGCCAGCATCGCTGCTCGGCCTGGTCCAGCCGCAGGTCGCCGTTGCTGAGTTCACTGCATTTGCCCGGCAGGCTGGGTTCGCTGCCACCGGCGCGCCGCAGCACGGCCTTGACGCGGGCGAACAGTTCCTCGAGCGCAAAAGGCTTGCCGAGGTAGTCGTCGGCGCCCAGGTCGAAGCCCCGCACCTTGTCTTCGGTCTGGTCGCGGGCGGTCAGGATGATGACCGGCACCGAGCTGTGGGCGCGCAGCTGCTGCAGCACCGTGAAGCCGTCGACCCCGGGCATCATCAGATCGAGCAGAACCAGCTCGGGCATGCAGGTATCGAAGGCGCGCAGCGCCTCGGCGCCGTCGGCCGCCATCACCGTGTCGAAGCCGAGCGAGGCCAGGTTGGCGGCCAGCAGGCGGCGGATCTTGGGTTCGTCGTCGACGATCAGGATGCGGGTCTTGTTCATGGCAGAGGCGGATCCTGCGGCAGTTCGATGGTGAAGGTCGAGCCGCGGCCCAATTCGCTCGTGACGGTGAGCCGGCCACCGTGCGCCTCGGCGATGCCGCGCGAAATCGCCAGGCCCAGGCCGGTGCCGCCGGCGCGGCGGGTCGAGCTCATGTCGACCTGGTGGAACTTCTCGAAGATGCGTTCGATCTGATCGGGGGCGATGCCGATGCCGTGGTCGGCCACCTCGATCGCGATCGACGCGCCTCGTCGCAAGACGCGGATCTCGACCCGCGGCGCCGAGTCGCTGTAACGCACGGCGTTGCTGATCAGGTTGACGAGCAGCTGGCGCAAGCGGCCGGGGTCGGCCACGAGCCCCTCCGCCGTCGGTTCGACGCTGATACCGACTTCGAAATCGTGCTGGCCGCGCACGTAGCCGACAGCCTGTTCGATCAGGGCGCTGGCGGCGATCTTCTGGCGCTTGAGCTTGAGCATGCCGGCCTCGATCCGGGAGATGTCGAGCCAGTCGTCGATCAGGCCCTGGAGGCGGGTCGTGTCGTCGAGCATGTCGGCCAGCAGCTCGCGGCGGAAGTCTTCGCTCCATTGCGCCTCGTCGCGCAGCAGGGTCTCGGCGTGCATGCGCAGCGAGGTGACCGGGGTCTTGAACTCGTGCGCCGCCACCGAGATCAGACTGCCCTTGAGGCGTTCGACCTCGGCTTCGCGAGTCACGTCGCGCAGCATCAGCCCGCGCCCGAGCGGGGCGTCGCGTTCGTCGAGCACCTCGAAGGTGGTCGCCGCGAAATGGCGCTTGGCTCCGCGCCCGGCCTGGCACAAAAGGGCGTGGCTGGCGCCGCCGCCCAGCAGCTGGGCGAGTTCGTCGGCGCGGGTAAAGCCGCTCGCTTCCGCGATCGCGGGGATCGCTTCGGCGGTCTGGCTCTCGAGCGCGACCGCCTCGACGCCGAGCAGGCGCGTCATCGAGCGGTTGGCGTACAAGATCCTCGCCTTGCCGTCGAGCAGCAGGAAGGCCTCGTTCATGCTTTCGAAAATCGCGGCCAGCGTGGCGTGCTGACGGTGCGAGGTGCGGTAGAGCCGTTCGTTTTCAAGAACGATGGCGAGGGACCGTGCCAGGCGGGCGAGCGAACGCAGCTGCGGCGCCGACAGGGCGTCGGCGCTGGCGATCAGATGGCCGCAGACCCGGCTGCCGAAAGTCACGTCGATCCGGTGGTGGCCGGGGCCGGCCGCCGGCGGCGGGGCAGGGTGTTCGGCGTCGGCGAGCTCGAGCCGCAAGGCGTCCAGTCCGAGCAGCTGGCGGAAGCTCTCGAGCGTGGTGGCGGCCAGGTCCTGGACCTTGGTGCCGGGGCGGATCGGTGCGAGCAAGGCGTTGATCGCCTGCAGCTCGCGCCGCCGCTGGCTGAGCGACGCGGTGCGTGCGCGGACCCGGTCTTCGAGGCGGTGGTTGGCTTCGAGCAGACGGTCGCGCGCCTCCCTCACTTCGCGCGCCATGCCGTGGAAACTCTGCAGCAGGGTGCGCAGCTCGCGCGGCAGGCGCTCTTCGTCGGCGGGGCTGCGCGGCAGGTCGAACTCGTTGGTGCGGATGCGGCGGGTGTGGGCGACCAGCAGGTCGAGCGCCCGGGTCAGGCGGCGAGCGGCGCCGGCGGCGACGAACCAGGTGATCAGCAGCACTCCGCCGAGCAGGGCGATGCCGGCCAGCAGACCTTCGCGCAGGGCCGCGTCGCGCGAGGCGATCGGCCGGCTCACCCACACCAGCCAGCCGGGTTCGCCCACGGCGCGGAAAGTCGACAAGACGTCCTGACCGATCAGGTTCGAGCGATGCCGCAGCTCGCCGCTCGTGCCGCCGCGCATGGCGGCGAATACCGGCTCGGCCTTGAGCGCTGCGGGCGAGGCCTCGACGTCGAAGGCCGGGTGGTAGATCGGCTGGCCGAGCACGTCGACGATCACGGCGTAGGCGCCGGGGCCGTAGGCGCGGCTCGAGGCGAGCTGTCCGATGCGGGCAAGGTCGAGCGCGCCGAGCACGAAGCCCGCCATGGCGCCGGTCCGGTCGAAATACGGGCTGACGATGGTGACGAGCTGGCGCTCGGTGCCGCCGCGGCCCTTCATGACCGGAGAGATCACCGTCCTGCGCTCGCGCAGCAAGGCGGCATAGTGCCAGCGGTCGCTGAAATCGACCCCGACCATCGATTCCCCGGCCGCGTTGAACACGGGGTAGAAGGCGAGGGTGACGGCGCGGGCGTCAGCGAAATACATGTTGATGAAACCGGGAAACTGACGGTGCATCGCCTCCAGGATGGCGTCGAGCTGGCGGCGGTCGCGATTGCCGGTCGCGCTCACCTGGGCCGCGGCAGCCTCGATCACGCGACGGTGCATTTCGACGAAGCTGGCGACGTCGCTGGCGAGGCGTTCGGTGGCTTCGGCCTGCTGGACGTCGCCGGCGCGGGCCAGGTTGACCAGCTGGTAGGCCTGGATCACGGCCAGCACCAGGGCCGGGATCAGGGCGGTGAGCACAAGCGCGATCGTCAGGTAGACGCGGACGCTGCGGCCGCGGCCGGCGTGGCGTGTTAACAGACGAGGAAAAAGGGATTCGAGATACGCCATCGCGGCAGGAAAACGCGCGCACCGCCTGGCCACACGCCATAGTCAGAATCGAGACGATTATGGCCTGCGTCCCTCGCGGCCGATCCCGGTGCAAACCCTGCGGCGGCGGCTCTGGCTTGACCTGGAGCGGACCCGGTTCGTTCAACCGAAGTGGGTAAGGACGGGGGGCGGGACTTGCGCCTGCTCAAGGCCGACGTCGCCGACTGGAGCAAGGTGATTCCGTCTGGGCCGGTGCGATGGCCGCAGACTCCCCTGCGATATGCCGGAACG
>JAEZVV010000150.1 GCA_023443095.1 Pseudomonadota bacterium
GGCTCTAGACTTCGGGTTTCGCCGTCACCTGCCAATCCCATGTCATTGCGAGTCCTCACCGGCATCACCACCACCGGCACCCTGCACCTTGGCAACTACGTCGGCGCCCTGCGTCCGGCGATCGCGGCCAGCCGCGAAGCGGGCGTGGAGAGTTTCTTCTTCATGGCCGACTACCACGCCCTGATCAAGTGCGACGAACCCGACCGCATCGAGCGCTCGCGCCTGCAGATTGCCGCCACGTGGCTGGCGGCCGGGCTCGACCCGACGCGGGTGGTGTTCTACCGCCAGAGCGACATCCCCGAGATCCCCGAACTCACCTGGCTGCTGACCTGCGTCACCAGCAAGGGCCAGATGAACCGGGCCCACGCCTACAAGGCCGCGGTCGACGCCAACGTCGCGACGGGCGAGGACGCGGACGCCGGCATCACCATGGGTCTGTACTGCTACCCGATCCTGATGGCGGCCGACATCCTGATGTTCAACGCGCACCGGGTGCCGGTGGGCAAGGACCAGGTCCAGCACATCGAGATGGCGCGCGATGTGGCGCAGCGCTTCAACCACCTCTATGGCGGCGGACACGATTTCTTCGTCCTGCCCGAGGCGGTGACCGACACCGAGACGGAACTCCTGCCCGGTCTCGACGGCCGCAAGATGAGCAAGAGCTACGACAACGTGATCCCGCTGTTCGAGGGCGGCGCCAAGGCGCTCAAGGAAGCGATCGCGCGCATCGTCACCGACTCGCGCCTGCCGGGCGAAGCCAAGGAACCTGAAGGCACGGCCCTGGTCGCCCTTTACGACGCTTTCGCCACTCCCGCGCAGCGCGAGGATTTCCGCGCTGAGCTGCGCGCCGGCCTGGCCTGGGGTGAAGCCAAAACTCGGCTGTTCGACCTGATCGAAGCCCAGATCGGCCCGATGCGGGTCAAATACGACGCGCTGATGGCGAACCCCGAGCAGATCGAGGTCGTGCTTCAGGACGGCGCAGCCAAGGCGCGCGCACTCGCCGCGCCCTTGCTCGCCCGGCTGCGAGAAGCGGTCGGCCTGCGCCGCTTCCAGCCGCTCAAAGCGGCGGTGGCGCCGGTTGCCGCCACCAAAGCCAGCCTGCCGGCCTTCAAGCAATACCGCGAAGCCGACGGTCGCTTCTATTTCAAGTTCAGCGCTGCCGACGGTCGTGTCCTGCTGCAGAGCGCCGGCTTCGATTCCGGCCGCGACGCCGGCCAGTGGGTGGCCCGTCTCAAGAGCGACGGCGCCGCGGCTCTGGCCGCCGCCCCCGTGGAGCGCGGAGCCGATGTTGCGGAGTCCGAGGTGGTCGAGGCTTTGCGCGCCCTCGCGGCCGAATAAGTCCGCCGCAGCGGGTTCCGCCTGCCGGAGCCCGCTGCGACCCGACACTCTGCCCTATCCGCACCACCCATGCTCAAACGCATCCGCATCGAAGACTTGCAGGTCGGCATGATCGTCGCCGGCCTCGGTTGCCACGAGCCCCCTCGCTCGGCCACCGCGCAAGGCCGGACCGTCTCCGACCAGGGCGTCCTCGATTCGATCCGTCAGAGCGGCGAACGCGAGGTCTGGATCGACCCCGATCGCGGCGCCGACCTCGCGGCCGATGCCGGCTCCTGTGGCCGCACCGAGATGGCAGTCGAACTCGAACATGCGGTGGCCCTGCTGCGCCGCGCCCGCGCCGGGGTCGAACAGATCTTCATCAGCGCCCGCCGCTATCACACGCTCGAACTCGACCGGGCGCAGGCCCTCACGGCCGACATCGCCGCCTCGGTCGAACGCAATCCCGGCGCCCTGATCAGCCTGGCCCGCCTCAAGTCGCGCGGCGACTACACGCCGCTGCATTCGATCGCGGTCTGCGCCTTGATGCTGGGCCTGGCGCGCCAGCTCGGCCTCGATCCCGAGACCGGCCTCGAAGCCGGCCTCGGCGGCCTGCTGCACGACATCGGCAAGGCCCTCGTTCCGCCCGAACTGCTCGACAAGCCCGGCCGCCTCAGCCCCGCCGAGTTCGACCAGATCCGCCGCCACCCGGTGCTCGGCTACGCCCTGCTCGCCGAAGCGGGAAAGCTCGGCCCGATTCCGCTCGAGATCTGCCTGCGCCACCACGAACGCATCGACGGCAGCGGCTACCCCCAAGGCCGCGGCGGCGAGGCGCTCGGCCTCTACGCTCGCATGAGCGCAGTATGCGACGTCTACGACGCCACCACGTCGGAGCGGCCCTACCACGACAGCGGCCAGGCGGCCGACGCCATCCGCATGATGGCCGCCGGCGCCGGCTCTCAGTTCGACGAGCGGGTCTTCCATGCCTTCGTCAAGACCGTCGGCATCTACCCGGTCGGCTCGATGGTGAGGCTGGCTTCGCAACGACTGGCCGTGGTGGTCGAACAGGGCGAGAGTTCGCTGCTGACGCCGAAAGTGCGGGTTTTCTACGACCTTCGCACCAAGCGCAGACTTAGCGCAGATACGCTCGACCTGGCCGCTCCCGGCTGCGAAGACCGCATCCTTGCCCGCGAAAACGCCGGCAATTGGCGTTTTGGCCGGCTCGAGGAACTGTGGCTGGAACCCGCGACCGTCGCGGCGTAAACCGCACCGCTCCGGCTTACGTATAATCCGCCGTCCGCCTCGAGGAGCGTTGCGACGGGTTCCCTACCCGCCAGGCTCGAGGCAGCGAACCGCCGCGGTTCGCTTGCAACGGCGCTCGCAAACTTCTTTCTTCAAGGAGGGCGCGAGATGAGCGCTGTTCTCAAGACCGGTTCCACCCCCGATTACGTCATTGCCGACATCGGCCTCGCCGACTGGGGCCGCAAGGAAATCCGCATCGCCGAAACCGAGATGCCGGGCCTGATGGCGATCCGCGAGGAATACGCCGCCGCCCAGCCGCTGCGCGGCGCGCGTATCACCGGTTCGCTGCACATGACGATCCAGACCGCGGTTCTGATCGAGACCCTGGCGGCTCTGGGCGCCGAAGTGCGCTGGGCCAGCTGCAACATCTATTCGACCCAGGACCACGCTGCGGCCGCGATTGCCGCCGCCGGCCATCCGGTGTTCGCGGTCAAGGGTGAGTCGCTTGCCGAATACTGGGACTACACCCACCGCATTTTCGAATGGACCGACGGCGGCTATTCGAACATGATCCTCGACGACGGCGGCGACGCCACCCTGCTGCTGCACCTCGGCGCCAAGGCCGAGCAGGACGCCGCCGTTCTGGCCAACCCGACCAGCGAAGAGGAAACCGAGCTTTTTGCCGCGATCAAGGCCAAGCTCGCCCAGGATCCCAAGTGGTACTCGACCCGTCTGGCCCACATCAAGGGCGTGACCGAAGAGACCACTACCGGTGTCAAGCGCCTCTACCAGATGGCCAAGGACGGCCTGCTCAAGTTCCCGGCGATCAACGTCAACGACTCGGTCACCAAGAGCAAGTTCGACAACCTCTACGGCTGCCGCGAATCGCTGGTCGACGGCATCAAGCGCGCCACCGACGTCATGATCGCCGGCAAGGTCGCAGTGGTGATCGGCTACGGCGACGTCGGCAAGGGCTGCGCCCAGGCGCTGCGCGCCCTCTCGGCCCAGGTGTGGGTGACCGAGATCGACCCGATCTGCGCGCTGCAGGCCGCGATGGAAGGCTTCCGCGTCGTCACCATGGACTGGGCCGCCGACAAGGCCGACATCTTCGTCACCGCCACCGGCAACTACCACGTGATCACCCACGATCACATGGTGGCGATGAAGGACCAGGCCATCGTCTGCAACATCGGTCACTTCGACAACGAAATCGACGTCGCTTCGATGAAGCAGTACCGCTGGGAGAACATCAAGCCCCAGGTCGACCACATCGTCCTGCCCAACGGCAACCGCATCATCCTGCTGGCCGAAGGGCGCCTGGTGAACCTGGGCTGCGCCACCGGCCACCCCAGCTACGTGATGAGCTCGTCTTTTGCCAACCAGACCATTGCGCAGATCGAACTCTTCGCCAACACCGACAAGTACCCGGTGGGCGTCTACGTCCTGCCCAAGCACCTCGACGAGAAGGTCGCCCGCCTGCAACTGAAGAAGCTCAACGCTCAGCTGTCCGAACTGACCGACGCCCAGGCTCGCTACATCGGCGTGCCCAAGGAAGGCCCGTTCAAGCCCGAGACTTACCGCTACTAAACAGTGAAAAGTTTCGCGAAGGCGCTGCGCGCCTTCGCCCGATACTTTTCACTGGATTGATCAGCGCGCCGGGCTCCGGGCGGCCGAGCGCCCGGCGCGTTTCCGGAAAAACCACGAACCAGCGGGAGGCGTCGTCGTGCGGATACTTTTGGTCTGGATACTCAACGCGGTTGCGCTCTACCTCGTCACCCTGATCGTGCCGGGGGTGGGCGTCAGCGACTACCTCTCCGCCTTCGTCGCGGCGATCGTGCTCAGCCTGATCAACACCCTGGTCAAGCCGGTGCTGATCCTCTTGACGCTGCCGGTCACCATCCTGACGCTCGGGCTCTTCCTCTTCGTGATCAACGCCTTGCTGTTCTGGTTCGTCGGCTCCGTCCTGCCGGGCTTCCAGGTGGCCGGCTTCTGGCCCGCCCTCGGCGGCGCCATCGTCTACAGCCTCCTGACCTGGCTCTTCTCCCTGCTGCTGCCGACCCGCGACCCGGCCAGCATCAACATCGACCTGCGCCGCTGATGACCCCCACCTACAGCTTCGAATTTTTCCCACCCAAAACGGCCGAAGGCGCCGACAAGCTGCGCGCCGCGCGCTCGCGTCTGGCCCAGCTCGACCCGGCGTTTTTCTCCTGCACCTTCGGCGCCGGCGGGTCGACCCGCGACGGCACCGTGTCGACGGTGATGGAGATCCATCGCGCCGGGCTCGCGGCCGCGCCCCACCTTTCGTGTAT
>JAEZVV010000170.1 GCA_023443095.1 Pseudomonadota bacterium
GGGACGGCGGAACTGGTCGGCAGCCGTGAAAAAGCTGCGGCGATAGGCAAGCACCACCAGTAGCGCGGTGATGGCCGTGGCGCAGGCCAGCATGAACACCACCACCAGTTGGTAGCGCACCGCCAGCAGGGGCGAGGCGCCGGCCAGGATTTGCCCGGTCATCATGCCCGGCAGCGAGACGATGCCCACCACCGCCATGCCGTTGATGGTCGGCATCATGGCGGCACTCATTGCCCGCCGCATCGGTTCGGCCGAGGCCTGCGCCGGGGTGGCGCCGAGCGCGAGCCAGGCCTCGACTTCCGCCGCGCGGGCGACGAGTTCGGAGCGCAGGCGTTCGGCGCCCAGCGCCGCCGCGTTCATCGCGTTAGCGATCACCATGCCGGCGAGCGGAATCACGTAACGCGGGTCGTACCAGGGATCGACATGGACGATCACGGCCATCACGTAGACCAGGGTGAGCGCCGAGCCCACCAGGATGGCAAAACCGGTCAGCGCCGCCACCTGGCGGCGGGCGGCGAGCGCGATTTTCTGGCGTGAGGCGGCGGTATGCGCCGCCACGCTCACCATCACCAGAAGAAGGGCGGCCACCACCCACCATTGTTCGGTGGCAAAGACCCAGACCAGCAGATAACCGGTGGCGAGCAGTTGCACCGTGGCGCGAGCGGCGCCGCTCAGGAGCTGGCGCGCCAGCCCGAGCTGCTGCCATTGCGACAAGGCCACGGCCACCAGCACCAGGGCGGCGGCGGCGGCCAGTTGCAGCCAGCTGATATCGGCCGGGTGCATTACTTGGCTCCGTTGAACAAGGTGGCGGCGGCCAGGAACTCGCGCGTGCGGACCTGGGTGGGGGTCTCGAAGAAGGCCGGGGCCGCGCCGCTTTCGACAATGCGGCCGGCCTCGAGCATCACTACCTGGCTGGCGCAGGCGCGCGCCTCCTCGAGCCGGTGCGAAACCATCACCAGAGTCAGCTGGTCCTGCTCCCGCAGCCGGATGAACAGGGCGATCAGGTGTTCGGCGCTTTCGACGTCGAGCGAAGCCGTGGGTTCGTCGAGCAGCAGCACTTCGGGGCGGGTCATCAAGGCGCGTGCCACGGCGAGGCGTTGCTGTTCTCCGCCCGAGAGCTCGCCCGCCGTGCGGGTGAGCAGGCTGGCCGGCAGGCCGGCGCGATCGAGCGCCGTGCGGGCACGGGTATCGGCATCCGTCGGCAGGGAGCCGGCAATGCGCAGCGGCGCGAGCAGGTTGTCGGCGACGCTGCCGGGGAACATCGCGCTTTTCTGGAACACGAAGCCGATGCGGCGGCGCAGTTCCTTGACCGGGATCGAGTCGAGCGGCTGGCCACGCCAGGTGATGCTGCCGCGGCTCGGATCGTCGAGCCGGTTGAGAAGGCGCAGCAAGCTGCTCTTGCCGGCGCCGCTGGGGCCGATCAGGGCGCAGAAGGCCTGATCCGGAATGCTCAGATCGATTCCGGCGAGCAGGGTCCGGCCGTCTTTTTCCACCCCTACGCCGGAGAGGATCAGACCGTCGTCGTCCCTCATTCCGGGGCCAGCCCGGCGGCGGCGCGGGCGCGCATCTTGGCGTGGATGTAGTCGCCGTGCGGCACGTGCAGCAGTTCTGCGATCTTGCGCACGGTCTGCTGTTCGGAGCCGGTGAGCACGGCGTCGGCATACGCGACCCGCCACATCATCTCGATCACGAGGATCTTCTGCGCCTGGCTGAACTGCTCGTTGATGAGCGAGGTGAACTGGAAACGGTCGGTGGCCTGGCGCACTTCCTGTTCGGCCAGATCGATCAGGGTATCGGCCTCGTCGGCGGAAAGACCGAACTTCTCGCGCACCGCGGCGAGGGCGGTCTGGCGTTCTACCTCGTCGATCTGGGCGTCGGCACGCAAGGTCTCGACCAGCAGGGCGGCGGTGGCGAGTTCAATGCTGTGTTTGTCGTCGCTCGCGGGCGCGAGCCGCTGGTCGAAGAAATCGCGGATGGCCTTGAGCATGGCGCAGGCACCTGATGGATTCGATGCCGCCAATTGTAAGCAGCGGGTCCGGCGCCCCTCGGCTGCGCCCAGTCGCGCCGGCACCGCGCGCTATCCCTTAGGAAATGATTCGTAGGGCACGTTCCATTCTGCCGATGGCCGCTCGGGCCCGTGATTGAAACAATCGATGCTCGTATTCCAGGAGCAGTTGCATGAGTTGTCGTCGCGAGTTTTTGAGGTCGATCGCCGTGGGGGCGGTGGCGTGGACAGGGAGCGGACTGGCGCAGGCGACCCCGACGGGACGGCCGCGCTGGGGCATAGCGATCGACGTGCGCCTGTGCGTGGGCTGTCAGTCGTGCACCGTCAGCTGCGCGCTCGAGAACCGGGTGCCGGAAGGCCAGTACCGCACCCATGCCTGGACCTGGGAAGTCAAGGACGCGAACGGCCGCATCGGCCAGAGCCCCTTGCCGCAGCTGTGCAACCACTGCGAGCAGCCGCCTTGCGTGGAAGTCTGCCCGGCTGACGCCACCTTCCGCTCGCCCGAAGGGGTGGTGTTGATCGACAACGACCGCTGCCTCGGCTGCGGCGCTTGCGCCCAGGCCTGCCCTTACGGCGCCCGCTATGTCAATGCGGAGCACGGCAAGGTCGACAAGTGCAATTTCTGCCTCCACCGCGTTAACGCCGGCCTGCTGCCGGCCTGCGTCGACTCCTGCGTCGGCGGCGCGCGGGTCTTCGGCGATCTCGACGATCCGCATTCGGCCGTGAGCCGCCTGCTGGCGGCGAATAAGTCGCAGGTCCACGTTCTCAAGCCGGAAGCGGGGACGCGACCCAAGGTTTTCTACATCGGTCTGGATCAGGCCCTTGCCGCGGGCCAGGCACGCCCCGGCCTTCTCACCCCTGCCCAAGCCTGAGGCCGCTATGACTGAAGTGTTCAATTCCTCCCGCCGTCAGATGATGGGCACGGCCACCGTAGCCGGTGCCGGTTTGGTGGCCGCCGCGGCCGTGCAGGCCGCCCCCCTGACCCCGCGCGAAGTGGGCGAGGCCAAGGTGTTCGGTCCCGCCGGCTGCGCTGCGCCCGAGTTCAAGATCGACCCCGCCAGCGGCGCGCTCGCGCTCAACCCCGCGCAGCAAGTGAGCTATACCAGCTGTCTCGGCTGCGTCACCCAATGCAGCGTGCGGGTGCGGATCGACCGCCAGAGCGGTCAGGTGATCCGAGTGGCCGGCAACCCCTTCAGCCCGCTGTCGACGACGGTCCAGCTGCCGTATTCGGCAACGATCCGGCAGAGTTTCCTCAGTCTCAGCCGGCAGGGCGAGCAGGGCCTGGCCGGACGTTCGACCGCTTGTGGCCGCGGCGCCGAAGCCGCGGCTACGGCGCAGTCGCCGCACCGGGTCCTGACCCCGCTCAAGCGGGTTGGCCCACGCAACGGCGGCCAGTGGCAGCCGATCAGCTTCGAGCAGCTGCTGAGCGAGATCTGCGACGGCGGCAACCTGTTCGGCGAAGGCCATGTGGCCGGCCTGCGGGCTTTGCGCGACCTGTCGCCGATCGACCCGCAGCAGCCCGGGCTGGGAGCTAAGGTCAACCAGGTGGCGATGTTGAACGGCGTCGCTGACGGCCGCGACGCCCTGGTGCGGCGTTTCATCCAGCAGGCCTACGGCACGATCAACTTCGTCGGCCACGGCTCGTATTGCGGCGGCGCCTACCGCTCCGGTTCGGGCGCGGTGTTTGGCGACAAGCGCCGCATGCCACACGCCAAACCCGACTTCGAGAACATCGAGTTCTGCATCTTCATCGGCACCGCGCCTTCGAACGCCGGCAACCCCTTCAAGCGCCAGGCGGCGCTGCTGGCCCGCGCCCGCACCGAAGGCAAGCTCAGCTACGTCGTGATCGATCCGGTCCTGACCCAGGCCCAGACCGTGGCAGTGGGGAGCCGCAGCCGCTGGATCCCGATCCGGCCGGCCACCGACGGTGCCCTGGCGATGGCGATGATCCGCTGGATTCTCGAGCAGGAGCGTTACGACGCCCGTTTCCTGGCTGCGCCCAACGCGAATGCCGCCAAGGCTGCGGGCGAGGCCTCGTGGAGCAATGCCAGCCATCTGGTGATCACCTCGGCCAAGCACCCGCGCAGCGGCCGTTTCCTGCGCGCGAGCGACCTTGGCCGCCCCATCACCGGCGAGCGCTACGGCGACGACGACGCCTATGTCGCCATCGACGCCGCCTCGGGCCAGCTCGTCAGCACGGCCGAGGCGGGCGGACCGGCGCGCCTATTCCACGAAGGAACGCTGGAGATCGGCGGCGCGGCGGTGGAAGTCAAGACCGCGCTGAGCTTGCTGCGGGAATCGGCGCAGCAGCAGACGCTCGAGCAGTATTCGCAAGCCTGCGGCATCCCGGTGGCGACCATCGTCGAGCTCGCGCGCGAGTTCACCAGCCATGGCAAGAAAGCGGCGGTCAACCTGCACGGCGGCATGATGGCGGGCAACGGTTTTGCCAACGCCCATGCGCTGGTCATGCTCAACGTGCTGATCGGCAACCTCAACCGCAAGGGCGGAACCCTGGTCAACGGCGGCGTCTTCCCCGACGCCGGCAAAGGCCCGCGTTACAACCTGGCCGATTTCGACGGCGCGGTGACGCCCAAGGGCACTCCGCTCGGCCGCAACGTTCCTTACGAAAAAAGCGCCGAGTTCGAACGCAAGCGGGCCTCGGGTTCGCCGTATCCGGCGCAGCAGCCGTGGTTCCCGAACGCGCCCCAGCTCGCCACCGAATGGCTGAGCGCGGCGTTTTCGAACTACCCGTATTCGCTCAAGGCCTTGCTGCTGTGGAACACCAATCCGCTCTACGGCGTGGCCGGCCTGCGTTCGCAGGTCGAGCGTGATCTGGCCGACCCGAAGAAGCTGCCGCTGATCATTGCGATCGACCCCTTCATCAACGAGACCACGGCATTTGCGGACTACATCGTTCCCGACACGGTGTTTACTGAGAGCTGGGGCTGGGCTGCGCCCTGGGGGGCGGTGCCGACCAAGATGACGACGGCACGCTGGCCGGTGGTGGCGCCGCGCACGCAACGCCTCGCCGACGGCCAGCCGCTGTCGGTCGACAGCTTCGTGATCGCCTTGGCCAAGCGGCTGGGCTTGCCCGGCTTTGGTGCGGGAGCGATCACCGACCGCAACGGTGGCCGCCACGGTCTCGACCGGGCCGAGGACTGGTATCTGCGCGGCGGCGCCAACATCGCTTTTGCCGGCACGCCGGTGGCCGATGCCAGCGATGACGATCTCGCCCTGTGTGGAGTTGATAACCTGCGCCCGCAACTTGAAAAGATCCTGGGCGGAGACGAGTGGCGCAAGGTGGCGGCAGTGCTGGCCCATGGCGGCCGCTTCCAGAATGCGGCCGAGACCTACACCGGCGAGGTCGCCACCAACCGCTTCCCGCGCCCGCTGCTGGTCTACAACGAAGAGGTCGCGGCGTCCCGCGATTCTTTCAGCGGCCAACGGCTGGCCGGGGTGCCGGTCTGGTCGGCGCCGCGTTTTTCCGACGGCAGCAGCGTCCGCCAGCATTTCCCCGAAAAGGACTGGCCGCTCGCCCTGGTCAGCTACAAGTCGCCGCTGCAGAGTTCGTACAGCATCGGGCTCGATCGCCTGCGCAGCCTGCATCCGGTCAATGCGGTCCTGCTCCACCCGGTCGACGCCCAGGCGCTTGGCGTTGCCGACGGCGCGGCCGTGATAGTCGAAACGCCGGGCGGCAGCGTCCGCCTGCAGGCCCGGGTCACGGAAGGCGTGACGCGCGGCGTGGCGGCGATCGAACACGGCTTCGGCCACCGCGAGCTGGGGGCCCGCGCCCACCGCATCGGCGGCCAGCTGCAGCCGGCCAAACCGGGGCTGGGGGCGGGGGTCAACCTCAACGACCTCGGCCTCGCCGACCCGACCCGCAAGACCCGCGCGCTCTGGCTCGATCCGGTGGCCGGGAGTTCGGTCCGCAACGGCCTGCCGGCGCGGATCAAAAAGGCCTGACCGGTCAGCGCTTTTCGCCCAGGCGGATGAGCAAGGTGGCGAGCTCGGCGGCCGAGCCGGCCGCCATCTTGTGCAGGGCGTTGGCGCGGTGGACGTGAACCGTTTTTTCGGCGATGCCGAGTTCGGCCGCGATCAGCTTGTTGGCCATGCCTTCGGCCACCAGCCGCGCCACCTCGCGTTCGCGTGGGGTGAGGTCGAGAAAGGCGCGGCGCAGGTCGCGCAGCTCGTTCAGCGCGGCGTGCGCTTCGCAGCTGCGGCGCACGGCGCCGCTGACGGCTTCGATCAGCGCCTGGTCGCGGAAAGGCTTTTCGATGAAGTCGATCGCTCCGGCCTTCATCGCGTTGACCACCATCGAGACGTCGGCGTGGCCGGTGAGGAAGATGATGGGCAAGTCGATCTCGTGGCGCGCCATCACCTGCTGCAGTTCGAGCCCGCTCATGCCCGGCATCCGCACGTCGAGCACCAGACAGCCCGGGCGGTGGGCCTGGGGATCGGCCAGGAAGTGGTTGGCGCTCGGGTATTGCATCACCGGCAGATCCACCGATTCGATCAGGAAGGCGAGCGCGCGGCGCATCGCGTCGTCATCGTCGATCACCCGCACCAGAGGGCGGGCAAGCTCTTCAACTGCAGAGTTCATTTGAGTTCCGGTAATTCAAAGCCCACCGACAAGCCGCCAGTGGGCCGGCGTTGAACCAGCATGCGGCCGCCGTGGGCTTCGATGATGCCGTGGCAGATCGAAAGTCCCAGGCCCAGCCCGTCGGATTTGGTCGTGAAAAAGGGTTCGAAGAAGCGGTCGAGCTCGAAATCGCCGACGGTCGCGCCGTTGTCTTCGACCACGAAGCGCCAGTGTTGCGACCGGGCTTCGATCGCCACGCCGACCCAGGGCGTGGCCTGCGGCGGGCGCGGCGCATCGAGCGCATTTTTGATCAGATTGACCATCACCTGCTGCAACTGGAGTGAATCGCCGATTACCTTGGCGCTGGCGGGCAGGCGGGTCTCGATCGAGGGGTAACGCGCGGCGATGCCGGAGAACATCGCCAGCGATTCGCGCGCCACGGCGCACAGATCGCATTCGACATACGAGACGGCCCGCTTGCGGGCGAAGGAACGGATGCGCTGGACGATGCCCCCGGCGCGTTCGGACTGCAGGGCGATGTCGCGCGCAACCGTGGCCAGCGGCACCGGATCGGCGCCGGACTGCAGCCGCCGCTCGAGCCCGCGGGCAAAGCTGCCGATCGCCGCCAGCGGCTGGTTGATCTCGTGCGCCACCATGCTCGATATCTCGCCCAGCATGCCGAGCCGGGCAAGGTGGTCGATCCGCTCCTGCTGCGCGCGCTGGCGGCGTTCGAGTTCGTCGCGTGCATCGAGCGCCCGCCTCAGTTCGGCGGTGCGGGCGCGCACCGTGCGCTGGGTGAGCAAGACGTGCAGGATCCCGGCAGCGGCAAAGACCCCCACCGCGGCAAACATCAGCCAGAAGCGCCGGATCAGGTCGAACACCGTCAGCGGCTTGGTGTTGGCGTAGCGGCCGAGTTCGAGTTCGCGGAACAACTGGTCGACCGGGCGGTAATCGCCCGCCATCGTCCATTCGAAACCGTCTTCGGCGGCCGGCATGGTGAGCAGCGCCGTGCTGACCTCGCGCGCCAGGCTCGACGAGGTGCGGGCCACCGCCGCCACCAGCCAGTCGGGGTAGACCTGGGTCGAATGTTCACACGAGAGGTCGTCGTTGGCTTGGCGGTTGATGACTTTGAGCTCGCCGGGCGGCAAGGTGCCGGCGAGCTCAAGCTGCTCGATCACGCAGGCGCGGACGACGCCGACATCGACGCGGCGGTCGAGCACGGCGTTGACGGTGTTGCGATACGGGTAGCCGCTGAAGCTCAGGACTGCGAAGTCGCGCTCGGGAACGAGCCCGTGGCGGCGGATCTCGCGCAGCGCCACCAGCCAGCCGCCAAAGCCGTGGCGGTCGACGCCTTCGACCCGTTTTCCGACCAGGTCCGACAGGTGATTGATGTCGTGGCGGTCGGCGCGGACAAAAATCGCCGAGGCCAGCGAGCGTTCCGGCGACCGGGAGAACGGCGACTTTAGGCTGACCAGACGGCGCAGACCGTTGCGTTCGAGTTCGGTGTAGAGGCCGGGGTTGAGGATGATGAAATCGAAGCGGCCGCTCACGGTGGCGCGATGAACGCCGGCGATGTCCAGCGGTTCGACCGTGATCGGATGCTCGGGCAAGGCCTGGTGCAGGCGCTTGATGGTCGAGGCCCAGGCCGGGAAGTCGCGGTCGCGGCTCATCGCGGTCAGGATGCCGATGCGGATCGGTGTCCCGAGGCCGTGCCCCTGGAGCGGGCCGCCCGCGGGCGGCTGCGGCGCGGCGGCAAAAGGCAGCAAGGCGACCACCGCCGCAGCGCCGAGCCGCCGCAGCGCTTTCAGATACCGATTCATGGTTAAGCGACTCTAGGTGATACGTCCCGCGGCGGCCGTGGGCCAGATCAAGTGGCGCGCGCGCCACAGCGGCCCTAAGAACACTTACCTAGGTGGATGGCGAATTTTGACGGGGTGGACTGGATGCGCGCTTACGCGGAAGCGCTAGACCTTCTGCCGCTATTGATCGCGCATAAGCATAACGCCTTGGAGATAGATCGAATGGCTGCAGCGGCGCGTATGTGGCGTGCCGTGACAGCCTAGGCAAACGAGCTGGCCGGGCTGTCGGGCTATCGATGGAGGCGTGTTATGTCCGACAAAAACGGACCGTTTGGCTCACTCACCCGGCGCGAATTCATGGCGGGCAGCGCAGCGCTCACCGCAGGCGCGGCCGGGGGTCTGGCGTTGTGGCCGGGCGAGGCCCAGGTCGCTGAACTGGAAAAAGCGGGTTACTCCCGCACCCCGGTGAGCTGCTTTGTGTGCGGCGCGGGTTGCGGAATGCTGGCGATGAGCAAGGAAGGCGTGCCGCCGTCGGAATCGACGGTGCGGATCATGCCCAACCCCACCCATCCGCAGCGTGGTTATTGCGGCCGCGGCGCGGCGTCGATGTGGGCGTGGAACCATCCGCTGCGGCTCAAGAAGCCGATGAAGCGAGTGGGCGAGCGCGGCGAAGGCAAGTTCAAAGAAGTGAGCTGGGACGAGGCGCTGGGCGAGATCGCCGAACGTCTCAAAAAAACGGTGGGCGAACACGGTGAACGTTCGGTGGTGATGACCGCGCACGACCTGGCTTCGCTCCAGCGCTGGTTTGCCTACGCTCTCGGTACCCCCAACGTGGTGGGTCACCAGTCGACCTGCAATACCGCCGGCATCGTGGCGCGGCGCTGGACTTTCGACAGGCCTTTCGATTCGGCCAACCGTACCGAACCCGATTACGCCAACGCGCGTTACCTGCTGCTGGTCGGCCGTTCGCTGGGCTGCTCGATGGGCGTCAACCACTTGGTGGCCAAGGCCCGCGAACGCGGGCTCAAGGTGGTCGTGGTCGATCCGCGCATGCCCGACATGGCGTTTTCGGACACCGAATGGGTGCCGATCACCCCGGGCACCGATACTGCCTTCCTGCTGTCTCTGATGCAGGTGATGATCGCCGAGAAGCTGTTCGACGCCGACTTCGTCGCCAAACACAGCAACGGCGCCTACCTGATCAAGCCCGACGGCCGTCCGCTGACTCAGGCCGACGTCTCGCCCAAGGGCAAGGCCGACTGGTATGCGGTGTGGGACGGCAAGTCGAACTCGATGGCCTTCCAGGGCGTTGAGTTCGACGAAGACGGCAAGGCGGTTGGCTTCATCGCCCGCGCCGACGTCGAGCCGACACTCGATTACACCGGCAGCGTCAAGCTGGCCAACGGCGAGACGGTCGAGCTGCGCACCACGTTTGCCGCGTTGACCGAAGTCGCCAACAAATACCCGCCGGCCAAGGCTGCCACCATCACCGGCGTTCCCGCCGCCACCATCACCAAGATCGCGCGCGATTTCTCGGCGTTGAAGGGGGTGTGCGACGACAGCTGGTACAACTCGCGCAACGGCAACGACTTCGAAGCCTGCCGCGCGATGCTGCTGATGAACGTCATGGTCGGCAATATCGACAAGAAGGGCGGCCTGGTCTTTTCGCGTTCACCTGGGATCGGCGGCGGCGTGAGCCTGGACAGCAAGACGGGTCAGGCCAAGGCACCCAACGGCCAGACCTGGACGATCGAAGAAACCAAACGCATCGACACCTACGCCTACCCCGATGCTCCCGGCACTTTTGCCGCGGTGATCGAGGCAATCGAAAAGGGCAAGCCCTACCCGGTCAAGTCGGTTTTTGCGACCGGAACCACGATGTTCCACCGCGAGGCCAACTCCGAACGGCTGGCAGCGGCGCTCAAGAAGCTCGACCTGTTCGTAGTGCAGGACATCCTGCCGCACGAAGTGATCGACTACGCCGACTTCGTCCTGCCCGCCACCATGTTCCTCGAGCGCAACGAGCTCGCCGGCGTGAAATGGGCGCTCGACGCTTCGGTCCATGTGTCCAAGAAAGTAGTCCCGATCGCGCCCGGCGTTGATGCCCGCCCCGACCTCTGGATCCTGCTCGAGATCCTGCGCCGCGCCTACCCCGACCGCGCCGCTCGCGTCGGCTACACCGCCGAACTGGCCGACCTCAAGGCCTTCGAAGCCTTTGCCGACAAGCTCGAAGAAGCCACTCTGTCCAAGTCGCTCAAGAAGTGGGCCGAGAAAGAGCCCGAAGTCGCGGCTCGGGTCGAGAAGGAACTCGCCGAGCAGGGCTGGTCGACGCTGGGCAAGAAGAAATACGGCGAATATCCGTATGCCAAACCCTTCACCACGCCCAGCGGCAAGGTCGAGATCTACTCCTTCCGCGCCTTCGCCAACGACAAGCTGGCCAAGCTCGGCGCCTTGCCCGATTACGCGCCGCCCCCGGGCTACACCCTGCCCAAGGCCGACAACGAGTTCTACCTGGTGACGGGCAAGAACTCGGCCGCTTCGTCGGGAACGGCGCTGTTCGGCATGCCGGCCAAGTTCCTCGGCGACCGCTCCTTGTGGATCCACCCGACCGACGCCGCCCGCCTGGGAGTGGCCGATGGCGACGAGATCCAGATCGAGGGCATCGACAACGGCGTCAAGGGCAAGAGCAAGGTCAAGCTCACCAACCGCGTCAAGCCGGGCGTCTTGTTCGCCCACGGCTTTGCCGGCGGTTCGCGCTCCAAGACCGTGACCGATCCGCGTTTCGCCTTCGTCAAGGAGGGCGTCAATTCGCACTGGTTCGCCACCGGTTATGCCCAGCCGGTCTCAGGCAACCTGGCCAATAACTCCAGCGTGCGCGCCACCAAGGCCTAGGAGTCATCATGAAAGAACAAGCCAAGAAGCGATACGCGCATCTGTTCGATGCGACCCGCTGCGTCGGCTGCGGCGCCTGCGCCGTCGCCTGCACCACGACCAACGCGCCGGAAATGATGTGGCGCGAGGAAGCCGGCTGGAAGTGGATGGGATCGAACATCCGCCGCACGGACCTGGAAACGCGCGAGCGTCCGCAGACCCTGCTGGTGCAATGCCAGCACTGCGAAAACCCGCCCTGCGTCAGCACCTGCCCCTTCGGCGCCAACTACGTCGACGAAGCCACCGGCCTGGTCAAGCTCGACGAGAAGCGCTGCATCGGCTGCAAGTACTGCGTGGCGTCCTGCCCCTACAACGTGCGCTGGAGTCACCCCGACAGCGGTTTGCCGATGAAGTGCATGGGCAAGGGTTGCGAGGAGCTGGTCGCGACCGGTCAGAAGCCGGCCTGCGTCGCTGCCTGCCCGGCCGGAGCGCGCCTGTTCGGCGACCTCAACGACCCGGCGAGCGACATCAATCGCAAGGTGGCGACGAATCGCACGATTCGTCTGCTCGAAGCCAAGGGCACCAAGCCCAAGTATTTCGTGGTGGTCTGATCATGAACGATTTCGCACATCTCTCATCGCAAGCCGCGATCACCCACTGGAGCTGGACCATCGCGTTCTTCCTGTGGTTTGCCGGCATCTCCGGCATGGGCATGCTCGCCTACTACTGGGTGCGCCGTCGCGCCATGGCCTACATGGTGCTTGCCACCGCGGTGGTCGGCACGCTGCTGGTCGCGTCGCACCTGACACGCTGGTGGAACCTGCCGGCGGCGATCTTCCACACGCTGATGAACTTCTCGTTCAATTTCGGCTCGTGGATGTTGCTCGGCATCCTGCTGCTGTGCGTGCACTGCGTGTTCGGCGCGCTGATCGCCGCCCATCACTGGGGCGTGGCGCAGCGCTGGTCGCAGTTCAAGTGGCTGGCCGTCATCGACCAGCTGGCGGTGGATTCGCGCGTACTGATCGGCGCCGGCGTCATCGGCGTGCTGGTGACGATCTACTCCGGCTTCCTGCTCACGCAGGCGATCGGCGTGCCGCTGTGGAACACCGCCTTGATTCCCGCTCTGTGGGTGGTGAGCGCGGGGGCGGCCGTGCTGGCCGTGATCGAGCTATTTGCGCTCAAGGGCTGGGTTGAACATTCGGTGGCGGCGTTCGGCCAGAAGCTTGCGCTCGGAGTCGAGAGCTTCAAGCTGATCATGGTCTTCGCCTTCCTGCACGTGGGCATGTCGGCCGCCAGCGCCGGCGCCCGCGCGGGAGCCAGCGAACTGGCTACCGGTTCGCTCGCACCGATGATGTGGGTGGGAGTGATCGGACTGGGTGTGTTGGTGCCGATCGGGGTTGGTTTGCTGAGTCTCAAGGGCAAGGCAAGCCAACCCCTGATCGCTGCCGGCGCGGTGTTCGGCCTGCTCGGCGGTCTGCTCCTGCGGGCTTCGGTCCTGCTCGCCGGGTACTTCGATCCCCTGATCCTCTAGCCCAACGCCTCCGGCTAGGGATCGGGCGCGGGGCCGGGTGTTACACCCGGTCCCGCGTTTTTTTATGGCGGCAATCAGAAAAGCTGGCCGACGTTGAACAGAGTCAGCACGCCCAGGACCGCGAAGATCAGCGCCGCGATCGAATGCACGAGCTGCATCGGGATCTTCTTGGCAGCGACATCGCCGAGCAGGACCGCCGGCACGTTGGCGATCATCATGCCCAGGGTCGTTCCCCCCACGACCGCGACCAGCTCGGAGTAACGCGCGGCCAGCGCCACGGTGGCGATCTGGGTCTTGTCGCCCATCTCGGCCAGGAAAAAGGCGATCACGGTGGTCACGAAGACGCCGAAGCGAGCCGTGCCCTCGGCTTCGTCGTCGACCTGGTCGGGAATCAACATCCACACCGCCATCGCCAGGAAAGAGGCGCCGACGACCCAGCGCAGGACGTCGGGGCCCAGGGCTTGAGCGATCCAGCCGCCGACGACGCCGGCGAGCGCATGGTTGGCGAGCGTGGCCACCAGGATGCCGAGGATGATGGGGATGGGGCGGCGGAACTTGGCGGCAAGCAGCAGGGCAAGCAGCTGGGTCTTGTCGCCGATCTCACCGAGCGCAACGATGCCGGTGGATACGAGGAAGGCTTCCAAGGGGTGTCTCCGGGCCGGGTCGAACGCGAATGACCACGCAGCGCCCCCGGCCCTTCCGGTGGCTGCGCGGTCATCGGTCTTGCCAGGCGGTCAAGCTGTCTGCGCCATGGTCGGTCGACCAAGTGTGTTGACGCAAACCCCTGCAGGGCAGGGCGGCTACTCCCCAATGACGGGTGCGCGGATTCTACGTGAAGCGCCCGGGGTCCGGCGCGGCGCACGCGGGAAACCGCGCAAGCCGCAGCGGACTGTCGGTCAGAGCGAGGCGGCCAGCCGGCAGGCCTGGTCGATCGCTCGTTTGGCGTCGAGTTCCGAGGCCTCGAATGCGCCGCCGATCAGGTGGGTCTTGATGCCGCGCGCCGCCAGCGGTTCGACCAGATCGCGCAGCGGTTCCTGGCCCGCGCACAGGACGACGTGGTCGACCGCGAGCAGAGTCGGGTCGCGCCGCTCTTTCCCGAAGCTGATGTGCAGGCCGGCTGCATCGATGCGCTCGTAGTTGACGCCGTCCATCATTTGCACCGCCTTCATCTTGAGCGTGCTGCGATGGATCCAGCCGGTGGTCTTGCCCAGGCGGGCGCCGACCTTGCCGGTGCTGCGCTGGAGCAGGGTGACTTCGCGCGCGGGCGGGGCGATCCGCGGCACCACGCCGGTGACGCCGCCGCGTGTTTCGGCCGGGTCGCCCACGCCCCATTCGGCGAGCCAAGTGTGGAGGTCGAGCGTGGGCGAGTGGCCGTCCTGAACCAGGAACTCGGCCACGTCGAAGCCGATGCCGCCCGCGCCGATGATGGCCACGCGCTGGCCGACCTGGGCTCGGCCTTTCAAAACGTCGATGTAGCTGAGCACCTTGGGGCTGTCGCTGCCGGGAATCTTGACTTCACGCGGGGTGACGCCGGTGGCAAGCAAGACCTCGGCGTAGCCGCCCGCGGCCAGCCGCTCGGCGTCGACCGCGGTGTTTAGGTGCAGATTGACGCCGGTGGTTTCGACCCGGTGACGGAAATAACGCAGCATCTCGTCGAACTCTTCCTTGCCCGGCACCTGGCGCGCGAGGTTGAGCTGGCCGCCAAGCTCGGGCGCGGCGTCGAACAGATCGACCTCGTGCCCGCGTTCGGCGAGCACGGTGGCGGCCGAGATCCCGGCCGGGCCGGCGCCGACCACGGCGAACCGGCGTTTGGCCGAGGCGGGCCGGTAGACCAGTTCGGTTTCGTGGCAGGCGCGCGGATTGACCAAGCAGCTGGTGAGCTTGTTGACGAAGATATGGTCGAGGCAGGCCTGGTTGCAGGCGATGCAGGTGTTGATGGCCTGCGGCGTTCCGCGCGCGGCCTTCTTCACGAAGTGCGGATCGGCGAGCAGCGGGCGCGCGAGCGAAACCATGTCGGCCACGCCGTCGGCCAGCAGCTGCTCGGCCACCTCGGGAGTGTTGATGCGGTTGCTGGTGACCAGCGGGATCTTGACCTCGCCCATCATCTTCTTGGTGAGCCAGGCCCACGCCGCCCGCGGCACGCTGGTGGCGATGGTGGGAATGCGTGCCTCGTGCCAGCCGATGCCGGTGTTGATGATGGTCGCGCCCGCCGCCTCGACCGCGCGGGCGAGTTGCACCACCTCGTCCCAAGAGCTGCCGTTGGGCACCAGGTCGATCATCGACAGGCGATAGATCAGGATGAAGTCGGGCCCCACGGCCTCGCGCGTGCGGCGCACGATTTCGACCGGCAAGCGCATCCGGTTTTCGTAGCTGCCGCCCCATTGGTCCTTGCGTTTATTCGTGTGAGCGACGAGAAACTCGTTGATGAAATAACCCTCGCTGCCCATGATCTCGACGCCGTCGTAGCCGGCTTCCCGCGCCAGAACGGCGCAGCGGACAAAGGCCTTGATCTGGCGCTCGACCCCGGCGCTGGAGAGTTCCCAGGGCTTGAAGGGCGAGATCGGCGAACGGATCCGCGACGGGGCCACGCCGAAGGGGTGGTAGGCGTAGCGCCCGGTGTGCAGGATCTGCATCGCGATCTTGCCGCCCTCCGCGTGAACCGCGTCGGTCACCACCTTGTGCCGCGCCGCTTTGGCGCGGGTGGCCAGCGTGCCGGCAAAAGGCTTGGCCCAGCCCGCCAGGTTGGGAGCAAAACCGCCGGTGACGATCAGCCCCACCTCGCCCTGGGCGCGCTCGGCGAAATACGCGGCGAGCTTGTCGAACTGGTCGCCGTCCTCCAGCCCGGTATGCATCGAACCCATGAGCACACGGTTCTTGAGCGTGGTGAAGCCGAGGTCAAGCGCTTGCAGCAGGTGCGGATAAGGCGACATGGCGGGAGCTGGGAAAGGTGGGAGGAGTCTGCGCCGGCGCGCACGCCGGAGTTTGAACGAATGTCGTGCCGACTGCCGGCGACGGACAGGCCAGCTGCGGCAGAAGCAACGACCGCGACCGGGACGGCAGCCGCGCCAGATTGCCAACGCGGGAAAACAGGCCGTATTGGCGATCGAATTAAGGTTCTCTTATGCGTAGGCCAAGCCCGGGCTTATGGCGCTATTTAATCGCTTGATGAGAGTCAACCGAAACAGCAAGTCAGCGGACAGAATCCACTGCAGGCGAAAAATTGAGTCCCCGGGAAGGGATAGCGACGCGCTTGTCGTCGGCCGCGATTATCCGCCGCTGCGAAACCGGTTTCGAATCTTTGGCCGCGGCGAATCCATCCGGGGCGTCGGCGAAAAACCGATTTCCCGTGCCGTCGCCGGTTGGTCTAGGGCGTATACGGAATAAAGCGTTGATTGGCCTTTTCTGGCGGCGCTGAATTCCAACGCGGGAATCTGAGCAAGGGTTCGATTGTGGCGGCACGGATTACGCAAGCAGATGCTTCTTGCGGAATCGATCCCGGCCGCAAGGAGACGCTGGTGACGCGATCATCAAGCGACCCGTGCGTGAAACATATGTAAAGAATGGAGAGTGCTCCGTGAGTTCATTGCCTTTACCTTCGGCCGCTGCCGCAACGCGACCCATTGATCCGCCGAGCATGCCCAGCGCAACGCCGCCGTTCGATCCATTGGACATGCGCAATTACGGGCTGGAAAAGCTCAAGGATATCGCTGCCGGCCCGTGGATGACCCGGGCCAAGCTGGTCGGCGTTCCCTTAGGGCTGCTCGCCTTTCTGTATTTCCATCTGCAGTGGTGCGGACCGATTTCGTTTTTTGAGGAAGCCAACGTCAAGAACGTAAGCCACCTCTATAGCGTGACCGGGATTTTCTTCTTTTCTCTCATCCTGTGGATGACCGAGGCTTTGCCGAGTTATCTGACCTCGTTCATCGTCATTGTCGCCACCATTTTGCTGGGTGTTCTGCCGATGCGGGCCACTTTCGCCTACCTGGGCGAGCCGGTCATGGTGCTGAACATCGCCAGCTTCATCCTGGCAAGTGCCTTGGTGGTCACGGGCTTGGCCAAGCGGATTGCGCTGAAGCTTGTGATCCGCTGGGGCAACCATCTGGCCGGGATCTTCTGGGCCTTCATCGCGCTCAACCTCGTGCTGGGCGCTTTCATCAGCGCCACATCGGCCAAGACTGCGCTGCTGCTGCCTCTTTTCATGGTGATCGCGGCGATGTACGGGGCGTTCGGCGGCGCGATCCGCAACAACGTCGGACGCAATCTGGTGCTGCAAAACCTGCTCGCCAACAACGTCTCGGCCAGTGCGTTCATCACAGGTTCGGCCGCCAACCTCCTGGCGGCACAGCTGCTGGAACGGGCGGGCCACAAGGTGATTTACTCCGAATGGCTGATGGCGCTGCTCCCGCTGGCGATCATCCAGTGCGGAATCGCTTACTGGACCGGAACAAAGATAATCTTCAGGATCAGCAAGAACGATGCGCAACCCAAACTTGAAGGCGGCATCGACCACTTGAAGAAGGAACTCGCCAGCCTGGGCAAGATGTCCGGCTCGGAGATCCGCGCCGCCATCGTCTTCCTCGCCGTTTTGTTCATGTGGGCCACCGAAAAATCGCACGGCGTTCGAGCCGAAGTGGTGGCCATGATCGGTGCCATCCTGGTCCTGCTGCCGGCGTTCTCCAAGCTGCCTAAGTTCGGGGTGATGAAGTGGAACCAGGCCGACATTCCCTGGCACATGCTGATGTTCTCGTGGGGCGCTTACGTGCTGGGCGGAATCATGGAGAAGACCAAGATCGTCGACCTGAGCGTCGATTATCTTTTCGGTCACATGGGAATCGACGCCGACACGCCCAAGGTCGCTGTATTTCTGGTGCTGGCCTCGATTTTCGCCTTGAGCACGCTGATCAGCGAGAGCAAGACCGCGCGCACGATCATCATGTTTCCCCTGATGATTGCCACGGCCGTCAAGTTCGGTTGGGACGTGGTCGGTTTCTGCCTGCCGATGGCCTTCCTCATCAATCAGGTGTATGTGTTGTATTTCAACTCGAAGCCGGCCAACATCAGCTACCTGACCGATCAATATTCGACCGGGGAGTCATTCAAGTTCGGCATGACCCAGTTGCTGATCGCGATTGGCCTGGTCACTCTCTGGGCTCAGTACGCGATGCCGCTCATGGGTTTCCACAGCCAGCTCTGGTGAGCGAATCCGCCGCATGAAATCGTCCCGAAGCCGCCGATCGGCGGCTTCGACGTTTTCATGGAATCGGACTTACGAAGCTCCGGTTCGGATCTCCGGAGTCATTCGGCGCCGATGGGGCGGGCCTGAATGAACTGGATAAACGCCGTGGTGAGCTTGGAGAATCGGCGTTCATGGTGCCAACACAGCGACAGGTGACGTTCGAGCCGAAGCCCGCTGATCACCACGCTCACCAGTCGTCCCTCCTTGAGTTCGCGCTCGACCGCATGGCGTGAAACGATCGACAGCCCCAGCCCTTGTTCCACCGCGCGTTTGACCGCGCTGATATTGCCAAGCTCGAGGATCGAATGAAGCGTGATGCCTTCGACCCTGAGCTGCTCGAGCATGCTTTCGCTGCTGGCCGAGTCCCGCGCCGGCAAGATGAAAGGAAAAGTCGACAACTCGTCCGGGCTGACGCTTCCGCTATCCGCCAGGGGATGGTCGAGCGGAGCGATCACGATTAACTCGTCGCTCGCAATCGGTTTCATCGCGAGCCTGTCGTCGTTGATGGGCGAGCCCTCGCCGATGACCGCAAGATCGAGCTCGTTGCGCAGGACCATGTCGATCACATGCCGGGTCGAGTCGATACGAACGATCAGTTCGACCTCGGGATGGCTCTTTCTGAAATCAGCCAGGATCTGCGGCAGCAGATAAATCCCGACGACGTGGCTGGCGCCGATTTTCAGAGAACCCGACTTCAGTTCGGTCAAGTCCGCCAGCTGGGCCTGGAACTCGTCGATCCGCCGCAGGATGTCCTCGGCCGCTACCGCAGTCACTCGCCCCGCGTCGGTCAGAGAGATTTTCTTCCCCATCCGCTCAAACAGCTTGGTCTTGATCGAATTCTCAAGCGCGACGATCTGGGCGCTGACCGCCGGCTGCGTCAGGTGCAACTCGTCGGCGGCACGCGAAAAACTCATATGCCGCGTGGTGGCGAGGAAAGTTCGCAACTGGGTGATCGTCATCATCGGGGTCGACCTTGCAAGTCAGCGTGGAGTCGTCGTTCGCGTGCGGGCGGTCTCGAAGCGGGCTTCTCGCATCTTGGAGCAGCTCGATGCCGGATGCGGCGATCCGCCTTTGAGTTAAATCAATAAAAAGATTTCCGATAGGCCTGTCTTATATCGATCCATTTTTCGAATCAAGCATCGCATTTGCCGTCATGCGCGCCAAGAATCGGATCAATTCTACCTTATAAACAAGGGCTTATATGCAATATCTTGTCTTTCGATTGGACGCTGGCAACCCTCATACCTAGACTCGAATTGTCACTGAAGCGTATCGGGAGCAGGCCCGGCTGGTTGCGTCCGTCGTTCAATTGTTTCCGTACCCGTCCAGTGGCCCCAAATTGTCGAGTTTTTGAATTTAGCCGGTGATGGCAAAAAGGAAAAGAAATGGGAAAGGAAGTCGAGCGTAAGTTCCTGGTCGATCAGGGAGCGTGGCAGGCGCCGGATGCCGGCGTTCATTTCAAACAGGGTTATCTCAGTTCGCAGAAGGAGCGGGTGGTCCGCGTCCGCATCGAGGGCGACAAAGCCAAAATCACGATCAAGGGAATCACCACCGGCGTCACGCGTTCCGAGTTTGAATATCTGATTCCGGTCGACGACGCCACGCTCCTGCTCGACAACCTGTGCGAACAGCCCTTGATCGACAAGCACCGCTACCGGCAGGAAGTCGGCGGCAAGGTCTGGGAAATCGACGTTTTTCATGGACAGAACGAAGGGCTGGTGGTCGCCGAAATCGAACTCGCGTCTGAGGACGAGGGTTTCATCCTGCCGCCGTGGGCGGTCCAGGAGGTGTCGAGCGACCCCCGCTATTTCAACTCGAATCTGCTGAAGAACCCCTTCAATACTTGGGCCAAAGCCTGAGTTTCCGTCTTACGCAAGGGTCCATTCACTTTTGAGGTTCATCCAAATGAACGATGTATTTGCCAAGAACGTTGCCATCTCGGCCGACGAAGCCGCCAAAATCGTGCCGCGCGCCGAGTTCCGCGTGTTCGGTCAAAGCGTGATCGAACTCGTGAAAAGCAAGATGTGGAACGGCAAGACGGTGCTGTTCCAGGCTCGTCGCATGCCCAAGGAAACCTATTTCCTGTCGGTCAACACCAACGAGGCCAACGTCAAGGTGCGCGACGGCCTGCTCGACATCAAGACCAAGGTCGGCGAAACCGAGGCCGGCTACGAGATCTTCCAGCCGCGCGGCAAGTTCCAGTTCCCGGTCAAGCGCGAGGACCTGGCGACGATTCTTTCCCACCTCAAGGTCGAGATGGAACTGCCGCAGGAGACCTATACGATCGACGAGTTCATCGATCTCGCCCGCCGCCACCCCGAACTCTGCCCGGTCGCGGTGGAGAAGATGCGTTACGGCTTCACCATCGACGGCATCATCTGCGAATACGCCCAGGTCTGGTTCAACGGCGCGATGGTCGAATCGGCCTGCATCGAAAGCGAGAACTACGACGGCATGCGCACGGTGGCCGAGGGTCTCGGGATCGCCGAGATGCCCAACACCAACTATCTGCGCGCCGCCAAAAAAGTGGTTGGCATGAACTGAGTTCCGCCCTTGGCGACGGTCCCCTGTCTTCGACATCGGGGCCGCCGCCAGCCAGCAGGACCTGCCCGCCCATGTCGTCCCCCCCCACCAGCACGCCCGCCTCGACCTGGAGCCGTCTCGATTCCAGTGTCAGGCCACTCAACCTGGGATCGCCCGCCGGCGGCGATGTCTGGGGTGGCCTGGCGGCGATGCTGGTGGCCTTTCCTGCCGCGATTGCCTTCGGCGTGACGGTGTACGCCGGGATCGGCCCCGACTTTGTCGCCTACGGCGCCATCGCCGGCATCATCGGCGTCGTGTTGATCGGCCTGATCGCCGCGCTGCTGGGCGGTACCGAGCGCCTCATCAGCGCCCCCTGCGCGCCCGCGGCAGCCGTGCTCACGGCCTTCGCCGTCGAATCGGTCGCGAGCGGCAGCGCACCCGGCCAGGTCTTTCTTCTGATCATCCTGGTCGGAGTGCTTGCCGGCGCCGTGCAGATGGCGCTGGGCCTGGTCGGTGTCGGCGCGCTGATCAAATACATTCCCTACCCGGTGGTGAGCGGTTATCTCATCGGCGTCGGGCTCATCATCATCGGCAGCCAGGTCGTCAAGCTGCTCGGAGCGTCCGACAGCACGCATTGGTGGAATGCTCTGCTCCATCCCGGTGGCTGGGACGCGCGGTCGATCCTGATCGGCGCCGTCACTGCCGTGGTGGCGGTGGCGGCTCCACGCTTTACGACCCGGGTGCCGGGCATCATCCTCGGCATCGCGGCCGGCATCGCCGCGTATTGGATGCTCGCCCTGCCCGACCCGGCACTGCGCCAGCTCGACGGCAACCGCCTGGTGATCGGCGCCGTGGACCTCTCGGCCGAGGGTTACCTGGGTTCGCTCGGCCAGCGCTGGAGCGAAGTGACCGACATCACGGCCAGCCAACTCGCTGCCGTGCTCGGCACCGCGCTGACGCTCGGCGTGCTGCTGTCGATCGACACGCTCAAGACCTGCGTGGTGCTGGACCAGCTCACGCGCAGCCGGCACGACTCGAACCGGGAACTGGTCGCCCAGGGCGTGGCCAACATCGCGGCCAATGCGCTGGGCGGAGTGTCGGGTGCCGGGCAGATGGGAGCGACTCTGGTCGGCCTCAACAGTGGCTCCACCTCGCGCGCGGTAGGTGTTTTTGCCGGCGTCTTCTCGCTGCTGGCGGCGCTGATCGCCAGCGTCTTCGTGGCGTGGATCCCGGTGGCGACGCTCGCCGGCATCCTGGTCGTGATCGGGGTTCGCATGATCGATCGCGAGCCGCTCCACTTCCTGCGGGCCCGCAAAACTCTGCTCGACTTCGGCGTGGTCGCCGCGGTGGTGATCGTTGCCCTGACCGTGGGCCTGATCGCGGCCTCGGCCGTGGGCGTGGGCATGGCGATGGTCTTGTTCGTGCGAGCACAGATCAGCGGCATCGTGGTGCGCCATAAGTTCGCTCTGGGACAGACCTCGTCGAGCTGGCACCGGCCACAGCGCGAGCTCGACATCCTCGCCGCCAAGGGCGAACGCGCGGTTGTCTTCGGCCTGCAGGGCAGCCTTTTCTTCGGTAACACCTACCAGCTCTACACCGACCTCGAACACGAGATCGCGACTCGCGACTACGTGATCATCGACCTGCTGCGAGTGCGTTCGATCGACGTCACCGCGGCCCATCTCTTCAAGCAGATCCGCGACACGATCAAGGAGCGCGGCGCCAAGCTCATTCTGTGTGGAGTCCGCGACGACCGCCACGGCGGCAACATTCAGGAGCTGCTCTCGAGCAGCGGCGTGGTCCGTCCCGAGAGCAAAACCGTGCGCGTCCTGGCCGACCTCGACACCGCCATCGCCTGGGTCGAGGACCGCCTGCTTGGAGAAACCGAGTCCGGGCTCGCGCCCGAAGCGCCGATGGCGCTGCGCGAGATGGAAGTTTTCTCGCAGCACCAGGACGACACCTTGATCGACCTTGAGGCGCGGATGGAGATCCGCCGCTTTGCCGCCGGCGAGGTGATCTACGACCGCGGCGCGAACGGCGACGAACTGTTCTGGGTGAGGCGCGGCACCGTGAGGCTGATCGACACCCGCGGCGAACGCTCGGCGCGGCCGCTCGCCACCTTCGGCCGCGGCGATTTCTTCGGCGGACTCGCCTTTCTCGATCACCAGCCGCGTCCCAATACCGCGGTCGCCGTGACCGAGACCGAGGTTTATGTCCTGTCGCGCCCGGCCTACGAAGAAATCGCCAAGTTGCACAAGAAGCTGGCGTTCAACCTGGCGATGTCGATGGCGAGCATCGTGGCCGCGCGTTTGCGCCGCACCGAGGCTCGCCTCGCCACCTTGCAGGAGTGAAGCCGCGTGCCGCGATCGCTTTCAATTTTGTCCGAGCTCGCTGCCGGACACGGCTTCATCGACTGACTTTCGTTCTCGTAAAGGGGTCCCCATGAGCATCAAGCAACTGACTCTCGCCACCGCAGTTTGCCTGGCATTGGCGGGTTTGAGCGGAGCCTCGGACGCCGCCCCCGGCGCCGAAGGATCGGTATTCCAGGCGATGGTCAAACAGAGCCCGCCGCCTGCGCTCAGCACGGTGGTGGGGCGCGAATACAAGTTCCTGATCGACCCGGCCAAGACCCGGCCCAACATGGATGAAGCTTTCGCCGACATCTGGAACCAGGTTCTGGTGGCGGCCGAACGCCGCGGCTTCACGGTGAGCGAGAAGGAAAAAAATCCGCTGAAAGTGGAGTTCTCCACCAAGGAATATTTCGACACCGCCGACCAGGCGCTTTGGAAGGCCGGCTACCTGATTCGCATCAGCACGCGTTACGACGGCGACAAAGCCAACTCCAACGTCAGCGTCACGATCAAGAGCGTCAACCGCGACACCGCGGCGGTGCTCGCACGTCCGCTCAAGGTGGTGGGAGTGGACAAGGTGAAGACCGAAGCGGAAGACGCGATCGGTTTCCAGCCGGGCGGCAAGCTTGGCAACTACGTCGAGAAAGGCGCGTCGTTCAGCCTGCCATCGGCCGCACTGGGCGCCCGCACCCTGGGCGATTTCGGCAAGTTCATGCCCGAGCTTCTGGCGCTCGGCCTGCCGGCCAACACCAAGCTCGTCAACAACATCGCGTATTCGTACCGGGTCAAGCCCGGCGCTGTGATCCTACCGGGAGTCGGCGCTTGCGGCGTGTCGATGGAAGCCTGGTCCAAGACCAAGGGCGGCGCGCCCTATCTCTATGACTTCTCGTATGGCTACGGCGGCGTCGATTTCTACGCCGTGGGCGAAGCGCACGAGGTAGGCGAGCGTTTCATGGAAGCCGTGTTCGGCGATCAGCTGTATGGCTGGAACCCGGTCAACGGCGAGCGGTGGGGCGGATCGAAGGTGCGCTACCTGATGAACCGCCCGATGTAAGTGTCCGTCTCGACGGGCAGCGTTATGGAATCGCGAGCGGTCCGCGGGCCGCTAAATCAGAGCAAGTCGATGGATCGGGCTATCTATCCGGATGTGGGATGCCATTGCGGTCGGGACTTGCCAAACAATGGAGGTACGTGAAGTGAAGTTCCCAGTCCGCCGTTTGTTCGCAGGCTTGCTGCTTGCCCCCGTTTTCCCGGCGTTTGGCGCCCCCCCGGTCGAGCCTCTCGATCAGAAATACGGCGTGCCTTCGCAGCCGGCTTACGTCAAGCATTACGAAGCCGACAAGACGGGCAAGGTGATGATCAATCCCTATCTTCAGGTCGCCAGCCCGGAGTTCCCGGCCATCCTCGACGCCAAGAGCGCGCCGTTCAACTGGGTCATCGACGAAGACGGCCGTGTCGGCATCATCATCGAAGCCAAGCACCCGATGGGTCGCGTCTACGACAAGGGTTTCGTGCGTCCGGAGGACCAGTCCACGCGCAAGCCCGGTACCACCGAGAACTTCGGCCACGTTTCGGCGCTCGCCGGAGCGCCGGGCCGAATCAGCGGCGAGATCCTCTACGACAAGGGCACCAAGACCTACATCATCAACAACAAGTCGGGCCGCTACTCCAAACACAACGCGGACCGCACGCCCGAGCAGTTCGTCGAGGCGGTCAAGCTGATCCGCGCCGTGGTCGACCCGGGCGAACTCGCCTGGGGCCCGGCGGCTTACCTGATCGAATACGCGCCAGCGCAGTTCAAGGACAAATATTTGGCCGATCCCAGGCTCGCTTATGACGATCCCAAGGCCAAGAAGCGCCCGCACCTGATCGTGATGGAAGGCGGCCCGGGCCAGGTCAAGGCCGAAGCGCCGAGCGTGGCCGTGGTCGCAACACCGGCGGCCGTGGCGCCCAAGGCTGCCGCGCCCAAGGCCGCCGCCAAGGTCGAGGCACCCGCCGCGGCCAAGCCGGCCAAGACGACGAAGGTGCAGGCCGCGCATAACGACGACCCGTCCTGAACCGCCCGCACCGACATTGAAAGGATTCCAAGATCATGCAACGCAAGCTCATTTCCGTCTTGTGCGTCTCGGCTGCTGCGGCAATGTTTTCGGCCGCGCCCATGTTCGCGGCGGCGCAAGACCTCGCCCAGCCCTATGTCTCGGTCGTCAAGGGACCCAAGCACTACCTGTCGGGGTATGACCCTATCAACGTCGACGGCACCGTCAACGTGGTGATCGAGATCCCCGCCGGCACGACCGCCAAATACGAAACCAACAAGCGCAACGGCATGCTTGAGCTCGAGCAGAAAAACGGCGTCCCGCGCTTCGTTCAGTACCTGGGCTACCCGGCCAACTACGGTGCGATCCCGCGTTCGGTGCTCGACAAGGCCAAAGGCGGCGACGGCGACAGCGTCGACGTGATTGCCCTCGGCCCCGCCGTTCCGCGCGGCGCCGTCGTCAAGGGCCGGGTGATCGGCCTGTTGAACCTGAACGACGGCGGCGAGATCGACACCAAGGCCATCGTCGTGATGGAAGACTCGCCGTTCGCCAAGGTGCGCAGCATTGCCGACCTCGACGCCAAGTTCCCGGGCGTGACGTCCATCCTGCAGACCTGGTTCACCTCGTACAAGGGTTACGGCAAGGACGGCAAGCTGGTGCTCTCGTCCAACGGTTACGAAGGCAAGGCCAAGGCGGTGCGCTTCATCGGCGACGCCGTCCTGGACTACGAAAACTCGGTCGTCACCGACGCCGACAAACGTGCGCTCGACGAGAAAGGCAACCCCTATCTCTATCGCTGGCCGGGCGCCAAGAACATCGGCGAATAGGCGCCTCTCCGGCAAATCCATCCGCGGCGGGTCATCGGTTGTCGATGCCTCGCCGTTTTTTTTGAAAGCAAAGACATGAACACGGAACAATTGCGTCTGCCGCTGCTCGCCGCTGCCCTTGGCTTCAGCCTGACAGCCGAGGCCGCCGATCCGATGCTGGTGGTCGGACACAGCAACCCCGACACCGACTCGATCTGCTCGGCCATCGCCGTGGCGCAGCTCAAAAGCCTGCAGGGCGTGCCCGCCCAGGCCATCGCTCAAGGCCAGCCCAATCCCGAGACCCGCTACGTCCTGGAGACATTCAAGCTGGCTGCGCCGCCAGTGGTGAACAGCGTGGCCGGCCGCCAGGTCTTCCTGGTCGACCACACCGACTATCCGCAGGCGCCGGCCGACATCAAAAAGGCCGACGTGGTCGGGTTTGCCGACCACCACAAGCTCGGCGGCCTCGCCACCGACAAGCCGGTCGAAGCCTGGGGCGCCCCGGTCGGCGCCACCGGTACGGTGGTGACCCGCATGTACGACGTCGCCGGCGTTGCGATACCCAAGGACGTCGCGGGCTGCCTGCTCGCCACCATCGTCTCCGACACGGTGATGTTCAAGTCGGCCACCACCACGGCGCAGGACAAGGCCGCGGCCGAAAGGCTGGCCAAACTCGCCGGCGTGGCCGACATCAACGCGCTGGGCCTGAAGGTGCTCGAAGCCAAGGCCGACATCAAGGGCCAGACCCCGGCCGCTCTCCTCCAGCGCGACCTCAAGACTTTCGAGATGAGCGGCAAGAAAGTGGCCGTGGCCCAGCTCGAACTGCTCAGCCTGGCCGCGGTGGCGCCGATCAAGCCGGAGCTTCTGGGCGCCATGAAAGACCTCAAGCGCGACGGTTATCACAGCGTGTTCCTGATGCTCACCGACACCACCCAGGAAGCGACCGACCTGCTGTTCCTCTCGGACGACCCGGCGATCGTCCAGACCACCTGGAAGGTCAAGCCCGAAGGCAGCTCGGCCTGGCTGCCGGGCGTGATGAGCCGCAAGAAGCAGGTCATTCCGCCGCTCGAGAAGGCGCTCAAGTAGGCCGGTGGCGACGGGCGCAGCCAGCATGCGCCCGCCGCCCTGCTCGAGCTTCGGCTGGAAACCGGCGGGCGGCCGCGACTACACTCGCGCGCCGGGCGCAGATCATTCGGGCTGCGCGGTTTCTTGCAGGTTGAAAACGATGAATCAAACCGTCTCCCTCATCGGGGCTCCTACCGACATCGGCGCTGGCGCACGCGGCGCGAGCATGGGCCCGGAAGCCCTGCGCGTGGCCAATATCGGCCCGACGCTCGAGAGTCACGGCCTCGAAGTGATAGACCGGGGCAACCTCAGCGGCCCGGCCAACCCCTGGCTGCCGGCGGTCGATGGTTACCGCCACCTCGAGCAGGTGGTGGAATGGAACCGCACCGTGCATGAAGCCGTTCACACCGAACTGCAGCTGGGCCACCTGCCCATCCTGCTCGGCGGCGACCATTGCCTGGGCCTGGGGTCGATCAGCGCCGCCGCGCGCCACTGCCGCGAAACCGGCAAGAAGCTGCGTGTCCTGTGGCTCGACGCCCATGCCGACTTCAATACCAGCGTGCTCACGCCCAGCGGCAATATCCACGGCATGCCGGTCGCCTGCCTGTGCGGCCACGGCCCGCAGGAGCTGATCGAGATCGGCGGCCAGGCGCCGGCAATCAGCCCCAAGTGGATCCGCCAGGTCGGCATCCGCAGTGTCGACCCGGGCGAGAAGACGTTCGTGCACGAGCAAGGGCTGGAAGTCTTCGACATGCGCTACATCGACGAGATGGGCATGCGCCACACGATGGAGCTGGCGCTGGCCACGCTCGACGCCAACACCCACTTGCACGTGAGCTTCGACGTCGATTTTCTCGACCCCGAGATCGCCCCGGGCGTGGGCACCACCATTCCCGGCGGCCCGACCTACCGCGAAGCCCAGCTGTGTATGGAGATGATCGCCGACACCGGGCGCCTGGCCAGCCTCGACGTGATGGAACTCAACCCTGCGCTCGACGTGCGCAACAAGACCGCGATCCTGGCGGTCGACCTGATCGAAAGCCTGTTCGGCAAGAGCACGCTGATGCGGCGCAAGTAGGGTGCGCGACGAGGCGGGCCACGCAGCGCAAAGGCCGCGCCGCGTGGCCGCCGCAGGGAATTACTGGATCTTGAGGATCTTCATCGCCTTGGCGAGGGTGTCGATCGACTCCTGGTGCTTGCCCGCCTTGTGCAGGGTTTCGCCTTCGGCGCGCAGCGCCTTCACCTCGGCCATCTGCTCGGCCGTGAGGTCGGGCTTCTTGGCGAGTGCGTCGTCGATCTTCTTCATGTCGGCGGGACAGTGGAAGGCCTGCGCCGCGCCCGCGACGGCAAACAGGGCTATCGCCAGCAATCGTCTGATCATGTTCGACTCCCGTGGCGCGCGACAGTGCGCGTCCGCAGTCTAGAAGCGAGTCCGAGCCAAAGCCCACGCTCGCAGCGAGGAATCGGAGCGCTCAGGCCGGCGCCACGATCTCCAGCAGGTCCACCGCTGGCACACCATCGCAGAAGATGGTAGCGAGCCTCCCGTAAGCGACGCGCGGCTCGGGCAGACCAAAGCGGGCGACGAGTGGATCGTCGGACTCGATCCGCAGATAAGCCTCGCTGGTGACTTCGCGCAGCACCCGGTGCTGGATCAGGATGCGTCCGAGCGGCGTCTGGGCGGCGAGAATCTCTTCGCGCACCGCCGGGGCCACCGACTGCAGGTTGAAGATCATCAGCCCGGTCATGACGATGCGGCCGTCGGCGCTCAGGCTGAGATCGAGCTTGCGGCCGTAGATCTCGCCGTTGCGATGGATGACGTAGGGGTGGACGTCGACCGTGCCCGCGTGATGGGACTCGAGCATCTCGGTCATGTGGCCGTTGTGCACCAGCAGCTCGCGCGCAGGCGAGGGCAGGGCGGCGGGTGTGATCGGCCGCGCATGGGGCACGCGTGCGTCGCCAAAGAAGGCAAGCATCAGCCGCAGTTCCTTGGCAGGGCCGTGGCTGGCGCGGAAGCGCTGATCGGGATCTAGAGGATGGAGCAAGGCAGCAGGCCTGACGGCCGGTTTCATAAACGCGGGCATCTTACGCGCCGCCGTCGACCTCGTTCTTGACGCCGAAAGGCACCAGCACCGAAGGCACGGTGGCCGCGGCCGGTTCCAGATGGCCGAGCTGGTCGTCGAAAAAGATATGCGGGCGCAGGACTTCGAGCACGCGTTTCTTTTCTATTCCGCCCATCAGGTAGAGCTCGGCGGCGCTCACGCCCCAATCCTTGAGCGTGGTGACGAGGCGTTCTTCCGCGGGCGCGCTGCGCGCGGTGACGATGGCCACGCGCAGCGCCGGCAGGCCGCCGTCGCGCGCGACCCGCTCCCCTTCCAGACGGCGCAGGCTGTCGATGCGCGCCAGCAGCTTCTGCAGCGGCCCCGGCCCGTGGGGCGCGGCGGCGCGGGCCACTTCGTGGGCGTGGAAGGCTTCGAGCTGGCCACCGGCGTAGACGCGTTCGGACTCGTCGTCAGCCAGCACGCCGTCGAAGTCGAAGGCGATGCGCAGCTCGTGGTCGGCGGCATCGTCTTCCGCTCGCGTGGGCAGAACCCAGCCCGCCGGCCAGCCAGCGCGAGTGGCATTGAGCACGTCGGCCCGGTTGGCGGAAAGAAAAAGCGAGGCGTTGTACGCGCCCAGGAAGGGATAAGGCGACTGCCCCGAGGTGAAGGCCCCGCGCGTGATCGGCAAGCCCCAGTGACGGCAGGAGCGGAAGAAGCGTTGCCCCGTCTCCGGGCTGTTGCGTGAGAGCACTACCACTTCCACCGGCTGGTCGGCGGGGTAGAGCTCGTTGAAACGCAGCAAGCGCCGCACGAAGGGAAAAGCCACCCCGCGTGCCAGGGGCTCGGTCAGATGTTCGACCTGGTAGGCGCGGTAGGCCTCGACCCCTTGCGCCTCGTGGATGGCATTGGCGGCTTCGAGGTCGAACAGCGCGCGGCTGGAGACGGCAACAACCAGCTTGTTTTCGATGGGGTAGGGCATGGCGGCTCAGCGAGCAGTTTTGGGCCCTAGCCTATCGCCAAAAACTCGTTCGATGAAACGGGAAACTGCCGGCGCCATCAACTCTCATTTCCATTGCGGAGCTTGCGCACCAAGGGCTCAGGGAAGCTCCGCATCGATTGCCTTGATGGGGCGCAGATCCATGCGATCAAGTCTTAGGGCAGCCAGGGGGCCGCCGATAGAATCGCGCTCACCCTTCTCGCCAGCTGTGGCGTGCATGTCAGGCCAATACACGACTCTCGCCCGGCCCGCGGTTGCCGGCTCCTCGTCGATCGTCTGGATCATCGCCGGGCTGATTGCGCTGGGGCCGCTGTCGACCGATTTCTATGTTCCGACGCTGCCGACCATCGGCGAGTATTTCTCCGCCTCGATGGCCGAGGTGCAGTGGACGTTGTCAGCTTACGTTGCCGCCCTGGGTTTCTGGCAGCTGGTGGCCGGCCCGTTTGCCGACCGCTTCGGTCGCCTGCCGGTAGTGCTCGGCGGACTGGTGACCTACGGAACCGGAGCTCTCGCCTGCAGCCTGTCGTCCAGCCTCGATGCGCTGGTGCTGGGTCGGATCCTGCAAGGGATAGGCGTGTGTTCGGTCTTGGTCGGCGCGCGCGGCATCGTCCGCGACGTTTTTGCGCCTCAGGATGGCGCCCGGGTGTTCGCCACCGCCGGCACGATCATGTGCGCCGCGCCCCTGCTCTCGCCTCTGCTCGGAGCCACCCTGCTGGGCTGGGCCGGTTGGCGCTCGCTGTTCGTGGTGCTGATCGGCGTGTCGATCACGATGGCGGTGGTGATCTTCACCCGGCTCGGCGAGACCAATCTCCACCGTTCCGAGCGATCGCTGCGGCCGGCGGCGGTGATTAGCACCTATGTGCGGGTGCTGGCCAATCCCGGTTTCCGCGCTTACGCACTGACCTGGGCCTGCAGTTATGGTGGCCTGTTTGCCTTCGTCAGCGGCGCGGCCTTCGTGCTGACCGATGTCTACGGACTTGCTCCGCAGGCGCTGGCACTGGCGTTCTCGGTCAAGGTCTGCGGCTATCTGGTCGGCACCGTGGCGTGCCGGATGCTGGTTGCCCGTCGCGGTCTTCAGGCCACCGCTCGGATCGGCGCGATGCTGCAAGTGGGTGCCGGGGCCCTGATGCTGGTGCTGGCGCTTGCCGGTACCGGCCATGTCGCAGATCTGGTTGCGCCGATGGTGCTTTACGTGTTCGCCCACGGCTTGCTCTACCCCACGGCCCAGGCCGGACTGATGGCCGAGTTTCCTGCCGACGCCGGCTCGGCCGCGGCTCTGGGCGGCGCTTTGTCGATGCTGGTCGCGAGCGGCGTTGGCCGGGTGGTCGGTCTCGGTTACGACGGCACGGCCCTGTCCATGGTCCTGACCATCGCTGCGATGTCGGCTGGCACCGGCTACGCGGTTCTGGTCCTGGTCGCCCGCGACGGCGCCATCTCACGCTGAAGCACCGAGCCTGCGGTGCCGCCCGCGTTTTTTCAGTCAATCCGGCGCTGAAACGGCTCGGCCGCGCCCCTTGATTCGGCACCGTCGCGCACCACACGGCGCTGATCCTGAGTCCGCTCATCTTTCAGAGCCGGGCTGAGAGAAAAAGCCTGCGCAGCGACGAAACAGCAACGGCCCGGATTAACTCCGGGCCGTTGCTTGGAGGAGCGCCGTGGGCGCTGTTTGCCTCGCTCTACTTCACCTTGAAGTTGAAACGCGGATGGCAGTCTAGGCAGAAGTTCTGCGAAGGCTTGTGCACTCCGTGGCAGAGGCCGCAGTCGGCTTCCGTTCCGTAGTGACGGTTCTCGTGCGGGTTGGTCGGCTTGACGTTCGCGGTCTTGGCTGCAAGCGCCTTCGAGTCGCCATGGCAGCTCAGACATTGCTCCTGCGGCACCGGAGCGAAGTTCTTCGTCTGCCCGTGGCAGGCCGCGCATGCCACGCCCTTGGCGGCATGGGTCTTGGCCAGCGCGCCCTCGGCGGCCCAGGCTCCTGCGGAGACACCCAGCAACATGACGAGTGCAACCGAATACAGACTGCGGGAAAGGAGTTCTTTCACTTGTTTCACCAATTCTGTTGGCCGGACAGGGAAGGCCGGTTGCACTTCCCCGCCGACGAAAGTGGAGGTAGCCGGACGATCCCGATTAAAGCTTCGCCACGTGCCGGCCGGCCAGATAACCGAAGGTGTAGCAGCGCCCCAGGGACAGGCCGAACACGGTCAGCGGATAGTCGACGCCGCCGTAGAAGCCGCCGCCCAGGTTGCCGATCATGTACAAGCCCTTGATCGGCTTGCCGTCGGCGTCGAGCGCCTGATGGTTCTGGTTCACGAGCATGCCGGAGGTGATCGCCGACACGCGCACGCGGTAATGGATGCCGTAGAAAGGCGGCTTGAGAACCGGGACCAGCAGGTCCGCGGCCTTGCCGAACTCGGTGTCCTGTTTGGCCGCCACCATTTCGTTGTAGCGCTTCACCGTCGCCACGAAATTGGCGGGATCGACCTGGAGCTTCTTCGCGAGCTCCTCCAGCGTGTTGGCGACGTGTGTGTTGATCTGCGACGGGAACACGCCCTTCTTGGGACTGGGGTCGTCGGGCATGTAGTTCTTGAGTTCGTCCGGCGTGAACACCTTGCCCGGCCAGCCCTTGGCCTGCGTCATGTAATCGGAGTCGAAGACCTTGCAGTAGTGGCCGGCGTCTTCCGGAGTGCGCAGGTAGTTGCTGAGCAGCGACATCTCAACGCTTTCGTTCACGAAGCGCTTGCCGTTGCGTTTGACCGCGAGGAAAGGCATGTCGCACATCAGCGCGGGACCGGCGTCGAAGTCATGCAGCATCTTGGTGTGGCCGATCGGCTCGATCACGCCGCCCGCCCAGTAGGCCATCGCAAAGCCGTCACCGGTGCGGTCCATCTGCTTGCGTCCCAGGTGTTTGACGTCCGGGATGAAGTACTCGCACATCGCCTTGTTGTTCTGGTAGTCGCCGGTCGCGAGGATCACGCCCTTCTTGGCCATGAACTTGCGGTAGGCGCCGTCCTTGCCTTTGGCGATGACGCCCACGACCTCGCCCGCCGCGTTCTGCACCAGTTGTTCGGCCGGCATCCGGAAGAAGAACTTCACGCCGGCCTTCTCGGCCACCGTCGCCAGCGCCCGCATGCCGTCGCCGGTGGTGTAGGGCTTGGGTCCCATGAACGAGGTCACGTAGTTCAGTGTGTAGCCGTTCACCTTGCGGATGGCGACCTGAGGTCCGCTGCCCTGGTTCACCACTTGGCCGCCGCCCTGCTTGACGCGATCAATCACCCAGGTCACCGCTTCGCCCGAGTTGTAAGCCCATTGACGGATGAGCTCGGGATTGCAGCGGTGGGCGCTGTCGGCGCAAAGGCGGGCGACGAGAGCTTCAACCCCCGCCTTGTCGCTCGTGGCGAGGTCGATCCCGGATCCGGTATTGCCTTGCGACACCGGCATCGGGTGCTTCTGGATGACGGCCACCTTGGCGCCGCTCTCGGCCGCCGCCAAGGCCGCCGTTACGCCCGAGGCGCCCGCGCCGACCACGACCACGTCGAAGTTCAGCGTCTCCTTGATCGCAGAGGCCGGAATCGGCGCCGGCCTGGGCAGGAAGTCGAGCGTTGCGCCACCGTCGGAACTCTTGGCGAACTTGCCGCCCGGCATGGCCGCCTGTGCCATGCCGCCGATGCCGAGCATGCCGACACCGGCAGCTCCGGCGGCGGTGCGCCGGAAGAAGCTGCGGCGCGAAATGCCGTGCTCAAGCACGTTCTGCGTGTACTGGTCCGTGGGTTCCCCTGACCGGTTCTTGCTCATTGTGTTTTCTCCTGTACGGCCGTGCGGGATAGAAGTCCAGGTTCTTACGGCCGGACAGGAGACGGTGATCGTCTTCGCTCAGCCACGGTCGCAGCGCACAAGCACGAGACGAGTGTAGGAATGCCTCCCAAGGCCCTTCCACCCTCATGCGAAGGAGGTGAGAACACGTGGTTACCCGAACTCCGATGGCAGCACGGACTGACGCAGAACAATCCCGCAACGACAAGGAGGGTTGGGCGCGCACTAGGGCGCAGCGGCCATCGGCTGACCTAGCGCAAGCTCGGGCGGACAGCGGCCGGTCGACGCCTTGTCAGATCAATCCTGCAACCCCGGTCCGCGGCTAACTTTTCGGCCCTTTGCAGGCCCAAGCAATCGCTGAGAGGAACTTAAATGAGCGGGGTCTCTCCCGGCTGGCTGCGCGCGGCCCAGGCCGCGCAGTACGAACCATGGGATCAGGACCGCGGGCCTGCGGCCCCGCTGACTCCATGGATCGCGCCGCGAGTGCCACGCCAGTTCGCCGAAGCGATCGAACGACTCGGCGTGGTGCGCCGGCTGGAAGTCGGCGAATACATCTACGCGCCTCACGAACGTGTCGACCGTCTGGTGCTGGTGCGCAACGGCCTCACGGCGCGTGCGGTGGTCGATCCGGCGAGCAACCAGCCCGAAGCGATTGCGATCAGTCCGCCGGGTCGGCTCGGCTCCGGCAACCTCAACTTCTTCTCGGGCCGACCCTGCGCCGGGCGTTATTTCGCTCTTTGCCGCAGCGAAATCGTGTTGTGCTCGCAGGCGGTGATCCGCGCCCTCGCCAAGCACGATCCCGAGTTCCTGCTGCAGCTCGTTCATTACTTCGAGCTCTGCAGTCTTTCCGACCGCCTGGGCTTTGCCACCCAGGTGATGTTGTCGGTACCGCTGCGTATCAAGGTGCTGCTGCTGTCGTGGGCGGTGAGCTTCGGCCACGAGTCCGAGCGCAGCGACCGGCCGGGCCGCTGGATCCGCATGCCAGTGCCGCCATCGCGCACCGACATGGCGCGGGTGGTGCACGGCAGCCTGGTGACGATCGATCGCCACCTGGGCGATTGGCGGCAAGGCGGGCAGATCGTGCGCGAAGGCGAACAGATCTGGGTGCGGCCGGAACTGCTGGCCGAGGCCCACGAGTGGTTGTGCCGTACCGAGGAGGATGTGAGCCGCCATCCGCGGCCGCGTCAGCTCAGCGACGTCGTACGCACCGCGATGTAAGCGGCAAACGGTTGCCTTGTCGTCATGAAGACCCGATCCAACTTACGGACGTCGGAGGCATCGATCCAAAACAAGAGGCCCACAAGCTCTCGCTCGTGGGCCCCGAACTCCAGCTGACAGCTTGCCGGGCAAGGGCTAGATGTCGATGTTCCCCGCGTACAAGGCGTTCGCTTCGATGAACACCCGGCGTGGCTCGACTTCGTCGCCCATCAGCATGGTGAAGATACCGTCGGCGGCGATCGCGTCTTCGATCTGGACCTTGAGCAGGCGGCGCACGGCGGGGTCCATCGTGGTCTCCCACAGCTGGGCCGGGTTCATTTCGCCCAGCCCCTTGTAGCGCTGCTTGCCGAGGCCGGCTTCGGCCTGGGCGTTGAGCCAGCGCAGCACGCCGCCGAAATCCTCGACCTTGGCTTCCTTCATCTTGTCGCCTTCGCCGCGGGTGACCTTGGCGCCGGCACCGATCAGGCCCTTGAAGGTGCGGGCAGAGTCGATCAGGGTGGCGTAGTCGCTGCTCTGGACGAAGTCGGAATCGATCGTCGTGGTCTTGGTGTTGCCGTGGTGCTGGCGCTGCACCAGCAGGCGGTGACGCTCGGTCTTTTCGTCGAACTCCGCGATCGCTTCGAGCGAATGGTTGCCCATCGCGTGTGTGAGCGCCATGGCGCTCGCGGCGGCGGCGGCTTCGTCGCGCAAGTCGATCTCGGTGCCGCTGACGATCGCGGTCAGGGCCGCGTGGTCGATCACGGCCGACAGGCGCTGGATCACGGCATCGGCGAGCAGGTACTGGCGCGAGAGTTCGGCCAACGCGTCGCCGGTGATGGGCGAGCCCATCGTCACCGCCGATTCGTTGGGGTAGAGGCGGGCGCCGTCGAGCGCGATGCGCAGCAGGAAGTGGGCGAGCTCGGTGTCGTCCTTGATGTAGCGCTCTTCCTTCGCGTATTTGACCTTGTAGAGCGGCGGCTGGGCGATGTAGACGTGGCCGCGTTCGATCAGCTGCGGCATCTGGCGGTACAGCAGGGTCAGCAGCAGGGTGCGGATGTGGGCGCCGTCGACGTCCGCGTCGGTCATGATGATGATGCGGTGGTAACGCAGCTTGTCGACGTTGAACTCGGGCCCGATGCTGGTGCCGAGCGCGGTGATCAGGGTGGCGATCATCTCGCTCGAGATCAGTTTGTCGAAGCGAGCTTTTTCGACGTTCAGGATCTTGCCGCGCAGCGGCAGGATCGCCTGGAACTTGCGGTCCCGGCCCTGCTTGGCCGAGCCGCCGGCGGAGTCACCCTCGACGATGTAGATCTCGCACTTGCTGGGGTCTTTCTCCTGGCAGTCGGCGAGTTTGCCGGGCAGGCCAGCGCCGTCGAGCACGCCCTTGCGCCGGGTCATCTCGCGCGCCTTGCGCGCGGCTTCGCGCGCACGGGCTGCTTCGACGATCTTGCCGCAGATGATCTTGGCGTCGGCCGGGCGCTCGAGCAGATAGGTCTCGAGCGCCTTGCTCACCACTTCTTCGACCGCCGGCCGCACTTCGCTCGAGACCAGCTTGTCCTTGGTCTGCGAGCTGAACTTGGGCTCCGGCACCTTGACCGACAGCACGCAGGTCAGGCCTTCGCGCATGTCGTCGCCGCTGGTCTCGACCTTGGCTTTTTTGTCGAGTTCGTTGGTCTTGATGTAGTTGTTGATCACCCGCGTCATCGCTGCGCGCAGGCCGGTGACGTGGGTGCCGCCGTCGCGCTGCGGGATGTTGTTGGTGTAGACGAGCAGGCTCTCGTTGTAGCTGTCGTTCCACTGCATCGACACTTCGACGCTGATCGGCACGCCGTGGCCGGTCGAGTCCTGCATCGCGTAGAACACGTTGGGGTGAAGGACGGTCTTGTTCTTGTTGATGTATTCGACGAAGCCCTTGACCCCGCCGCTGAACGCGAAGTCTTCTTCCTTGCCGGTGCGCTGGTCGATCAGGCGGATGCGAACGCCGTTGTTGAGGAACGAGAGTTCTCGCAGCCGCTTCGACAACACTTCGTAGTGGAAGTCGACCACGCCGAAGATTTCAACGTCGGGCAGGAAATGGACTTCGGTACCGCGGCGGTCGGTGTTGCCGGTGATCTGCATCGGCGAAATCTCGGCCGGGCCGTCGGGGGTCTCGACCGTCTCGAGCACGCGGTTCTGCGGCACGCCGAGGCGGAACTCCATGAAATGCACCTTGCCGTCGCGGCGCACGGTCAGGCGCAGCCACTTCGACAGCGCGTTGACGCAGGACACGCCGACGCCGTGCAAGCCGCCCGAGACCTTGTAGCTGTTCTGGTTGAACTTGCCGCCGGCGTGCAGTTCGGTGAGAGCGATTTCGGCAGCCGAACGCTTGGGTTCGTGTTTGTCGTCGAGCTTGACGCCGGTGGGAATGCCGCGGCCGTTGTCGACCACCGACAGCGAATTGTCGGTGTGGATCGTGACGACGATGTCGTCGGCGTAGCCGGCAAGGGCTTCGTCGATCGAGTTGTCGACCACCTCGAACACCATGTGGTGCAGGCCGGTGCCGTCCGAGGTGTCGCCGATATACATGCCGGGACGCTTGCGAACGGCTTCCAGACCCTCGAGGATCTGGATGCTCGAGGCGCCGTAATCAGCCATGGCGCTGGGGTCGACGGGGGTGGAGCTCGCTTCGTTTTCGTTCATCTGTCGCAGCCGCGGAGCACCGGCGGGAAAACAGCCTGTGCACCGCAAAGGTCAAAAAGCGCCGGCAGGAGTGCCAGCGCCAGGTTCAGCGTAAAGCGGTGGAGCTTAGATGCGCATCGGCATCACGACGTATTTGAAAGCTTCGGAATCGGGCATGGTGATCAGCGCCGAGCCCAACGAATCGCCAAGCGCGAACTTGACCTGATCGTTCTTGAGGTTGCCCAGCACGTCGAGCAGGTAGGTGACGTTGAAGCCGATGTCCAGACCTTCGCCGGCGTAGTCGACTTCCAGCTCTTCCTGCGCCTCTTCCTGGTCGGCGTTGGTCGAGTTGATCTTGAGGCTGCCGTCGGCGAGCACCCAGCGCACGCCCTTGAACTTGTCGGTCGTGAGAATGGCGGCGCGCTGCAGGGCGTGCATCAGGTCTTCGCGGCCGATCAGGAACAGCTTGGTGTTGTTGGCCGGCACCACGCGCTGGTAGTCGGGGAACTTGCCTTCGACCAGCTTGGAGATCAGTTCGATGTCGCCGAACGACAGCTTGATCTGGTTGGCGGCCATCTGCACACGCAAGGGATCTTCGGTGTCGGGCAGCAAGCGCAGCAGCTCGATGATGGTCTTGCGCGGGATGATCGCTTCGATCTTGCCGGGCGCGGCCTCTTCCTTGCTGACTTCGCACAACGCGAGGCGGTGGCCGTCGGTGGCGACGGCGCGCACGGTGTTGCCCTCGACCACCATCAGCATGCCGTTGAGGTAGTAGCGGATGTCCTGCTGCGCCATCGCGAAATGGACCATAGACAGGAGGTATTTGAAGCGGGCCGCGGGCAGGACGAAGTCAGCGGTGAAGTCGGCCACCGACACGGTGGGGAACTCTTCGGCCGGCAGGGTCTGCAGCTGGAAGCGGCTCTTGCCGCTGGCGACCGCCATTTTCTTGTTGGCGAGCGAAAGCGCGACTTCGGACTCGGGCAGCGCGCGCAGGATGTCGACCAGCTTGCGGGCCGCAACCGTGGTGGCGGCGACATCGTCGCCGGCGCCGATATCCGCCTTGGTCTGGATCTGGATCTCGAGGTCGGTGGCGGTGAAGCTGACCTTGTCGCCATCCTTGCGTACGAGGATGTTGGCAAGAATGGGGAGCGTCTGGCGACGTTCCACGATACCGCTGACAACCTGCAGCGGTTTCAACAACGCGTCCCGACTGCCTTTGACGAGCTGCATTCCTGTATTTCCTTGTAGTCGTAGTTAGTAGTAGTTCTTGAAGAATCTGTGAATAACTCAGTCAGACCCTTTTAAATCAACAACTTCGGTCAAATCAAACGCTGTGGGGCCGAGGCCCGCAGGGCTGTGGATAGATTGTGGATGCTTGGAACAACTTTCTGTGACACCAAGCTTTCCTGAAACTTGTGCACAACCTGCTCATTGGTCCGGCATCTTGTCCACAGGCTTGTTCCTCAGCCCTTGAGGGTCTGTTCGAGCACGTGCAGCGCGTGGTTCATCTCGGGGTTCTTGGTCCGTTCGCCGCCGATCTTTCTCACCGCATGCAGGACGGTGGTGTGGTCGCGGCCGCCGAAAAGCTCGCCGATTTCCGGCAGGCTCTTCTGGGTGAGCTCCTTGGCCAGGTACATCGCGATCTGGCGCGGCCCGGCGATATTGCTCGGCCGCCGCTTGGAATACATGTCGGCGACCTTGATTTTGTAATAGTCCGCGACCGTCTTCTGGATCAGCTCGACCGTAATCTGCCCCGTCGACGCCGACAGGATGTCGCGCAGCGCTTCTCGCGCCAGTTCCACCGTGATCGGACGGGCGTGGAAGGACGAAAACGCGATCACCTTGCGCAGCGCGCCTTCGAGCTCGCGCACGTTGCTGCGCAGGTTCTTGGCGATGAAAAAAGCGACGTCTTCCTTGAGGTCGGCGCCTTCGACCTCGGCTTTCTTAAGCAGGATCGCGACCCGCATCTCGAGTTCGGGAGGATCGATCGCCACCGTCAGCCCCGAAGCGAAGCGGGACACGAGGCGATCCTCCATGTCCTTGAGCTCCTTGGGGTAGGTGTCGCTGGTGATGATGATCTGCTTCTTGCCGGCGACCAGCGCCTCGAAGGCGTAGAAAAACTCTTCCTGCGTGCGCGCCTTGCCGCCGAAGAACTGGATGTCGTCGATCAGCAGCAGGTCGAGCGAATGGTAGTAGCGCTTGAAATCGTCGAAGGCCTTGCGCTGATAGGCGCGCACCACGTCGCTGACGTATTGCTCGGCGTGGATGTAGCGGACGCGGGCCGCCGGATTGCGGGCCAGGATGCCGTTGCCGACGGCATGGATCAGGTGGGTCTTGCCGAGGCCGACGCCGCCGTACAGGAACAGCGGGTTGTAAGAGCCGCCGGGGTTCTCGGCCACCTGCATGGCGGCGGCGCGGGCGAGCTGGTTGGCCTTGCCGGTGACGAAGTTGTCGAAGGTCAGCTGCGAGTTGATGCGTGCCCGTTCGACGTGTTCGGTGGCCTCGGCCGGCGGCTCGGCCACCATCACTGGCAGTGCAAGCTGGGTCGGGCTGGCCAGGCTAGGCGCCGCTTCGGGCGCCATCGACGCGGTTTTGGCGGCTGCCAGTTCGAGCACGACGGCCACCTGCCGCTGCAGTACGCGCGAGGCGGCGTTGGCGATCTGGCCGGAGAACTGGGTGCGGATCGTCTCGAGCTTGAGGCGGTTGGGCGCGCTGATCGTCAGCGTCGAGCTGGCCTCGTCGAAGTCGATCGGTTTGAGCGGCTTGATCCAGGCGGAAAACTGTTGCGGGGTCAGCTCGCTTTCAAGCAGGCGCGAGCAGTCGTGCCAAATATGCTGCATACGGGAAGGCTTCCGCGCGTGGAGTGTTCTTGTGTCCGGGAGGCTCGTGACCACCCGCCGCAGGATCGGCGGTCCTCCCTATGAACTAACGAGCCGCGATCAAGCGAAGCATTTTAACCCGTGCAGCAGAAGTTATCCACAGCCCACCATCAAATAATTCCTGTGGACAAGTTGTCTCGTGAATGTATTTGTGAATCATGAAGAAAGTGGTCGCTCACAATCTAGGTGCAAATTATGTGGAAATCCTGTTGATAATCACAGTGTCAAAATCACAGGTCACCCTTGGGGCAGGGTGTCGGCGGCTTGTGAGTGAGTACTCGCGGCCAGCTCGCGGCCGCAGTCTTTCTTGCCCCTGGGGTTTTCTGGTTTGACAGACGAAGGCTCGCTCGCGTCTAATAGCGGGCTTTTCGTTGCACCGCGAAATCTTCTAAAAATCCGGTACTTGCGCGCGTTCCCCTGGGTGATGCCGCATCCCGAGAAGCGCAGGTGTGCGAAAGCCTAGGTTGACCGGCGCTAGTTGCGCCTATCGCGCCGCTTGCAGCGACTGTCCAGCGGCTTCATGCCCGAGGAATCATCATGTCCACCAAACGTACTTATCAACCTTCCAAGGTCAAGCGCAAGCGCACCCACGGTTTCCTGGTCCGCAGCCGGACCAAGGGCGGCCGCCGCGTGATCGCTGCCCGCCGTGCCAAGGGCCGTCACAGCCTGACCGTCTAAGGCGGCGGCCACGGCTGACCGTGCCGTGCCGCATGCCCACGATCGCGCTTACGGCCTGCCCCCTGGGCGCCGTCTGCGCAAGCCGGCCGAGTTCGCCGCAGTCCTGTCTGCGCGCGGACCTTTGGCGCTTCGCTTCGCGCGACGGTGGTTCTCGATGAACGCCGTCGCCCGACCGGCGGAGGCTGGCGTTCGCTTTGGCTTCACCGTCGGCAAGCGGAATGCCCGCCGATCGGTCGATCGCGTCCTTGTGAAGCGCATCCTGCGCGAGTCGGCCCGCCATGCGGCGCCGCAAGTGCTGGTCCTGTGCGCTCGGCACGGGCTTGCGATCGACGTCTCGCTGCGGCTCAAAAATCCGCTGCCGCGGGCCGGCCGGGATATCGGTCTGGCCGAGCTGAAGCAGACGCTGCGTCTTGACGCGGATGCCTTGTTGTCCGATCTCGGTCGCCAACTCGAAAGAATGGCGGCCTCGAACGCGTCGGCGAGCCATGTTTGATCGTGCCCTGATCGGCGCCATCCGCGCCTACCAGTTCCTGCTGTCCCCCTGGGTGGGGCACGGCTGCCGCTTCCTGCCGACCTGTTCGGAGTATTCCAAGGAAGCGATCCAGCGCCACGGAGCCTTGCGTGGCAGCTGGATGATGCTGGCCCGCCTGGGGCGTTGCCATCCGTTCGGTGGCAGCGGCCTTGACCCGGTGCCCGAGCAGTTCCGTTGGCGTTGCTGGTGTCATCCCGCCGGCGCCAAGGACAATGCCGAGCGCACCCGCCTATTCACCGAACCCCGTTAGAGAGCACACCCGTCATGGGAAGCGATTTTCAGCGCACCATCCTCTGGGTCTTCTTCGGCATGTCGCTGTTCATGCTGTGGGACCGCTGGCAACTTCATAACGGGCGCCCGTCGGTTTTCGGCGGCCCGGCTGTGACCCAGCAACAGACTGCGACCCCGGCCCCAGGCGCCGCCCCTGCGGCCGACGGTTCGATTCCCGCAGCGAGCCAAGTCGGCGCCGCGCCCGCCAGTCCGGCGGCCGTGCCGGGCCAGGTCGCTGCCGGCCCGAAGGCCGAGCCGGTCGTGATCGACACCGACCTGCTGCGGATCTCGATCGACCCCGAAGGTGCCGTGGTATCGCGCGCCCAGCTGCGCCAGGAGCGGGTTACGCCCGACTGGACCCAGACCGGCCTGATCGGCCTGGTCACCGGGCGCAAGCCGGCGGCGACGAGCGACGTGATCCTGCTCGACGTCGAACCCAACCGCGTCTACGTCGCCCAGACCGGCCTGGTGGGCGGCGAGTTTCCGACCCATCGCAGCCCCTTCACCCTGGTCGAAGGCCCGCGCCAGCTCGAAGCCGGCCAGGACAAGCTGACGGTCAAGTTCGTGTCGGAAGCGGGCGGGATCAAGCTGACCAAGAGCTACACCTTCACCCGTGGCCACTACGACATCCTGGTGTCGCACGAGATCGTCAACAACGGTGCGGCGGCGGTGTCGCCCTCGCTGTATTACCAGCTGATGCGCGACGGCAACAAGCCGGAAGGCGAATCGGCGCTCTACTACACCTACACCGGCCCGGCGGTCTACACCGACGAGAAGAAGTTCCAGAAGGTCGACTTCTCCGACATCGCCAAGGGCAAGGTCGACTATCCCAAGACGGCTGACCAGGGCTGGATCGCGATGATCCAGCACTACTTCCTGACCGCCTGGGTGCCGGCCGAAGGCACCAAGCGCGAGCTCTACACGCGCGAGGTCGATAAGAACCTGTTCGCGGTCGGCTCGATCGTCCCGCTCGCCGCCATTGCTCCGGGCGCCAGCGTCACCAGCAGCGCCCAGCTCTACGTCGGTCCGCAGGACCAGGCGCGCCTGAAAGCCATCGCGCCTGGCCTTGACCTGGTGGTCGACTACGGCTGGCTGACCTTCCTCGCCAAGCCGATCTACTGGCTGCTCGCCTTCCTGCACGGCATCGTCGGCAACTGGGGCTGGGCCATCATCGCGCTGACCGTGCTGGTCAAGGCGGTGCTGTTCCCGCTGTCGGCCGCCGGTTACAAGTCGATGGCCCGCATGAAGGAAGTCGGGCCGCGTATGGTTGCGTTGCGCGAGAAATACGGCGACGACAAGCAGAAGCTCAACATGGCGATGATGGAGCTCTACAAGACCGAGAAGATCAACCCGCTCGGCGGCTGTCTTCCGATCCTGCTGCAGATCCCGGTCTTCCTGTCGCTCTACTGGGTGCTGCTGGCTTCGGTCGAGTTGCGCGGCGCGCCGTGGATGCTGTGGGTTACCGACCTCGCTGCGCCCGACGGCTGGTTCATCCTGCCGGTGCTGATGATGGCCACCATGTGGTTCCAGTACAAGCTCAACCCCACCCCGCCGGATCCGGTCCAGGCCAAGGTGATGGCGGTGATGCCCTTCATCTTCGGCGTGATGTTCTTCTTCTTCGCCTCGGGCCTGGTGTTGTACTGGCTGACCAACAACATCCTCTCGATCGCCCAGCAGTGGTACGTCACCAAGCAGATCGAAAACGAGAAACTCAAGCGCGCGGGCTGAAGCCGGTCCCGTGCTGAAAGAAAGGGCCGCTTGCGCGGCCCTTTTTTATTGCGGCGGCTAGCGGCGCGGGGGCAGCAGGGCGATCAGTGGCCACAGCCAGATCGAGGCCGTCCACTTGAGCACCCGCGCTGCGGTCATGGGGCCGGACTCGCCGGCGCGGGTGCGCAGGAAGACGACCACCGCGCCGGTCACCACCCAGGTCACGAAGCCGGCGTAGACCAGCGAGCGGGTGTTGTAGTCGTCGCCGAGCTGAGCCGCCACCACCGCCGCGACCGGCACCGAAAGGACCACGGCCAGGGCGGCACCGAGCAGGGCGGCGCCCGGGTTCGGCTGATTGGATTGAGGTTGTAGAGACATGGCGACACTCTACCCTCAGACCAGGTCGAAGCGCTCGGTGTGGACCTGGGCCCGGGCCAGCCCCAGCTGGCGCAACTCGCGTTCGACCCAGTCCATCATCGGGGCCGGGCCGCAGACGAAGAACTGGAACTCGCGGAAGTTGGGCGGAAGATGGCGCCAAAGGATCGCGGCCGTGACCCAGCCCGACTCCTCGCCAACCGCGACGGGTCCGGCTTCGAGCACCGGCACCCAGCGGAACTGGGGGGCGGTCCGGCTCAGGGCCGTGAAACGCTCGCTTCCGGTCAGCCCGGCGCGGTCGTGGGCTGCATGAAACAGAAAGAGCGGCCGCTCATCACCGCGTTCGATCTGAGTCTCGACCATGGAAACGAAGGGGCTCACTCCCACCCCGCCGCCGATCAGCACAAAACCCGGCCCGTCGTGGCGCTCAAGCGTGAACACGCCGTAAGGCCCGTCGAGCCAGAGCTGATCGCCGGGCGCAAGCTGCGGCACGACCTGGCCCGACCAGTCGCCCAGGTCCTTGATCGTGAAAGCCAGCTCGGTTGCTGCGCCACGCGGCGCCGGCGACGACATCGATACCGGATGCGCCTCGATCGCCCAGGGGCCGCTCTGGCGCAGCCAGCAGAACTGGCCGGCCTGGAAAGCGAAGCCCGGGTGGCCTGCGGCGCGCAGGCGGATCGTCCGTGACCGACCTCGTTCGGGAGTGTTGGACAAGACGATCCAAGGCTGGCGTTGGCGCCACGGTCTCACGCCGCGGTACCAGACTAGTGCGCCGACCGCGAGCGCGAGGTAGGCAATCCACAGAAGCAGGAGCGGTATGTTTCCCGGCCGCACCCCGAGCGAAAACGCGTGCCCCAGGCCCAGCGCGAGTACGAGCAGGGCCAGCCAGCGATGCAGCAGCAGCCAGATCTCGTAATCGAGCAGCAGGCGTCGCCGGCCCAGGGTCGAAACCATCAGCACCAGCAGGGCGAGACTCGCTCCGGTGCCGGCACCGACGGCGGCGGAACCCGAAGCCAGCGGGTCGATCAGCCAGAGGACGGGCAGACCTTCGCGGGCGGCGAGCAGCAGCGGGTGAGCCAGCACGAGTCCGCTGCCGACGATGCCGGCGTGGCGGTGAAAACGCAGCAAGGCGTCCTGGCCGAAAGGCCCGGTGAGCATGTGGATGCGGGTGATCAGAACGAACTCGAGCGTCAGGATCGCCAGCCCCGCCCAGGCGCAGGCGGCCGAGGCCTCGCGCCAGAAACCGAGCTCGGGCGTTCGCCAGGCAAGGACAAGCGGCGCCAGCACCAGCGCCAGGTAAATCGACAGGCCGGCGGCGGCGCGCAGCCAGAGCTTCGAACTCGGCGGGAGCGAGGTCATGGCGGCAGGCTAACGCGCCGCCGCGCCGTTCGGCCGGGCGTATCGCTTTGGCCCTGCTCGTTACACTGCGGGCCTGCTGTTTCCGCGCCACACCGACCCATGCTTGCCTCCGACCGCGACCCGATTGTTGCCATTGCCACTGCACCCGGCCGCGGCGGGGTTGGCATCGTCCGGATCTCGGCCGGCGCAGCGGGTCTGGACCCTTTGCTCCAGGCGGTCCTGGGCGACCGGCCGCTGCAGCCGCGCCACGCGCATTTCCTGCCGTTCCGGGCGGCCGACGGCGGCGCGATCGACGAAGGCATCGCTCTCCTGTTCCCGGCCCCGCATTCCTACACCGGCGAAACCGTGCTCGAGCTGCAGGGCCACGGTGGTCCGGTGGTGCTGCGCCTGCTGCTTGCCCGCTGCCTTGAGGCCGGGCGGGCGATCGGCCTGCGCCTGGCCGAGCCGGGCGAGTTCACCCGTCGCGCCTTTCTCAACGACCGCCTCGATCTGGCCCAGGCCGAAGCGGTGGCCGACTTGATCGACGCCTCGACCGAATCGGCGGCGCGCGCCGCCACCCGTTCGCTGGCGGGCGAGTTTTCCTCGCGGGTGCACGGTCTGGTCGAGGACTTGGTCGAACTGCGCGCCCTGGTCGAGGCCACGCTCGACTTTCCCGAAGAGGAAATCGATTTCCTCGAAGCGGCCGATGCCCGCGGCCGGCTGGCCGCGATCCGCAAGCAGCTCGACGAACTCGCCCGCGCTTCGCGCCAGGGTGCTTTGTTGCGGGAAGGCCTGGCAGTGGTGCTCGCCGGCAGCCCGAACGTGGGCAAGTCGAGCCTGATGAATGCGCTTGCCGGCGAAGACGTGGCGATCGTCACCGCCATTGCCGGCACCACCCGCGACCGGATCGAGAAGACGGTCCAGGTCGAAGGCATCCCGCTCAACCTGATCGACACCGCCGGCGTGCGTCAGACCGAAGACGAGGTCGAGCGGCTCGGCATCGAACGCACGCTCAACGAAGTGGCCAAGGCCGACGTCGTGCTGCACCTGGTCGACGCTTCGCGCCCCGAAGGCGAGCAGGCCGACGCCGAGGTGCTGGCGCGCGTGAGAGAGCGCATCGGCCGCGGCGTGCCGGTGCTCACCGTCGTCAACAAGGTCGACCTCGTGCAGCAGGCGCCGCGGGTCGAAGGCGACCACATCTATCTGTCGGCGCGCAGCGGTGCCGGCATCGACGGCTTGCGTCGCGAACTGCTGCGGGTGGCGGGCTGGGAAACCCAGACCGCGGCCGAAGGCGTCTTCCTCGCCCGCGAACGGCATCTGGCGGCGCTCGCGATTGCGGCCGACCATTTGTCTACCGCGGCCAGCCACGCCGAGTTCGGCAACCGTCAGCTCGAACTCTTCGCCGAAGAGCTGAGGTTGGCTGCGCAAGCCCTGGCGGCGATCACTGGCGAGTTTTCCGCCGACGATTTGCTGGGCGTGATTTTCGGGCGCTTCTGCATCGGCAAATAAAAGCGTGCAGGTTCGCCGGGTGCAGCAGGACGCTAGCGGGCTTGCTGAATCCGGTACAGCGAGACACCTTGCACCGCAAGGGCGCACAGGGCGGCGACGCCATACGCGACGGGCAGGCTGAGGTGAAGGAGCGCCAGGCTCAACACGTAGAAAAAAACCGCAAAGCCCCACAGCCCTGCGACCAGGCCGCGGAGGACTTGATGGGCGGCGTCGGAGCCGCTGGTGCGGTGAGCAAATGCAACCAGGATGCTGACCATAAACGGAAGCGAGGCGAGGATTCCGCTGGCTCCGGGGCCGATGTAGGGAGCGATCACGGTCACGCCGACCGTGAGGCTGGCGATCAGCGTCATGCGGCCGGGCAAGTCCCACCATTGCGGCTTCGGCGCCTGGCTTCTGGCCGTGTTGACGGGCATTAAGGCGAGCGTGCTCAGGATGGCCGGGATGGTGAGCAGAAACAGGCTGGTCTGAGAGGGTTGGGCCCACTGCAGCAGGCCCGCGACGAGGACGAATGCGGCGCACGCGCCACTCAGGGCGAGCTTCCATCCCCACGCCGAAAGCCTGCAATACGCGAGGCAGAAGACGGTTTGTGCGCAGGTCGCGATTAGCGCGCCCGAGGCGGCGTTCACGGCAAACGCCGGCCCGTATTCGAGCGCCAGAAACACCGAGATGGGGCCGGACGTCAGCGGCAGCCCAACCAGCAGCCCGCCCACGATCTCGCCCCAGCGGCGGACAGCCAGGGTCGCTGCGGCGAGCAAGATGGGGGCGAAGGTGAGCTTGAGAGCGAGAAGGTCCATCAGTGTCGCCAAGGGGCGGACCTGGGCGCGAAGACTTCGGTCTGCGCGGCTCTTCATGGCGAGGAAGCGCGGATCGATCGCTACTTTGACTCAGCCTGCAGCCCCGTTGCGCGGTCTAGAAGCGGTCCACTAAAGTTGCCCGGATCGCCGGCGCGGTCGTCTTCCCGATTGCTCGGTCCTTGCAGGGGCAGACCGACGCCAGCAGGCGTGAGGCCAGGGGGGGACTACCACAGTGCCCCCCGGGGGGCGGGGCATTGCCGTCCGGCTCGGCTAGCATGGCTGACCGCATATCGACGACTCGATCATGGCCGCCCCCGATTCGACGCCTCCCACATCCACGTCCCTTGCCAAGCTCGCGATTGATCGCAAGGCGTCTGCTTCCGCTACGGTCGAGCGCCGCCCCCGCTGGTGGAGGCGCTGGTGGTTCTGGCTGGCCTTGGTGGTGGCCATCCTGGTCGCGGCCGGTTTCGTCCGCAGCCGTTCGGCTCCCACCCCAGTCGAGATGACGAGTGTGGCGGCGGCGTATCCCTCGGCCGCGGTCGCCACGCTCAACGCCACCGGAAGAGTGGTGGCGGCGCGGCGGGCCTCGGTTTCGTCGAAGGCGACGGGGCGGCTCGAATGGCTGGGAGTGCAGGAAGGCCAGCGGGTGAAAGAGGGCGAGGTGATCGCCCGGCTCGAAAACCGCGACGTCGCGGCCCAGCTCGAACAGGCGCAAGCGGGGGTGCTGGCGGCGCGCGGCAATCTGGCACAGGGCGAGGCCGAGCTGGCCGATGCGGCGGCCAACTGGAAACGCAGCCGCGAGCTGGCGGCGCAGAACTTCATCGCCGGGGCGGCGCTCGATACCGCCGAGTCGCGTTACCACCGCGCCCGCGCAACGATCGCCAGCCTCAAGGCGCAGATCGCCGTGGCGGAGGCCAATGCGCGAGCCGCCCAGGTCGCTTTCGATCAGACCTTGATCAAGGCGCCTTTCACCGGCCTGGTGCTGACCAAAAGCGCCAACGTCGGCGACATCGTCACGCCGTTTTCCTCGGCGGTCGGCACCACCGGTGCGGTGGTGACGATGGCCGACATGGACACGCTCGAAGTCGAGGCCGATGTCTCGGAGTCCTCGATCGCCAAGGTCAGTCTTGGCCAGCCGGTCGAGATCCAGCTCGACGCCTATCCCGAGCTGCGCCTGCTCGGCAAGGTGAGCCGCATCGTGCCCACGGTCGACCGCGCCAAGGCGACGCTGCTGGTGAAGGTGGGCTTCGTCGAACGAGACGACCGGGTGCTGCCGGACATGAGCGCGAAAGCGGCCTTCCTGGCGCGCGAACTCAAGGCCGACGAACGCAAGCCGGTGCCGGCGGTGCGCGCCGAAGCCATAACCCAGCGCGACGGCAAGGACGTGCTGCTCGTCGTTGGCAAGGATGAGCGGGTGAGCCTGGTGCCAGTGGCTGTTGGCGACAAGGTGGGCGAACTGGTGCGGGTGGGCGGGGTGGAGCCCGGTGCGCGAGTGGTCCTGAATCCGCCCGCCAAGCTCGGCCCGGGCAGCGCCGTGGCGGCGGTCAAGAAATGAGCGAGGTGCTGGTTTCGGTCCGCCACGTGAGCAAGAGCTACCACCGCGGCAACCAGGTGGTGCCGGTGCTGGCCGACATCAACCTCGACATCGCCCGCGGCGACTTTGTCGCGCTGATGGGGCCTTCGGGCTCGGGCAAGAGCACGCTGCTCAATCTCATTGCCGGCATCGACAAGCCCGACGCCGGCGAGATCGTGATCGAAGGCATCGACATCACCCGGCTCGGCGAGACCCAGCTGGCCGACTGGCGCGCCAGCCACGTGGGTTTCATCTTCCAATTCTACAACCTGATGCCGGTGCTCACGGCCTTCGAAAACGTCGAACTGCCGCTGATGTTGACGCCGATGGGCAGGGGAGAGCGGCGCGAGCGGGTAGCGATCGCGCTCGGCCTGGTCGGCCTGAGCGACCGCCAGAAGCACTACCCGAACGAGCTTTCGGGCGGGCAGCAGCAGCGGGTGGCGATCGCGCGCGCGCTGGTCTCCGATCCGACGATCCTGATCTGCGACGAACCCACGGGCGACCTCGACCGCCAGAGCGCGGCCGACGTGCTCGCCATGCTGCGACGGCTCAACGACGACCTGGGCAAGACCATCGCCATGGTCACCCACGATCCGCGCGCGGGCGAGGCGGCCAAACGCACGACCTTCCTCGACAAGGGCCAGCTCACCAGCGACTCGCCCTTCGTGCTGCATTAGGCCGCGCCGTGTTTTTCGTGAAACTGGTGTTCAAGAACGTCTTCCGCGCCAAGCTGCGCTCGGGGCTGACGGTGCTGGGCTTGGTGATCGCGATCCTCGCTTTCGGCCTCCTGCAGACCGTGGTGCGGGCCTGGTACGCGGGCGCCGACGCCTCGAGCAATACGCGGCTGATCACGCGCAACGCGATCTCCCTTGCCTTCACGATGCCGGTGTATTACCGCGAGAAGATCCGGGCGGTGCCGGGGGTGACCGCGGTGGCGCTGTCGAACTGGTTCGGCGGCGTGTGGAAGGAGCCGAAGAACTTCTTCGCCCAGTTCGCCGTCGACGCCCCCGCCTTTTTTCCGATGTACCCCGAGTTCATCTTCGAGCCGCAGGAGTACGCCGACTTCCTGCGCGACCGCAAGGGCGCGGTGATCGGACGCCAGCTGGCCGATCTGTATGGGTTCAAGGTAGGCGACCGCCTGCCCTTGAAAAGCCAGATCTATCCCGGCGAGTGGGAGTTCACGGTGCGGGCGATTTTCGACGGCAAGGACGACACCACCCTCACGCGCCAGATGTATTTCCACTACGACTACCTCAACGAGCAGGTCAAGAAGGCCTTTCCGCGGCGAGCGGATGCTACCGGCGTCTTCATCGTCGGCATCAAGGACGCGAGTGCGGCGGCCGAGGTCTCGCGCGAGATCGACGCCGAGTTCAAGAACTCGCTCGCCGAAACCCTGACCGAAACCGAGAAGGCCTTCTCGCTTGGTTTTGTGGCGATGGTCGAAACCATCGTGCAGGCGATCCGCGGCGTGAGTTACGTGGTGATCCTGATCATCATGGCGGTGGCGGCCAACACCATGGCGATGACGGCGCGCGAACGCATGAGCGAATACGCCACGCTCAAGGCGATCGGCTTCAAGCCGCGTTTGGTCGGCGCCGTGATCATGGGAGAGGCCTTCGCCCTGGCGCTGGTGGGGGCCGGCATCGGCATGGCGCTGACGACGCCGGTGGTGCACGCCTTTCATGCGATGACGCAGAACGTGTTTGCCAAGATGCCGCTGGTGGCCGAAACCTTCTGGCTGCAGGCGGCATGCGCCGTGGTGGTGGGACTGGCGGCCGGGATCGTGCCGGCGATCCGTGCGATGCGTATGCCCATCGTCGACGGGCTGCGGCATGTGGCCTAGGCGCTCGAGGCGTACGCAAGGCCTTCGGCCTTGTTCCCGCACCTTGAGCGGGACCATGGGGTGCTGCCCTCTGGGCGGCGCCGGAACGAGGGCCACGCTCGGTGAGGGCGGTGCAACGACGACGGGATCAGCCTCGATACCTGGCTGCGGACCATGAAAATTCCTTTCAGCTACATCGCCAAGAACCTGTGGTTCCGCAAGCTCACCACCTTGCTCACCGCTGGCGGCATGGCGCTGGTGGTGTTCGTGTTCGCGGCGGTGCTGATGCTCGACGCCGGCTTGAAAAGCACGCTGGTGTCGACCGGCTCGGCCGACAACGTGGTGGTGATCCGTCAGGGCTCGGAGACCGAGGTGCAGAGCGGTCTGCTGCGCGACCAGGCGGGTCTGGTCGAGACCGCGCCCGAGGTGGCGCGAGGGCCCGACGGCCTGGCGCTGGCCTCGAAGGAGGTCGTGGTCCTGAATTCGCTGCCCAAGCGGGACGAGCCTGGCAAACGCAGCAACGTGATCGTGCGCGGCATGGGCGAGATTGGCCTTACGTTGCGGCCGCAGGTGAGACTCGCCGCGGGCCGGATGTTTCGGCCGGGGTCGAGCGAAATCGTGGTGGGAAGCTCGGTCGCCAAGCAGTTCGCCGGGGTCGACATTGGCCAGAACCTGTCTTTCGCGGGGCGGCAGTGGACGGTGGTGGGGGTGATCGATGCCGGCAAAACCGCTTTCGATTCGGAGATCTGGGGCGATGTCGAACAGCTGATGCAGGCGTTCCGCCGTACCGCGTATTCGTCGATGATCGCGCGCCTGTCGTCGCCCGCTGCCGCCGATGCCTTGAGCGCGCGGCTCGACGAAGACCCGCGGCTCAAGGTCAGCCTCAAGCGCGAGCGCCAGTTCTACGAGGACCAGAGCAAGGCCTTGTCGAACTTCATCACCCTGCTCGGCATGGCGCTGTCGGTGATCTTCTCGCTGGGCGCCATGATCGGTGCGGCGATCACGATGTACGCGGCGGTCGCCACCCGTACCGCCGAGATCGGCACCCTGAGGGCGCTGGGGTTCAGGCAGTCCTCGGTGCTGGTCGCCTTCCTGGGCGAGAGCTTGCTGCTGGCGCTGGTGGGCGGGGTGATCGGCCTGGCAGCGGCGAGTTTCCTTACCGCGATCACGATCTCGACCACCAACTTCCAGTCCTTCTCCGAACTGGCTTTCAGCTTCCGCCTGACGCCGCAGGTGGTGCTGGAATCGCTCGGCTTTGCCCTGCTGATGGGCCTGGTCGGCGGCTTCCTGCCGGCGATCAAGGCGAGCCGGATGAAGATCGTCGACGCGCTGCGGGCCGACTGAGGCGGCTGCCGAAAAAGTTCCGGGTTGAGATCAGGGTGAACCCTGAGTCTTGCTAGGATCGCGCCCATCGCCGGCCCAGATCGGCGTCCGACCTCAACAAGGAGAGCAGGGATGAAGAAGTTCATCACAGCCGCGGCGCTGGCCGTGGGTGCGCTGGTGGCCGGCCAGGCGGCCGCGTTCGACACCGTCAAGATCATGATTCCCGCCAACCCGGGCGGTGGTTACGACCAGACCGGCCGCAGCCTGGGCGCCGCCATGCAGGCCGCTGGCGCGGCCAAGACCGTGACCTACGAAAACAAGGGTGGCAGCGGCGGCGTGATCGGCCTGGCCCAGTTCGTCAACAACGACAAGGGCAGCCTCAACTCCCTGATCGTGATGGGCGCGGTGATGGTGGGTGCGATCGAAACCAACAAGCCGCCTGTCACTCTGAAAAACGCAACGCCGGTGGCGCGTTTGTTCGGCGATGCGATGGTGGTGGTGGTGCCGGCGAACTCGAAGATCCAGTCGATGAAGGATCTGCTCGCCCAGCTCAAGGACAAACCGGGTTCGGTCAGCTGGAGCGGCGGCTCGCGCGGTTCGATCGACCACATCCTGGCCGCGCTGCTGGCCAAGGAGGCGGGGGTCGACCCGACCAAGGTCAACTACATCGCGTCGGCCGGCGGCGGCGAGTCGGCGGCGGCGATCATCGGCGGCCAGGTGACGGTGGGTCTGGCCGGGTATTCCGAGTTCGCCCAGCACTTGAAGAGCGGCAAGATGCGCGCGCTGGCGGTGAGCTCGGCGGCCAAGCTGCCGGGCGAGAAAACCGCCACGCTCAAGGAGCAGGGAATCAACATCGAGATCTACAACTGGCGCGGCGTTTATGGCGCCCCCGGCATCACCGAGGTGCAGCAGAAGGCCTTGATCGACGCGGTGGTGGCGGCGACCAAGACTCCGGCCTGGGGCTCGACGCTGGAGAAAAACGACTGGACCCCGCTGCTGTTGACCGGGGCCGAGTTCGGCAAGTTCGTCGAAGGCGAAAGCGCCCGCATCGGCGCCCTGCTCAAGGAAGTGGGCATCGCCAAATGAGCGGAAGGCGGCGCCTGCGGGCGCCGCACCCGGCAGCAAACCGCATCCGACCCGGCGGCCCCCTCAGGCGAGGGGGTTTTCTTTATCCGGGGGCGGTGCCGTGCGACATGAATCGCTGGAGCAGCGTATGAGTTGGACTTTGGGTGAGAAGAAGTTCGAGGCCTTGATCGGGCTCGGTTTCATCGTCGCTGGTGTGGCGATGGCGTGGCAGACCTTCCTGATCGACGCCGACGCCGGTTACGCCGGCATCGGGCCGCGTTTCTTCCCGCTGGCGATCGCCGGCGGTCTGGGGGTGTGCGGCCTGCTGCTGATCGGGCAGGCGGCCTGGGGCGGGTTCCACGGAATCGAGGCTCCGGCCGAAAGCGTCCGTCTGAGCCGCGCCACGGCGCCGGGCTTGCTGTGGATCGTCGCAGGCCTGCTGTTCCAACTGCTGGCGATTCCGACCCTCGGTTTCGTGCCGACCAGCGCCGTCTTGTTCGCCTGCGTGGCGCGCGGCTTCGGTGCCCGCAACACCCTCAAGAACCTGGCGATCGGCATCGTTCTCGCGCTGATCATCTGGGTCATCTTCACTCAACTGCTGGGCGTGAGCCTGCAGGGCTTTCTGCGGCCGTAAGGGAGATTCGAGATGGAAGGACTCTCCGCGCTGCTCGAAGGATTTGCCGCGGCGATCACGCCGATCAACATCATGTGGGCCTTCGTCGGGGCCACGATTGGCACCGCAATCGGCGTCCTGCCCGGCATCGGCCCGGCGCTCACGATCGCGATGCTGCTGCCGGTGACGGCCAAGATCGAACCCACCGGCGCCCTGATCATGTTTGCCGGCGTGTATTACGGAGCGATGTTCGGCGGCTCGACCACCTCGATCCTGCTCAACACGCCGGGAGAATCGGCCTCGCTGGTGACGGCGATGGAAGGCAATGCGATGGCCAAGCGCGGCCACGCGGCAGCGGCGCTGGCGACGGCGGCGATCGGGTCGTTTGTGGCGGGCACCCTGGCGACCCTGATGCTGTCGCTGTTTGCGCCCTACATGGTCGAGATCGCCCTCAAGTTCGGACCGGCCGAATATTTCGCGATCATGGTGCTGGCCTTCAGTACGGTGTCGGCTCTGATGGGCAAGTCGAGCCTGCGCGGCATGACCAGCCTGTTTGCCGGTCTGGCGGTGGGCATGGTGGGGATCGAGGCCACCACCGGCCAGGCCCGGTTCACGGTGGGCCTGATGGAACTCACCGACGGCATCGACGTGGTGCTGGTGGCGGTCGGCCTCTTCGCCGTCGGCGAGGCGCTCTACAACGTGATTTATGAGCGCGACGAGACCAGCGTGGTGCAGAAGCTCAAGGGCTCGATGATGATGACGCGGGAGCAGTGGTCTCGCTCGTGGAAGCCGTGGCTGCGCGGTACCTTCATCGGTTTCCCGTTCGGCTCGATCCCGGCCGGCGGCGCCGAGATTCCGACCTTCATCTCGTATTCGCTCGAGAAGAAGCTCAGCAAGAACAAGGACGAGTTCGGCAAGGGCGCGATCGAGGGGGTGGCCGGCCCCGAAGCCACCAACAACGCGGCGGCCACCGGCACCCTGGTGCCGTTGCTCACGCTCGGCATTCCCACCACGGCGACGGCGGCGATGCTGCTCGCGGCGTTCCAGAACTACAACCTGCAGCCCGGGCCGCTGCTGTTCGAATCGAACCCGGCGCTGGTGTGGGGGCTGATCGCCAGCCTCTATATCGGCAACATCATGCTGCTGGTGCTCAACCTGCCGCTCGCCGGCGTGTGGGCGCGGCTGCTGACGATTCCGCGACCGCTGCTTTACGCCGGCATCCTGGTGTTTGCGGCGCTGGGAGCGTATTCGTTGCGGCAGTCGACCTTCGACCTGGCGCTGCTGCTGGTGATAGGTCTGCTCGGAGTGGCGATGCGGCGCTACGACTTTCCGACCGCGCCCGTGATCGTCGGCATGATCCTCGGGCCGCTGGCCGAGAAGAACTTCCGCAACGCGCTGGCCATCAGCGAAGGCGATTTCAGCGTCTTTGTGACGAGGCCGATTGCAGCGACGATCCTGGCCCTGGCGCTGGCGGCGATCCTGATGCCGCATCTGACCCGCATGCGTTTCGGCCAGGCTGACGACTGAAGGGCGGAGGCACGCCGCCGCTCCGCTTTGCCCTTTTTTCCCGGCAGGCGGGGCTGGCGCGCGAATGCCCGAAGCGGGCGGAGGTGCTAGCCAGCCCGGCGGGGCTCGGCTAGCTTGGCGCTGCAGTCGATCTTGGCTGTTGGATTTCATCAGACCTTGCCGCCATACCGTGCCATTCCGTGCCGTTCCTGTCGCGCAACTCCCCCCGAAATCTGCAGCTTGTCGCTCGCGCGTCGTGGGCGCTTCCCGCGTATATAGACCGAGGTAATGCACTATGCCGACAGGCGTTGTTAAGTGGTTCAACGAAACCAAGGGCTTCGGCTTCATCAAGCCCGACGATGGTGGCGCGGATCTGTTTGCCCACTATTCGGGCATCAAGGCCAAGGGGTTTCGCACGCTGAAAGAAAACCAGCGCGTCGAATACGAGGTTCAACAGGGCCAGAAGGGTCCGCAGGCGGTGGAGATCAACCCGCTCGACTGAGTCGCCAACGCCTGTCAAAAGGCCCGCGTCCGCGGGCCTTTTTTATCGGGCCAGCACTTCGGGGTTGGCGACTCCGGTCGGTTGACCGCTTGCAAAGGCGAGCAGATTGTCGATCGCGCCGCCGAACAGCCGCTCGTAGGACTCGCGTTCGACATAGCCGAGGTGGGGTGTTGCCAGCACGTTGGGCAGAGCGAGCAGGGGTTCGTCGGCGGCTACCGGTTCGCGTTCGAAGACATCGATCGCCGCCAAGCCGGGGCGGCCGGCTTGCAGGGCGGCGAGCAGGGCGCCAGGGGCGATCAGTTCGGCGCGGCTGGTGTTGACGAGCAGGGCGGTGGGTTGCATGTGCCCAAGGAGCTCGGGCGTGACGCTGCTGCGAGTGGCCTCGACCAGGCGCAGGTGCAGGCAAAGGACGTCGGCGGTGGCGAAGAACCCGGCGCGGTCGGGGCAGGGCGTGTGCCCATCGGCGGCGGCCTGTTCGAGCGAAGCCGGACGGCCATGAACTTGCACGTTCATGCCGAAGCTGTGCCCGTAAGCCGCCACCAGCCGGCCGATGCGGCCGTAACCCCACACGCCTAAGGTTTGTCCTGCGAGCGACCGTCCCATGGGTGCAAGCGGCCAATGAGCGTTGGGCGGCAGGCTGCGTTGCCACTGGCCTGCTTTCAGGTGGCTGGCGTAGGGCACCAGGCGGCGCTGGGCCGCAAGCACGAGCAGCCAGGTGAACTCGGCGGTGGCAGCGGCGTAACCTGTGCTTTCGGCCACCGCGATGCCGCGCCGGGTGCAGGCGGCTAGATCCAGGTGTGGTCCGAGCTTGCCGGTCTGGCAGATCAGTTTGAGCTCGGGCAGGCGGGTCAGCAGGGCCTCGGTGATGCGGGTGCGTTCGCGGATCAGGATCAGTGCCTCGACCTGGTCCAGGCGAGCTGCCAGCTGTCCCAGACCGCGGGCGGGGTGGTTAAAGACGCGCACCTCGTGCCGGGCGAGCCGGGCGAAGCAATCAAGGTGGCGGACGAAGTCCTGGGTGTCGTCGAGGATGGCGATACGCATGGCAACGATCGGATTTAGGGCGGATTGTGACAATGATGGGATCCGAGGGTTTGCGCGCGGTATCATCCGCGCCCACCGGTGGCAGAGCTTGCTAGCCTTCTGCCGCCGCCGTCACGAACGGCGCCAGGCAGACACGCCCCCAGAGGGCCATTCAACCAGCGTTCCGCGCCTTCCGGCGACGATGACGCAGACGAGGAGGCGTTTCAATGAGCGCAGTGCTTTCGGAACAGTCATTGAACGTTCCGCCCTATGTCCGCCACCGCAAGCTGATCGATTGGGTGGGCCAGATCGCCCGCCTGACCCGCCCCGAACGCGTGGTGTGGTGCGACGGTTCGCAGGAAGAATACGATCGTTTGTGCGAGGCGATGGTGGCAGCGGGCACTTTCATCAAGCTCAACCCCGCCAAGCGCCCCGATTCCTACCTGTGCCGATCCGATCCGCCGGACGTGGCGCGGGTCGAAGACCGCACTTTCATCTGCTCCGACCGCCAGGACGAGGCCGGGCCCACCAACAACTGGATGGACCCCGAGCAGATGCGCGGCACGCTGGCCGGCCTGTTCGAGGGCTGCATGCGCGGCCGCACCCTGTACGTGGTTCCGTTTTCGATGGGGCCGATCGGCAGCCCGATCGCTCACATCGGCGTCGAGTTGTCCGACAGCCCCTATGTGGCGGTGAACATGCGCATCATGACCCGCATGGGGCGGGCGGTGTTCGACGTTCTGGGCGAAGACGGCGCCTTCGTGCCCTGCGTGCATTCGGTGGGGGCCCCGCTGGCGGCGGGTGAGTCCGATGTCCCCTGGCCGTGCAACCCGACCAAATACATCGTCCACTTCCCCAAGACCCGCGAAATTTGGAGTTACGGCTCGGGTTACGGCGGCAACGCCCTGCTCGGCAAAAAGTGTTTTGCGCTGCGCATCGCCTCGACCATGGGGCGTGCTCAGGGCTGGCTTGCCGAACACATGCTGATTCTCGGTGTCACCTCGCCGGCGGGGAAGAAATATCACGTTGCGGCGGCCTTCCCCTCGGCGTGCGGGAAGACCAACTTCGCGATGCTGATTCCGCCTGCGGCGTTCGATGGCTGGAAGATCACGACGATCGGCGACGACATCGCCTGGATCAAGCCGCACAAGGACGGCCGCCTGCATGCGATCAACCCCGAGGCGGGTTATTTTGGCGTCGCGCCGGGCACCTCGCACAAGACTAACCACAATGCGATGGAGACTTTGGGTCGCAACGTCATCTTCACCAACGTGGCCCTGGCCGACGACGGCGATGTGTGGTGGGAAGGCATGGGCGAGGCCCCGGCGCACCTGATCGACTGGCAAGGCCAGGACTGGACCCCGGACTGCGGCCGCAAGGCGGCGCATCCCAATGCCCGCTTCACGGTCGACGCGCGCCAGTGCCCGTCGATCGATGCCGACTGGGAAGACCCCGACGGCGTGCCGATCGACGCGTTCATCTTCGGCGGCCGTCGTTCGAGCACGGTGCCGCTGGTGACCGAGGCGCGCGACTGGACCGAAGGCGTCTATATGGCGGCGACCATGGGTTCGGAAACCACTGCGGCGGCGGCCGGCGCCCAGGGCGTGCTGCGGCGCGACCCGTTCGCGATGCTGCCTTTCTGCGGCTACAACATGGCGGAACACTTTGCCCACTGGCTCGAGCTGGGCGGCAAGCTGCAGGCGGCCGGTACGCCGCTGCCCAGGATCTTCTGCGTCAATTGGTTCCGCACCGACGCCAACGGCAAGTTCGTGTGGCCGGGTTTCGGCGAGAACATGCGCGTGCTGGAATGGATGGTCGAGCGTATCGAGGGCCGTGGCCAGGGCGTCGAACATGTGTTCGGCATCAGTCCGCGCTACGAGGACATCAATTGGTCGGGGCTGGACTTCAGCCGCAACCAGTTCGAAACGATCTCGTCGATCGACGCGGCAGCCTGGAGGACCGAGCTGGGTCTGCACGGCGATCTGTTCTACCTGCTGCGGCAAGGCTTGCCGCCGGCGCTCGAAGCCACCCGTAAGACGATGGAAGAACGCCTAGCGGCTTAACCTGCTGCAAAAAAAGGGGCCGCGATCGCGGCCCCTTTTTTTCGTCCGCGCTTGGTCGACCGAAAGCGTTCCGGCGCCGGTTGGGATCAAGGCCGACGATGATGCGAGCGCCTACTATCAACGAATTGCCCGTCAATTGATGTGAAAGAAAAGCGCCAGCCGAAACGAGCGCGCAGAGCCGGCGGGGCGAGCTTAGTTCGCGCAGCGTGACCAAGCCTTGCGCTGCCAGCTGTCTTCGGCCTGCCTTTCGAGGCAGTGGTGTGGCGCTCTAGACCGAAGGCGGGACCGGGGAGGGCGCGCCGATACAATGATCCGGCTCCCCGCATGTATGGCCTGCCCGATGCCACTCGACCCCACCCTGATCTATCAGCGCACTTCGGCCGGCACGAGCGAGGTTTACGACAAGTCGCTCGCGCTGGAACCCAGCGACCGTCTCGTCCTGATGCTGATCGATGGGCGCATCTCCAATGAGGGTTTGCTGACCCGGATGCCGGGCGTGGGGGGCGAGGCGATCGCGGATTCGCTTTCGCGCCTGCTGCGCGACGGCCTGGTGGAAGTCGCTGGCGCCCGTTCGACGCCGGGAAGCGGCTTCGAGGGGACCCCGGGAACCGGGCCCCGGCGGCCGCACGGCCCCGCGCGCGAGGCCGACGTGGAAAAATACCGGATGAGCACGCTGGTGGCCCAGGTCGAGGAAGAGTCGGACGCCGCCGAAGCCGGGGCTGGCGCCGGCCGGCAGCCCCGCGCGGCGCGCCCGGCTCGCGTCCCCGAACCGCGCGACGGCGCCGCGCCGACCGCTATCGTCACCCAGTTTGCCATCACTTCGGTCAATGTGCCGGATGCCCTCGATCTGCAGGAAGAGCGGGATCGCGCCGAGTGGAGCGCGGCGCTGCAGGCGCGGCGACGGCAGCGGCTCAAGTCCTGGGGCTGGCGGGGAGGGGCCGCTTTGCTGGGAATGCTCGTCCTCGGTCTGGTGCTGGGTTGGTGGCGGCCGCTGCCGAGCGCATTGTCGGCGCCAGCGCTGTCGGCCAGCCTGGGGCAGGCGCTAGGGCGGCCGGTGGAGGTCGCTTCGACCGAGCTGGTGTTGGCGCCAGCGCCGGAGCTCATCCTCGAAGGCGTGGTTTTCGACGGGCGGGTGAGGGCGGACGAAATCCGTGTCCGCGCCAGCTGGGCCGAGTTCTGGCGCGGGCTTCGCGATGGCGCCTGGAGCTGGGGTGAGGCGCGGATCTCACCGATGGAGTTGCCGCCGGAACAGGCCTTGGCGTTGGGGCAGGCGCTGCTTGCGCGCGGCGACCGTCTGCCGGAGCGGATTTCGACGCTCCGTTTCGAGTCGGTTGCGGTGAGCGATGCCCGGCTGCTGCCGGGTCGCTTCGAAGTGGTGGCGCGCCGGGGCGCCGACGGCCGTTTCGGCCGACTTGCGATCCGCCAGATCGATAGCGGCGACACGAAGCTGGAAATCAGCGTGACCGGTGCGACGGCGGGTGCGCCGCTGGTGTTCGAACTCGAGGCGAGCGCTTACGCGCTGCCCTTCGGCCCTGCGGTGCGCTGGAACGAGGTCAGGGCCAGCGGCATCCTCGGGCCGGGTTCGGTGCGGATCAGCCACTATTCGCTGGCCGGCTTTTACGGAGTGGTGACCGGCAGCGTGCTGGCGTCGCGCGACCAGGAGTGGGCGATAGAAGGCACGAGCGAAGTCGCCGGTCTCGACCTTGAAGCCTTGCTGCTGCGCAACCGGGAAGAGGGCGGCGGGGGCGCGGCGAGGATCGTTCCCTTCCAGGGGATCGCCAATGCCGACCTATCGATCAGCGGGCAGGGGGCTTCTCTGGACGGGGCGGTGGGCGCGGCCCGGGTCGCCGGCGCCTTCCAGGTGCGATGGGCAACGCTGAACCGGGTCAACCTCGGCGCGTTCGCCGTCCAGGCCTCAGGGCTCGGCGGCGGGATGACGCGTTTCACCGAATTCGACGGCCAGATTCGAGCCGACCGGTACGGCATCAACCTGATCGGCGTAGGCGGTCGCGCGGGCGCGATGGCGGCCCGTGGCGACGTCGGAATCGGCCCGAACGGCGAGTTGCGCGGGCTGGTGCGGGTTGAGCTTGGTGGCGCTACGGTCCATGCGCCGGTCACGGTTCAGTTGCGCGGGACTTTGCTCGATCCGCGCTTTGTCGAGTAGCGGGTTTTGTTCCACGTGAAACAGCCCTGGCGGCGAGATGTTTCACGTGGAACAGGGTGCGCACGGACTGACGGTGGCGATGCGCTGTGAGATACTTTCCCGCCTTGAATGGACCGGTTTCCGGTGTCATATCAGTCACTTGGAATCGCTCCCGCCGTTATGGAATATCCAGAACAGTTCGACGTCATCGTGGTTGGCGGTGGTCATGCCGGCACCGAGGCCAGTCTCGTCGCTGCCCGCATGGGCTGCCGCACCTTGCTGCTCACCCACAACATCGAGACGCTGGGCCAGATGTCATGCAATCCGTCGATCGGCGGCATCGGCAAGGGGCATCTGGTCAAGGAGGTCGATGCCCTGGGCGGCGCGATGGCGGCGGCCACCGATGAGTCCGGCATCCAGTTCCGTATCCTCAACGGCTCGAAAGGCCCGGCGGTGCGCGCCACCCGCGCCCAGGCCGACCGCATCCTCTACAAGGCGGCGATCCGTTCCCGCCTAGAGAACCAGCCGAATCTCTGGCTCTTCCAGCAGGCGGTCGACGACCTGATGGTCGAGTCCGACGGCTCGGGCGAGCGGGTGGTCGGCGCCGTCACTCAGTCCGGGCTGCGGTTCCGTGCCCGCACCGTGGTTCTGACCGCGGGGACTTTTCTCAACGGTCTGGTCCACATCGGCTTGCAGAACTATCCGGCTGGCCGCGCCGGCGATCCGCCGGCGATTTCGCTGGCGGATCGTCTGCGCGAACTCAAGCTGCCGCAAGGTCGGCTCAAGACCGGAACGCCGCCGCGGATCGACGGCCGGTCGATCGATTTCTCGCGTTGCGAGGAGCAGCCGGGCGACCTCGATCCGATTCCGGTGTTCTCCTTTCTGGGCTCGGTCGACCAGCATCCGCGCCAGATGCCCTGCTGGATCACCCACACCAACACCCGTACGCACGACCTGATCCGCGCCAACCTCGACCGTTCGCCGATGTATTCGGGGGTGATCGAGGGAATCGGGCCGCGATATTGCCCGTCAATAGAAGACAAAGTTCATCGCTTCGCGGGCAAGGACAGCCATCAAGTCTTTCTGGAACCGGAGGGTTTGACGACCCACGAGTTCTATCCGAACGGGGTTTCTACCAGTCTTCCGTTCGATGTCCAGCTGCAGATCATCCGTTCGTTGCCCGGCCTCGAGCAGGCGCACATTCTGCGGCCGGGGTACGCGATCGAATACGACTACTACGACCCGCGCGGGCTCAAGTCCTCGCTCGAGACCCGTTCGGTCGCCGGCCTTTTCTTTGCCGGGCAGATCAACGGCACTACCGGCTACGAGGAGGCGGCGGCGCAAGGCCTGCTGGCGGGGTTGAACGCCGCGCGCCAGGCCCAGGGCCGCGAGGCCTGGAGCCCGCGACGCGACCAGGCCTACCTGGGGGTTCTGGTCGACGACCTGATCACCCGCGGAGTGACCGAGCCCTACCGGATGTTCACGTCGCGCGCCGAGTTCCGGCTCAGCCTGCGCGAAGACAATGCCGACATGCGCCTGACCGAAATCGGCCGCGAGCTGGGCTGTGTGGACGATGTGCGTTGGGATGCGTTCTGCCGCAAGCGTGACGCGGTGGCCGTTGAAATCGAGCGTCTGAAATCGACGTGGGTGAACCCTCGCTTACTTTCCAGGGTTGATGCGGAAAGAGTGTTGGGCAAGGCCATTGAACGTGAGTACACCCTGGCCGACCTGCTTCGCCGCCCCGAAGTAAATTATTCAGCCCTGCTGAGCCTGCATGCGGACGACGGTTCGCCGCTGGGCGGACCCGGAGTGGACGATCCGGTGATCGTCGAACAGGTCGAAACCGCCATCAAATACGCCGGCTACATCGCTCGCCAGCAGGACGAAGTCGCCAAGCAGGAGTCACACGAGACCACTCGCCTGCCGGAGTCGCTCGACTACGACGCGGTGCACGGCCTTTCTTTCGAGGTGCGGCAGAAGTTCAAGCTGCACCGGCCCGAAACCGTAGGGCAGGCTGCGCGCATCTCGGGCGTCACGCCGGCGGCGATCTCGTTGCTGCTGGTCCACCTCAAGCGAATCAACAGGAAGTCCGCCGATGCGGAGAACAGCCGCGGCCGGCAGGTCGCCTGAAATTCAACTCGACCCGGCGGCGATTGCCGCCGGCGCGCAGCAACTGGGGCTGGAACTCGATACCGCTGCGGCCGACCGCCTGGCCCGCTTCGGCAAGCTGCTGGCGCGCTGGAATGCGGTCCACAACCTGACTGCGATCCGTTCGTCGGAAGACATCCTCACCCACCACTTGCTCGATTCGCTCGCGCTGGTGCCGCAACTCGTGCGGCTGGCCGGTGGGCGGCCGGTGCGGGTGCTGGACGTGGGCGCGGGCGGCGGTTTGCCGGGGATTCCGCTCGCCATCGCCTGGCCGCTGGCGCAGGTGACTCTGGTCGATGCGGTTCAAAAAAAAGTGGCCTTCATCACCCAGGCGCAGCTCGAACTGCGCTTGCCCAACGCGAGAGGCGTGCACTCGCGGGTGGAAAAGCTGAACGAGCCGCGTTTCGATATCGTCACATCGCGCGCATTTGCGTCGCTGCTCGATTTCGTCAGCCTGACCCGAGAGTCGATCTCTCCCGCGGGCTGGTGGCTGGCCATGAAGGGGGTCGAGCCGATCGAAGAGATCGCCGTCTTGCCCAAGTGGGTGAAAGTGGTCGACGTGATCGAGCTGAAAGTGCCGGGACTCGACGAAGCCCGGCACTTGGTCGTGATGCAGCCCGCGCCGGCGGACTGAGGCCCGGCCGTATCAGGCGCTGCGGTTGCTGGCGAGCGCTTCGCGAATCTGATCGCTGGTGGCGAGCAG
>JAEZVV010000004.1 GCA_023443095.1 Pseudomonadota bacterium
TAACCGCGGCGGGGATCCGCTCGGCCGGGTGACGGGGCTGCGCGACAACGGCGCGCACGACCTGATCGAGGTCTCGGGCAAGGACGGCGAGTTCCTGATCCCGCTGGTGCCGGCATATGTCGATTCGGTCGACGTCTCGGCCAAGCAGATCACCGTGGACTGGTCGGCCGACTGGTGATGGCGGGCGGCATGCGGTTCGACGCCATCACGCTGTTTCCGACGATGTTTGCCGCGGTCAGCGAGCAGGGTATTACGCGCCGCGCACGCGAACTGGGTTTGTGGTCGATCGGCTTGTGGAATCCGCGTGATTTCACGACCGACGTCCATCGCACTGTCGACGACCGTCCTTATGGCGGCGGTCCGGGCATGGTGATGATGGCCGAGCCGCTGGCGGCAACGCTGGCGGCGATCCGCGCCGCAGGCAACCGCGGGCGGGTGGTGGCGTTTGCTCCGGGAGGAACCCGGCTGACCGACGCGCGCGTGCGCGAATGGGTTGGCGCGGCTGAACCCCTGGTGCTGGTTTGCGGCCGTTACGAGGGTACCGATCAGCGCTTCCTTGACCAATGTGTGGACGAGGTGGTGTCGATCGGTGACTTCGTATTGTCCGGTGGTGAGCTGGCGGCGATGACCCTGGTCGACGCGGTGGTGCGGCAGTTGCCGGGCGCGATCAAGGACTTGTCGACCAGCGACGAATCGTTTGCCGATGGTCTGCTCGATGCGCCGCATTACACTCGGCCCGAGGTCTGGCGCGACTTGCCCGTGCCCGAGGTGCTGATGTCGGGCCACCATGCCAAAATCGAGGCTTGGCGGCGCGAACAGGCGCTGCTGGCCACGGCGGCCGTGAGGCCCGACATGATTGAACGCGCGCGTGAGGCAGGTCTGCTCACCAAGCGCGACGAAGGAATCCTGCGCACGGCGCAGGTTGGTGCGGCGGGGCGAGAGCCCGGCCGTTGAGTTCGACCCCATCCTCTCGGCGGCACATTACAAATCTAGCCGCATGATGATGGCCCAGGAGAAAAGCATGGATCTGATCCAGAAGCTCGAGCAGGAAGAGATCGCCCGTCTGATGGCGAACAAGACGATTCCCGATTTCGCCCCCGGCGACACCGTGATCGTCAGCGTCAACGTGGTCGAAGGCACGCGCAAGCGCGTCCAGGCCTACGAAGGCGTGGTCATCGCCCGCCGCAACCGCGGTCTGAACTCCTCGTTCATCGTGCGCAAGATTTCGAGCGGCGAAGGCGTGGAACGTACCTTCCAGCTCTACTCGCCCACCATCGCCGGGATCGAAGTGAAGCGCCGCGGCGACGTCCGCCGCGCCAAGCTCTACTACCTGCGCGATCGTTCGGGCAAGTCGGCCCGCATCAAGGAAAAGCTGGCTCGCAAGGGCTAAGCCGTTCCAGGCCGAAAAGGCCGCCGCTTCTGCGGCGGCCTTTTTTTCGTTTCGCCTCCCGATCGCCATGATCCAGTTCGACCCCGAAACGGTACCTCTCGACGCCAGCTTTGCGCCGACAGAGAGCGGGCCGCGGGTCGCTGCCAGCGCGCTCGCTCCGCTGGCCTTGCGGCAGCGCTTTGCGACGCCGCCGCCCTGGCAGCCCGAGCTGATGGGCGACCCCCGTCTGCTGGTTCCCGGCAAGGCCGTGCGTCCAGCCGCCGTGCTGGTGCCCCTGGTCGATCGCCCGGCCGGGCTCAGCGTCCTGCTCACGCGCCGCGCTGCGCACCTGCACGACCATGCCGGCCAGATCAGCTTTCCCGGCGGCCGGGTCGACGCCGGGGATGTCGACGCCGTTGCCACCGCCCTGCGCGAGACCGAAGAGGAGATCGGCCTGGCTCGCAGCGAGGTCGAGATCCTCGGCCGCCTGCCCGACTACCTTACCGCGACCAGTTACAGCGTCACGCCGGTGGTCGGTCTGGTGAGTCCGCCGCTTGCCCTTCGACTCGATGCCTTCGAAGTGGCCGAGGCGTTCGAAGTGCCGCTTGCCTTCCTGATGGATCCCGCGCATCACGAGCGGCGCCTGATCGAGTTCGGCGGCCAGGCGCGCCGCTTCTACGCCATGCCGTGGCAGGGCGAGCACCGCTATTTCATCTGGGGTGCCACCGCGGCCATGCTGCGCAACCTCTATCGCTTCCTCTCGGCCTGAGACCCAGCCAGGCCTCGCTACAATGCGCAAGCAAAGGAGCGGTCGTGGCCCTGATTTCCCTCATCATTGCTTTGTTGGTCGAACAGCTGCGAGCGCTGCCGAGCCGCAATCCGGTCTACACCGTACTGGCCTCGTGGGTGCACGCCGCGCCCCATCAGCTAAACGCAGGGCGGCGCCGCCATGGCGTGCTCGCCTGGCTGCTGCTGGTGGTCGCCCCGGCCCTGGGCACGGCAATCGTGTTTTTTGCTCTGGCCCGGTTCAGCTGGCTGCTGGCTCTCGGTTTCAACGTGCTGGTGCTTTATTTCACGCTCGGCTTCCGCCAGTTCAGCCACCCTGCGACCGAGATCCAGATCGCTCTCGCCAATGGCGACATCGAAACCGCTAGGCTCGAACTCAGCCGGTGGAAGCGGGAGGAAGACCCGAGCTACAACGCGGCCGATCTCTCGGTCGACGAACTGGTGCGAGAGGCGATCGAACATGGCCTTTTGCTCGCCCAGCGGCACGTCTTCGGGGTCCTGCTGTGGTTCGTTTTGCTGCCCGGCGCCTCGGGTGCGGTGTTCTACCGCATGGCCATGTATGTGGCGAGGGAGTGGAACCGTCCGCCCGAAGGCGTGGTGGTGCCCGACCGTTTCGGCGAGTTCTCGCGCCGCGCGGCGGCCTGGATCGACTGGTTGCCGGCGCGCATGACCGCGCTCGGTTTCGCCGTGGTGGGCGATTTCGAAGGCGGTCTGTATTGCTGGCGCCAGGTGTCGCGGCGGCCGGCGGTCGACGGCATGCCCAGCCCGGATTCGCGCACCCTGATCCTGGGCACGGCCAGCGGCGCGCTGGGCGTGCGGCTGATGCCGGCGGCGGACTACGCCTTGCATTTCGACGAGTCCGACAGCGCGGGCCTGGCCGAACCGATGCCGCAAACCTTGCGCTCGGTGGTCGGCCTGGTCTGGCGGGCAATGCTGCTGTGGCTGGCGCTGCTGGCCCTGATCACGGTGGCGCGCTGGGTCGCCTGAGCTCCGTGTCTAAGGGCGGGGAGCTCCGCAGGCCCAGCAGCTGCTGAACTGGGCTTCGAGCCGCTCGCCGCAGCGACAGGACCAGGCGGCGCCCGTCGCGGGTTGCCGCAGCTCGGCTAGCAGGGCCAGGGCGCGAGTTTCGTCGCTGTCGCGGCGCAGCCAGATCTGGGGTGCACATTCCAGAAAGGGGATTTCTCCCATCGCGCCCGACAGCGTGGTGTTGCGCAACTCGCAGTCGATTCCAGCCGCCTGCAGCGCGCCCGCCCAGATGTTGGCGGTGAGCAGGTTGTCGACGCGCACGAGCAGCTTCATCGCGCCGCCTGCAAGGCCAGCACCCGATAAAACTCGTAGCGCGCAGGGCTGAGCTGGCCGGCCTCGAGCGCTGCCTTGACCGCGCAACCCGGTTCGTCGAGATGGCGGCAGTTCAGGAAGCGGCAGTGGCCCAGCCAGGGTGCGATGTCGGGCATGGCCCGCGCCACGGCGTCGCGGCTCAGGTGGGCCAGACCGAACTCCTGGAAGCCCGGCGAATCGACGATCGCGCCGCTCTCGCCGTACGGAAACCAGCGCGAAGTGGTGGTGGTCTGCTTGCCGAGGTTGAGGCTCTGCGAGTACTCCTGTGTGCGGGCGTTGGCGCTCGGCACCAGCAGGTTGAGCAGGGTCGACTTACCCATGCCCGATTGCCCGACCAGCAGGGTCGAGCGGTCGGAGAGCAGGGGTTCGAGCAGCTCGCGAGAGGCCTCGGGACGGGTCTTGGCAGAGAGCGACACGGTGGCGTAGCCGAGGGCGGCGAGCTCCTCGACAAAGGCCTGCGCCGCCGGCGCGCCTTCTTCGAGTTCGACCTTGTTGCGGATCACCAGCGGCGCGATCTCGGCCATCTCGGCCGCAAGCAAGGCTTTCCAGACGAACCAGGGGTTGAAGCTCGGGCGCGAGGCGAACACCACCGCTACTTGGGCGATGTTGGCGGCGAGTTCCTTGGTCTTGAACTCGTCCGAGCGGTACAAGAGGCTTGCGCGCGGTTCGATCGCCTCAATGGCCGCTTGGCCCGGGGCGGCCTGCGAACAGTGGACCCGATCGCCCACGACGACGTCGCCGCGCTTGCCGCGCCGGATGGCTTCAAGGATCTGGCCGGCCTCGTCTTCGACGAAATAATGGCGGCCGTGGGTGGCGACAACACGCGCGGTAAAGCGCCGGGAAATCTGGCTCATGTCGCGCTTGGCTGGAAGGTCATGGGGCCGGGGTTCCGCTGGCGAATATCGCGTCGGCCTTGGCCGCGCAGATGAAGTCGTTGATCGAGATCCCGCCCACCGAATGGGTGTTGAAGCGCACGGTGCAGCGGTTGTAGCTCACGCTGAGCTCGGGGTGATGGTCTTCCCGGTGAACGATCCAGGCGAGCGCGTTCACGAAGGCGATCGTCTCGTAGTAGTCGGCGAAGCGGTAGCAGCGCTCGAGCGCGCCTTCGACCTGCTGCCAATGGGGCAGGACGGCAAGCTGCTCTTCGGTTTCGGCCGCGCTCATGGCGGGCTGGCCTTCGAGGGGGGCGCAACGCGCCGCCAGCAGTTGATCGAGGTCGAGCATCAGGTCTGCTCCGCGAGCCGGGCCAGCCGCAGGGCGGCGGGCGGGTGAGAATCGTAGAAGGCCGAATGCAGCGGGTCGGGGGTGAGCGTCGCGGCATTGTCTTCGTAGAGCTTGACCAGCGCGCGGGCGAGGTCGTCGGCCGAGGCCAGACTCGCCGCGTAAGCGTCGGCCTCGTATTCGTGGCGGCGCGAAAAAAGGCTGCCGATCGGCGCCAGCGGGAAGCTGAACACCGGCAGCACCAGCATGAAAAGCACCAGGGCGAGGCCGTCGTTGCGGCCGCCGAGTACCGGGTCGACGCCAAGGCCAAGGTAGAACCAGGTCTGCTGGGAGAGCCAGCCCAGCGCCGCCAAGAAGACGAGGCTGATCAGAAAGGAAAAGGCCAGGCGCTTGATGATGTGCCGCAGCTTGAAATGGCCCAGCTCGTGCGCGAGCACCGCCTCGATTTCCTCAGGGGCGAGCTTCTGGATCAGGGTGTCGAAAAAAACGATGCGCTTGGCCCGGCCGAAGCCGGTGAAGTAGGCGTTGCCGTGCGCCGAACGCTTGGAGCCGTCCATCACGAACACCCCGCTCGAGGCAAAACCGGCGCGCGCCAGCAGCGACTGGATGCGCGTTGCCAGCTCGCCGTCGGCAAGCGGCTCGAACTTGTTGAAAAGCGGCGCAATCACCGTGGGAAACAGCAGCAGCACCAGGGTGTTGAATCCCACCCACACCAGCCATGCCCAAAACCACCAGTACTGGCCGGCTTCGCCCCACAGCCACAGGATGGCGGTGAGCAGCGGCAGGCCGAGCGCCGCGGTGAGCAGGGTCGACTTGAGCAGATCCTTGAACCACAGCGCCGGCGTCATGCGGTTGAAGCCGAACTTGGCTTCGAGGCGGAACTGGCGCACCCACGACAGGGGCAGGTCGATCAGCCCGAGCAGGGCGGCCACGGTCGCCACCAGCGCTACCTGGAAAGCCAGGCCGGTGACGAGCCAGGTTTCGAGCTGGCTCGCGATCCATTGCAGGCCGCCGAGCAGGGTCAGGACCACCAGGACCACGGCGCCAAGAAAGGTGTCGATCAGGCCAAGGCGGGTGCGGGCGATCGTGTAGGCAGCCGCCTTGCGGTGCGCGTCGAGTCCGATGCGGCTGGCGAAATCGGCCGGCACCGCATCGGCGTGTTGGCTGACATGGCGGATCTGCCGCGCAGCGAGCCAGTATTTGAGCGCCACCATCAGCGCCAGAGCGGCGACGAAGGCGGCCATGAAGGTCGAGGCCATGAGGGAGCGCGTGAGACAATCGCGCGTTCTGGAAAAGAGGAAAAAGTATGGCACAGCCCCTGGCCCTGCCCGTGGAGCGCGACGCGCGTTACGGCGACGACAACTTGGTCTGGATCGACATGGAAATGACCGGGCTCCAGCCCGAGGTCGACCGCGTGATCGAAATCGCCGCCGTGGTCACCGATCCTCAGCTCGAGGTGATCGCCGAGGGGCCGGTGCTGGTCGTGCATCAGTCCGATTTCATCCTTGACGGCATGGACGCCTGGAACACCGCCACCCACGGCCGCACCGGCCTGACGCAGAAGGTGCGCGACTCGCTCCTCGACGAGGAGACCGCCTCCGACCACATGCTCGCTTTCCTGGCCCGCTACGTGCCGCGCGGGAAAAGCCCGATGTGCGGCAACTCGATCGGACAGGACCGCCGCTTCATGGCGCGCTGGATGCCGCGGCTCGAGGACTGGTTCCACTACCGCAACCTCGATGTCTCGACGCTCAAGGAACTGGCGCGCCGCTGGAAGCCCGAAGCCTACAAGTCCTTCGACAAGAAAGGCCGGCACGAAGCCCTGGCCGACATCTACGAATCGATCGCGGAGCTCAAGCACTACCGCGAGACGATCATGAAGATCTAACTGGTCAGCTTGGCCGGCGGACGCGAGCTGGCCTTGAGCCACTCGCGCCCCATGGCGATTCCCACCGCCAGCAGCACCGGGCCCAGGATCAGGCCGATGAAGCCGAACGCCAGCACACCGCCGAAGACGCCGAGAAAGATCAGCGACAGCGGCAGGGTCGAGCCGCGGGCGATCAGCAGGGGTTTGACGAAGTTGTCGACGCTGCTGATGACCAGGGCCCCCCACAAGGCCATGAACAGCGCCCAACCGGGTTCGCCCTGGCTGTAGAGCCAGACTGCCGCTCCGCCCCAGATCAGCGGGGGCCCGACCGGCACGACCGACAGCAGAAAGACGGCCACCGACAGCAGCATCGCGCCCGGTACGCCGGCGAGCAGAAAACCCACCAAGGCCACCAGGCCTTGCGCGGCGGCGGTGCCGACGATGCCGTACACCACGCTGCGGGTGGTGTTGACAAGGATCTCGCCGACTTCGGTCGCGAGCGCCCCGCTCATGCGTTCGAGCAGGTTGCGCGCACCGGCGGCGAGGCGGTCGCCGTCGCGGTAGAAAAAGAAAATGATGAAAGCGACCAGCACCAGCTGCAGCAGGCCGTCGCCGAGCAGGACCGCAACGCTGACCAAGCCCTTGCTGGCCGGCTCGAAGAGGCGCTTGGCGAGGGCGGCGATCTGCTCCTTGTTGCCGAGCACGAGTTCGAGCTGGTCGTGCAGCCAGGAGCCGACGAGCGGAATCTGGTCGACCCAGACCGGAACGGTGAAACCTTCGGCGATCCAGTTGCGGGCGAGGCTGACGAGTTCGGGCACCTGTTGCGCCGCGACGGCGGCAAGCAACGAAATCGGCACGATCAGCAGGACAACGATCGCTGCCACCATGACCAGCGCGGCACTGGTCGAGCTGTTGCGCAGGCCGCGGCGGATCCGCAGAAAAAGCGGCCAGCTCACCACCGCCACCACCGCGGCCACCATCATCGCCGGCAGAAAAGGCAGGACGACAAAATAGCAGCCGATCGCAATCAGCCCGCCAAACAGAAAGCGAACCAGGATGTCGACACGGTCGCGCAGCGAAATCATGGGGGTTTCCTTGAGTGGCAAAGCTGGTCCCCCTGCCGGGAATCGAACCCAGATCTAGCGCTTAGGAGGCACTTGTTCTATCCGTTGAACTACGGCGAGCAGCGGCGCGCAGTATAGCGAGGCGAAAGCCCTCATTCGCGCGGTGCGGCCAGGAGATTTCGGACGGTTAAGATTCGCGCCTGTCATTGCGCCCGCTTTCCCCACGTAAACCACGAGAGCTCATGAGTTCATCGCGCCGTCCCGCCCTGGTCCTTGCCGCTGCCGTCGCCGTGCTTCTGCTGGCGATGGGAGTGCGGGCGAGCTTCGGTCTGTTCATGCAGCCGATGGGGCTGGACCGCGGTTTCGGGCGCGAAGTCTTTTCGCTGGCGTTTGCGCTGCAGAACCTGGTGTGGGGCCTGGGTGCCCCGCTTTTCGGCGCGCTGGCCGACAAACACGGTGCGGCGCGTACCGTCGCTCTGGGCGCTTTGCTCTACATCGTCGGTCTGGTCGGGCTGGCGCAGGCCGAGTCGACCACCATGCTCTACCTCTGCGGCGGAGTGTTGGTGGGCCTGGGGCAGGCCGGCACCACCTTCGGCGTGATCCTGGGCGTGGTGGCGCGTGCGTATACGCTCGAGCAGCGCTCGACGGCCCTTGGCATCGCCAGCGCCGGCGGCTCGCTCGGCCAGTTCCTGATCGTGCCTTTCGCCCAGCAGCTGATCTCGCACTTCGACTGGCACGCGGCGATGATCGTCCTGTCGGTCGCGGTGGCCGTGATGATTCCGCTCGCGCCCCTGTTGCGCGGGCGCAGCGAAGCGGGCGCGGCCGTGGTCCATCAGAGTCTGGGAGCGGCGATCAAGGAGGCGATCGGCGACCGCTCCTACCACTTTCTGTTCTGGAGTTTTTTTGTCTGCGGTTTCCACACCGCTTTCATCACCCTGCACCTGCCCGCCTACGTGATGGACCGTGGCCTGGCGGCGGGCGACGGCGCGATGGCGATCGCCCTGATCGGCCTTTTCAACGTGCTGGGCTCGTACGCCTGCGGCTGGCTCGGCGGCCGCCACAGCAAGAAGGCGCTGCTGGCCGGGGTCTATGCCATGCGTGCGGTATTCATCCTGCTGCTGCTGATCTTTCCGCTCACGCCTCTGGTGCTTTACGTCTTCGCCGCCGGCATCGGCCTCTTGTGGCTGGGCACCGTGCCGCTCACCAACGGCCTGGTGGGACAGATCTATGGGCTGCGCTACGCCTCGACTCTGTATGGGGTGATCTTCTTCGGGCACCAGATCGGCAGCTTCATCGGCGTGTGGTCGGGCGGCCTGGTGGTGGCCAAGACCGGCTCGTACGACCTGATCTGGTGGGCCAGCATTGCCTTGGCTTTGGCCGCGGCGGCGCTCTCCTGGCCGATCGACGAACGCCCGCTGGCGCGCCGCGCCGCGCTGGCCTGAAGTCATGAGAGCGCGCGCCACGCGGGTGCTGGGGTGGCTGCTGCTGGCGGCGGTGCTGGCGCTGGGTTTTGCCGGCTGGATGCATCCCGACATGCGCCTGGCCTGGGAGTCGGTAGCAGCGATGTGTGGATTCTAGAACTCATGGGAACCTGCTGAAGATTTGAGCAGGTCGGCCGCAACCCAGTCCCGGCGGGGCTGGCGGCATTTTCAAACGAAGTTTTCCACAGTTTGTGGGGATAAGTGTTTCAGGCGATTTTGTGATGCAAAGCAGCGAGAGCAAGACACGGCGGCCGGCCGACTACGGCGAGGCTTCGATCCGGGTGTTGAAGGGGCTCGAGCCCGTCAAGCAACGTCCCGGCATGTACACCCGTACCGACAATCCGCTGCACACCGTGCAGGAGGTGATCGACAACGCCTCCGACGAAGTGCTGGCCGGATTCGGCACCCGGATCGAACTCACGATCCATCCCGACGGTTCGATTTCGGTCGAAGACAACGGCCGCGGCATTCCGGTCGGTCTGCATCCGGACGAAGGTGCGCCGGTCGTCGAGATCGTCTTCACCCGCCTGCACGCGGGTGGCAAGTTCGACAAGAAGTCGGGCGGCGCCTATTCCTTCTCCGGCGGCTTGCACGGGGTCGGCGTGTCGGTCACCAATGCGCTGGCGCAGCGGCTCGATGTCACCGTCTGGCGCGAAGGCAAGCAGCACACCCTGGGTTTTGCCGACGGCGACGTGGTGCGGCCGCTGGAGTCGAGCAAGGCCGATCGCAAGGCCACCGGCACTCGCGTCACGGTCTGGCCCAATCCCAAGTATTTCGACAGCCCCAACATCCCGCTCGAGGAGCTGACGCGCTTGCTGCGCAGCAAGGCGGTGTTGCTGCCGGGCTGCGAAGTGGTCCTCAACAACGAGAAAAACGGCAGCACTCAGCGTTGGAAGTATGAAGGCGGATTGCGCGAGTACCTGCTCTCGCACCTCAATGTCGAGCCGCTGGTCGATCCCTTCGAGGCCACCGGTTACGCCACTGCCGACGACGAGAATTTCGCTGAAGGTGAAGGTGCGGCCTGGGTCGTGGTCTGGCATGAAGAGGGCGGGTTGACGCGCGAGAGCTACGTCAACCTGATTCCCACGCCCGCCGGCGGTACCCACGAAGCCGGTTTGCGCGAAGGCCTGTTCCAGGCGATGCGCGCCTTCATCGAAGCCCACGGCCTTGCCCCCAAGGGGGTCAAGCTCCTGCCCGAGGACGCGTTTGCCCGTGCGTCCTTTGTGCTGTCGGCCAAGGTGCTCGACCCGCAGTTCCAGGGCCAGGTCAAGGAGCGCCTCACCAGCCGCGATGCGCTGCGCCTGGTGGCCAACTTCGTGCGGCCTCAGCTCGAATTCTGGTTGAACAGCAACGTCGACCAGGGCAAGAAGCTGGCCGAGCTCGTCATCAAGCAGGCGCAGGCGCGCGCCCGCGCGGCGCAGAAGGTCGAGAAGAAAAAAGGCAGCGCGGTCGCCGTCCTGCCGGGCAAGCTCACTGACTGCGAGTCGAGCGACATCGGCCGCAACGAGCTCTTCCTGGTCGAAGGCGACTCGGCCGGCGGCGCGGCCAAGATGGGGCGCGACAAGGAATTCCAGGCGATCCTGCCGCTGCGCGGCAAGGTCTTGAACACCTGGGAGGTCGAGCGCGACCGGCTCTTTGCCAACAACGAAGTGCATGACATGGCGGTGGCGATCGGCGTCGATCCGCACGGACCCAACGACGACCCCGATCTTTCCGGGCTGCGCTACGGCAAGGTCTGCATCCTGGCCGACGCCGACGTCGACGGCTCACACATCCAGGTACTTCTGCTCACGCTCTTCTTCAAGCACTTTCCCAAGCTGGTCGATCAAGGTCATGTCTATGTCGCGCGGCCGCCACTTTTCCGCGTCGATGTGACGGGGCAGGGCAAGCGGCCGGCCAGAAGGCTTTATTGTCTCGACGAGGCCGAGCTCGGCTCCACCCTCGACAAGCTGCGCGGCGAAGGCCTGCGCGACTCGCAGTGGAGCATCGCTCGCTTCAAAGGTCTGGGCGAAATGAGCCCGGAACAGCTTTGGGAGACGACCATGAGCCCCGACACCCGACGGCTGCTGCCGATCGCCCTGGGTGAAGTGGCGCAGGACGAAACTGTGGCGACCATGACGATGCTGATGGGGCGCGCCGAAAGCCAGGCGCGCCGTGCTTGGCTCGAAGAGCACGGCGACGAGGTGGAGGCAGACGTCTGAAACCCGTCCGCACCCTGAGCGGGCGCAGCACGGCTGCGCCCGCAGCGAATACTCCGCAGGAAGCCCTGCCTGCGTCGGACGAGCTGACGCTGCGTTCGCGGATTGCCCGTCTCGCTGGCGCCCCGTGGCTGCGCCGCTCGATCGGCGCCTTGTCCGCTTTTGTTGTATTGAGCTTGACCGCGCTGGTCTTTCTCAACGGCGAGCCGGGCGCGCAGATGGTGTTTGCCGTGCACAGCGTTTCGGGCGGCCTGCTGTTTGTCGCGGTGCTGATCTGGCTGCTCGCCACGCGCTTGGCGCTGGTGCAGTCGCAGCAGCAGGCGCAGGGCTGGAAACTCGCGATCGACACCTTGGCCACTGGGGTGGCGGTGTTCGATGCCGATGACCGCCTGGTCAGCTGCAACGAAGCCTACCGGGCCCTGTTCCCCGAAGTGGCGCCGATGCTGGTGCGCGGCGTCGCCTACGCCGACATTGCGGCCGAATATTTTGCGCTGGCTCCGGCCGAGATGCGGCGCGGCCGCTCGGTCGAGCAATGTCTCAAGCTTGACCTCGACAGTCGCCGCCGCGCCGAGACGATCGACGTGGTCCAGCTGCGCGGGCGCTGGATCCTCGCCACCGACTGCCGCACCGCCGCCGGCGGCGTGATCAGTTTCCGCCAGGACGTCACCAGCCAGGGCATCGTCGAACACGAACTGCGCAAGCGGCAGCGCCTGGTCGACGATTTGGCCGACCTGACCTACGACTGGTTCTGGCGCTCCGATGCCGAAGGCCGCATCGTCGAGTTGAGCGGTTCGATCGAAGCCACGCTGCGCCTGCCGGCGGAGGCTTTGATCGGCCTGCGGATCCAGGACCTGCCAGGGTTCGAGGCGAGCGACGCCGTGCTCGCCGAATACCGCCGCCGGCGTGCCGCGCGCGAACCGCTGCCGTGGTTCGTGATCCCGGTGGTGCGAGGCGGCGACGGCGCCCGCCTCTGGCTGTCGATCACCGGCAAACCGCTGATCGACGAGACCGGCGTCTTCCTCGGCTATTACGGTGCGGCGCGCGATGTCACCGCGCACGAGACCGCGGCGCGCGCCCTGCGCGAGAGCGAGGAGCGGTTCCGCGCCCTTACCTTGCTGGTGTCCGAGTGGTATTGGGAGACCGACGCCAACGGGCGCTTCACCCAGATCGAAGGCGATGCCGAACATGAAGCGTCGGCCGTGCGGCGGCTGATGGGCCTGGGCCTGATGGAGATCGCGCTTTCGTGTGGCAACGCCCTTTTGCGAGAAGCCTTGAACCAGCGCAAGGCGTTCCGCGCGCTCAAGGTGCAGCTGAGCGAACCGGACGGCGGCGCCCTCACCGATTACGACCTGGCGGGCGAGCCCGTGTTTCGCGACGGTGTTTTTGTCGGGTTCCGCGGGCTGGCTGCCAATGTGACCCAGCGCGAAGGCTTGATCCGCTCGATCAGCGAAAGCGAAGCGCGTTTCCGCGCGCTCACTGAACTGTCGTCCGACTGGTACTGGGAGACCGATACCGAGATGCGGTTTGCCGTGATCCGGCGCGGCGCGGGGCGCCATTACGCGCCCGACCCCGAACGCCTGATCGGCAAGCGCCGCTGGGAACTCGCCGGCGAGCTGGTGCAGCCGGCGAGCTGGGACGAACACCGAGCCTGCCTCGAAGCGCATCAACCGTTCCGCGACCTGCTGGTGCGCCGCGCGCACGCCGATGGCAGCACCACGTACGAGCTCTCGAGCGGCGACCCGATTTTCGACGCGAGCGGACGTTTCGGCGGCTACCGCGGCGTGGGCAAGGACATCACCGAACAGATCCGTTCGCAGGAGCGAATCCGGCGGCTGATCGCGCTCGACCCGCTGACGCAGCTGGCCAACCGCCAGACCTTCGACGAACTTGCCAGCCGCCAGCTGGCCCAGGCCTGGAGCGAGGGGCGCAAGAGCGCTCTGCTTTTCATCGACCTCGACAACTTCCGCCTGCTCAACAACGGCTACGGCCACCGCGTCGGCGACCACATGCTCCAGCTCACCGCCGAACGCATGCGCGCCGTGATTCCCGAGCCCAACCTGCTCGGTCGCCGCGGCGGCGACGAGATGGTGGCGCTGCTCGCCGACGTGCCGCATCGCGACGCGGCGATCCAGGTGGCGCGCCAGCTGATCGAATCGATCTCGCAGCCGACCCGAGTGTTCGGCATGGAGGTGGCGGTCACGCCGTCGGTCGGCATCGGTTATTTCCCCGAAGACGGGATCGACCTCGATTCCCTGCTCAACGCGGCCGACGCCGCGATGTACGAAGCCAAGGACAGTGGCCGCCAGACTTATGCGCTCTACACGCCGTCGGTGGCGCGCCGGGTCGACCTGCGCCTGCGGCTCGAGCAGCGCCTGCGCAAGGCGGTCGAGTCGCGCGATTTCAAGCTGTATTACCAGCCCCTGATCGCTCTGGGCGACGGCAAGATGGTCGGCGCTGAAGCTTTGATCCGCTGGCGCGACGCCGAGATGGGGGACATCTCGCCGGCCGAGTTCATTCCGATCGCCGAGGAAAGCGGGTTGATCATCGGTCTGGGCGAGTGGGTGATCCAGGAAGTCTGCCGCGCGCGCCAGGTCTGGCGCGGGCTTGGCCTCGATGTCCCGCCGATCGCGGTCAACATGAGCGGGGTCGAGTTGAAGCAGCGCGGCTGCGTCGAGCGGCTCACCTCGGTGTTGCGCGCCTACGGCGTGCCGCCCGAGGACATCGAGGTCGAGGTCACCGAAACCGGTCTCCTGGATACCTCGGCCGCGTCGCGCGAGCACCTGGTTCAGATGCGCAACGCCGGCGTGCGGCTGGCGCTCGACGATTTCGGCGTGGGTTTTTCCAGCCTCGCCCACTTGCGCGATCTGCCGATCCACCGGCTGAAAATCGACCGCAGTTTCACGGTCGAATGCATGCGCGACGCGCGCACGCTCACCATCGTCAAGGCGGTGATCGAGATGGCGCGTTCGCTCGGCATCACCGTCACCGCCGAAGGCATCGAGACCCAGGCGCAGCAGACCTGGATGCAACACCTGGGCTGCGACTCGGCACAGGGTTATCTTTTCTCGCGCCCGCTGCCGGCCGACGACTTCCTCAAGCTTTTCCTCGATCGCCGCGGCGTGGGGCGCGAACGTTCGCTGATGCACTGAGGCGCGGAGCGGTACCCGGACCATGGGCGGGGATCGGGCCTTGCTCGGGGCGCTGCGGTAAGAGCCGTTCTGTGCGCCGCGACGGCGAGTGGGGAAATTCCGCGGGCCGCGTTGGGACCGGTTTGTGTCGGATCAAGCGATGCCGTGGCGCTGTAGCGCTGCAGGATGCGATCCTCGGTAAGTCGTTTTCGGCCAGCAGCTACCGTTCTGCCGGCTGGACCCACCGAACACCCGAGAACCGGCGTTGCCGAGCCGGGAAACCGCGGCGCCCGTCCCGATCCTCCACCGATGTCTTTCGAACTGTTTCGCCGCGCCTTGCGTTCGGCTCGCCTGATTGTTGCCCCCGCATTGCTAGCGGGGGCTTTCAGCGTGGCCTTGGCGTTGGGGATGGTCGCTTTGGACCTGTACCACCGCTTGCAGCTCGATCTGACGGCGATGCAGGCACGCACGGCCAAGGTGCTCGACGGTATCGACGAGGTGCTGAAAGCGACGGCGCCGCAGGTCGCCGGGCTCGATTGTCCGCAGGCCATCGACAAGCTGCGTTACTACGCCGCATTCGATCATCGCGTCCGCAGCCTCGCCTTGATCGACGGCGAGCGGGTCTATTGCACTTCTCTGTTTCCCGGCGACGACTACCGCCTGGCCGACGTGGCCGATCGCGACTCGCCGATCCGCCTGCTGGCGGGCACGCCGCGCTGGCCGAAATCGCCAGCGCTGACGATGCGGCACGGCCACGCCGACGGTGGCGTCCTGGCCTTTGTGAGCAGCCGCTCGCTGGTGACGGCGATGCCGGCGTCCGGGCCGGGCAGCACGCTCATCCATATCGGCGACTCGGCCTTGCCGGGCAGCGCCGAGCCGCCGTCGGCGCGCCGCACCGAGGTATGGATCCAGGCTTCGCTGCCGGTGCGCCCGGGGGTGCGGGTCGAACGCCTGGTCGACCGCACTCAGGTGCTGGCGCGGCTGGCCGAAGTCTGGCCGCTGGTGCTGGGCGCGGCCGTGGCGGCGATGGGGCTGGCGGGCGGGCTCTACGGCCGGGCGTACCGCCGCGGCGGCGTCTTTCCGAACCAGCTGCGACTGGCGCTCGCTCGCCGGCAGCTGGTTCCGTTTTATCAGCCCCTCGTGTCGAGCGCGGCAGGGCACCCGGTGCTGGGTTTCGAGGTCTTGATGCGCTGGAAAAAGCCGGGCGAAGGCCTGATCCTGCCCGCCGACTTTCTGCCGGCGGCAGAGCGGACCGGCTTGATCCTGCCGATGACCGACGCGCTGATGGAGCGGGTAATGGTGGATGTGCAGGGCTCAGCCGTGCTGCAGGGGCGGATGTTGGGCCTCAACCTCGCCGCGGCGCACTTGCGGGACTCACCCCGCATCCTTGCCCTGGCCGAACGCTTCAATCAGGGCGCCCGCGGCACCAAGGCGCGGCTGACGCTGGAAATTTCAGAGCGTTCGATCCGGGCCGATCTGGCGGCCTGCCGCGCCACGCTGGAGCGGGTCAAGGCGATGGGCGTGCACCTGTCGGTCGACGACTTCTGCACCGGCAACGCCAACCTCGACACCTTGTGCGAGATGCGTTTCGACATCGTCAAATGTGATGGTTTCATCGCCGGCCTTGTCAACTGCGGCGATCAGCGTCAGGTGATCCCGGGCGGTATGGTCGAGCTGATCCACCGGCTCGGCTTCGACGTCGTGGTCGAAGGCATAGAAACGGCCGAACAGGCCGAGTTTTTCGCGATGCGTGGCGTCCGCCTGATGCAGGGTTTTTATTTCGGCCGGCCGATGCCGACCGAGGATCTGGCTACATGGCTGGCAGGGCACGAGGCGAGGTTCGCGGTAGCGAGGGCCGCGGCCGCAGTGGGCGGGCCTTGAGGACGATGGCCAAGGAATCGGCCAGGTTCCGGAAATAGACGGAATGTAAAAGCGGCGGCGCTTATGGAAGGGTAGGGGCGGTCATGAATAAGGCCCAACTCTCGATCGTTCAATCATTCGAATCCCCTCCCTTCACCGGCTTGCTCATGGGTTGCGCCATCGCGGATGTGATAAATGCGCTTAAACGTGGGGATGATTTTCTCATCATGAGTAACCACGATGATAGCGGTCTCATATTTGCGCGCCATATCGTTGAGGATTCGGATGACGGCCATGGCTCGCTCGGAATCCAGCGGTGCCGTTGGTTCGTCAGCAAGGATCACCGGCGGGCGATTGACCAATCCGCGCGCGATCGCCACGCGCTGCTGCTCACCCCCTGACAGTTTCGAAGGCATGGCATGGGCGCGGTGCTGTACATCCAACGCCGTGAGCAGTTCCAGCGCCTGCGCGCGCGACTCACCATTTTTGATGCCCGCCAGCATTGGCAGTAGCGCCACGTTGTCGGTGACATCCAGAAAAGGGATCAGGTACGGTGCCTGGAATACGAAACCGATCTTGTCGCGCCGCAAGGCCCGCAGATCGCGGGTCTTCCAGCCGTTGTCGTAGATAACTTCATCACCCAGCACCATGCGCCCGGCCGTCGGGTCGATCACCGCCCCCAGGCATTTGAGCAGCGTGCTCTTGCCTGAACCGGAAGGGCCGATCAAGCCAACCACTTCCCCCGGAGCTACCTCCATGTCCACGCCTTTCAAGGCGTCGACAGCGGTGTCGCCCTCGCCGTAACGCTTTCTCAAACCTTCGATCCGAATCCCATTGCTACCCATCTCAACCTCCAATGGCGTCGGCCGGATCAACCTTGAGCGCCATGCGAATGGCAACGACACTGGCTAGCACGCAAATCGCCAGCACGACGAAGAAGCCCGCGACGGAGTCGAACGGCACCAGCAGCACATACTTGGGGAAGAGGGGGGCAGCAAACGTTGCCGTGATTTTGCCGACGACGAAACCAATCACACCTAAGGCGAGCGCCTGCTGCATGATCATGGCAACGATGGTCCGGTTACGTGTGCCGATGAGTTTCAAAACCGCGATCTCGCGGATTTTGTCCATCGTCAGCGAATAGATGATGAAGGCAACTATGGCCGCACTGACGACGGCCAGTATTGCCAAGAACATGCCGATCTGCTTGGCCGAGGTGGCGATCAGCTTGCCGACGAGGATGTCTTCCATCTGGGCCCGGGTGTAGAC
>JAEZVV010000051.1 GCA_023443095.1 Pseudomonadota bacterium
CGTCCGGGGGCGGGGGCGCCACCTTGGGGCCCGGGCCCCCTAGTTTGATACCTGCATGAGCAGATAGGCAGCAATGAGCAAGCGCGATTACTACGAAGCCCTCGGCGTGGCCAAGGACGCGTCCGAAGAAGCGATCAAGAAGGCGTATCGCCGGATGGCGATGAAGCACCACCCCGACCGCAACGACGGCAACAAGGAGTCCGAAGAAGCCTTCAAGGAAGTGAAGGAAGCCTACGAAGTCCTGTCCGACCCGAACAAGCGCGCTGCTTACGACCGCTACGGCCACGCCGGCGTCGATCAACGCGCGGGCGGCGGTGCCGAAAACATGGGCGGCTTTGCCGATGCCTTCGGCGACATCTTCTCGGAGATCTTCGGCCAGGGCCGCGGCGGCGGGCGCAGCAACGTCTACCGCGGCGCCGACCTGCGCTACAACATGGAGCTCACGCTCGAGCAGGCCGCCAACGGCTGGGCGACCGAGATCCGCGTGCCGGCGTGGGACGAATGCGATACCTGCCACGGCTCCGGCGCCAAGCCCGGTACCCACGCCAAGACCTGCGCCACCTGCGGCGGCCACGGCAGCGTTCGCATGAGCCAGGGCTTTTTCTCGGTCCAGCAGACCTGCCCGACCTGCCGCGGCAGCGGCAAGCAGATCAGCGATCCCTGCACGGCCTGCCACGGCCAGGGCCGGATCAAGAAAAACAAGACGCTCGAGGTCAACATCCCGGCCGGCATCGACGAAGGCCAGCGCATCCGCCTTGCCGGCAAGGGCGAGCCGGGCTTGAACGGCGGCCCGGCGGGCGATCTCTACGTCGAGATCCACATCCGCGAGCACGAGATCTTCCAGCGCGACGGCGACGACCTGCACGCCGAACTGCCGATCTCGTTTGCGACGGCGACCCTAGGGGGCGATGTCGACGTTCCCACGCTCGGCGGCCATGCCACGGTGACCGTGCCCGAGGGCACTCAGACCGGCAAGACCTTCCGCCTGCGCGGCAAGGGGGTGAAGGGGTTGCGCACCGGCCACATGGGCGATCTCTACATCCACGTCACGATCGAAACCCCGGTCAAACTCACCGAAAAGCAGAAAAAGCTGCTGCGCGAGTTCGACGAGTCGGTGAAGGCGGCGGGCGACAAACACAATCCGAACGCCAAGTCCTTCATGGACCGCATGAAGAGCTTTTTCGCTGCCGAGTGATCCTCGGCGGCACGGTTTTTGTTTCGCCAAGCCCGGCTCTGCCGGGCTTTTTTTCGCTCTTTGCAGTGGCATTGCATCTGGAGAAAAAGCGCAGCAGGGTTTCTACCCGTGTTTCACAAACTCAACGCCGGTGTTTTGCGTTATCGCAAAAACCCGGCGGGTCGCCGTCTGGACCGCTTCGGGCCGAACCCCAGAATTCCGCCAAGTTAGGGTCATCGCCTGCTGGTTATCCATGGCCCTGTTCTTGCGTTCGCGCTTTGCCCGCGCGACGCCCACCCACTGGAGTTCGGTAGTGAAGGCAATCTTGAAGCACGCGACATGGGGATTGGTCGCTCTGCTCGGCGCATGGGCGCTGGGCACCGTGGCACTGATGCGCGGCGAGTCGATCAACGCGCTATGGATCATCGTGGCGGCCGTGTGCACCTATGCCATCGGCTACCGTTTTTACGCGCTCTACATTGCCGAGCGCGCCCTGGGCATAGACCCCAGCCGGATGACGCCGGCCTGGCGTCACAACGACGGTCTGGACTATGTCCCGACCAACAAGACCGTTCTCTACGGCCACCACTTCGCCGCCATCGCCGGCGCCGGTCCGCTGGTGGGTCCGGTGCTCGCCGCGCAGATGGGATATCTGCCCGGCATGTTGTGGCTGCTTTTCGGGGTGGTGTTTGCCGGTGCGGTGCAGGACTTCATCGTCCTTTTCATCAGCACCCGCCGCGACGGCCGCTCGCTGGGCGAGATCATCAAGCAGGAAATGGGACCGGTAGCCGGCGGCATCGCCATCTTCGGCACCTTCCTGATCATGGTGATCCTGCTCGCGGTGCTCGCGCTCATCGTCGTCAAGGCCCTGGCCGACAGCCCCTGGGGCGTGTTCGCGGTGGCGGCGACGATCCCGATCGCGCTGTTCATGGGCATCTACTCGCGCTACATCCGCCCCGGCAAGGTGGGCGAGGTGTCGGTGATCGGTTTCGTGCTGCTGATCGCGGCCCTGGTCGCCGGCGGTTACGTGGCGGCGAGCCCGACCTGGGCGCCGCTCTTTACCTTCACCGCCAAGCAGTTGTGCTGGATGCTGATCGGCTACGGCTTCATCGCCGCGGTGCTGCCGGTGTGGCTGCTGCTCGCGCCGCGCGACTACCTGTCGACCTTCCTCAAGATCGGCACCATCCTCGGTCTGGCGGTCGGCATCTTCATCGTCGCCCCCGACCTCAAGATGCCGGCGCTGACCCAGTTTGTCGACGGCAGCGGTCCGGTGTGGTCGGGCAACCTGTTCCCCTTCCTCTTCATCACCATCGCCTGCGGAGCGATCAGCGGTTTCCACGCGCTGGTGAGCTCGGGCACCACGCCCAAGCTGCTCGACAGCGAAGGCAACGCCCGATTCATCGGCTACGGCGGCATGCTGATGGAGAGCTTCGTCGCCGTGATGGCGCTGGTGGCCGCTTCGATCATCGAGCCCGGCGTGTATTTCGCGATGAACAGCCCGGCGGCGGTGATCGGCAGCACGCCCGAAGCCGCGGCGCAGGTGATCTCGAGCTGGGGCTTCACCGTCACTCCCGAGATGCTCACGCAGACCGCCAAGGACGTGGGCGAGTCCACCATCCTGTCGCGCACCGGCGGCGCGCCGACGCTGGCGGTGGGCATGGCGCAGATCTTCGCGGCCGTGATCGGCGGGCCCAGCATGATGGCCTTCTGGTACCACTTCGCGATCCTGTTCGAAGCGCTGTTCATCCTCACCACGGTGGATGCCGGCACCCGCGTCGGCCGCTTCATGCTGCAAGGCCTGCTGGGGCTGTTCTCGCCCAAGCTGGCCCAGACCAGCTCGTGGAGCGCCAACCTGATCGCTACCGGCCTGTGTGTGGCGGGCTGGGGCTACTTCCTCTACCAGGGCGTGGTCGATCCGCTGGGCGGCATCAACACCTTGTGGCCGCTGTTCGGCATCGCCAACCAGATGCTCGCCGCGATGGCGCTGATCATGTGCACCGTGGTGCTGTTCCGCATGAAGAAGCAGCGTTACGCCTGGGTCACCCTGGTGCCCACGACCTGGCTGCTGATCTGCACCTGCGTCGCGGGCTGGCAGAAGCTGTTCGACAGCAACCCGAAGATCGGCTTCCTGGCGCAGGCGCATCGCTTCGAAGCCGCGCTCGCCGAAGGCAAGCTGCTGGCTCCGGCCAAGAGCGTCGCCCAGATGAACCAGGTGATCGTCAACAACTACGTCGACGCCGTCCTCACCGGCGTCTTCATGGCGGTAGTGGTGGCGATGGTGGTGTTCGGTGTGCGCGCCTGCCGTCAGGCGCTGGCGAGCGATCTGCCCAGCACCACCGAAGTGCCGTTCGAGCCTTTGCCGGCGAGCGCCCGGGCGTGAGCCAGGGTTCGAAAACGGCGGGGCTCTTCACCCGGCTGCTGGGCGCGTCCCGGCAGTCGGCCGAGACCCTGGCGCAGACTGCGCGCCTGATGATCGGCCTGCCCGACTACGAGACCTACGTGGCGCACATGAGCGCCACCCACCCCGAGCTCGAGCCGATGAGCCGGGAGGCCTTCTTCGTCGAGCGCCAGGAGGCGCGATACGGTGGCAAGGGCCGGATGATGAACCGCTGCTGCTAAAGGCGCGGTAGCTCGATCACAAGGCCGGCGCACCGCGCCGGCCTTGTGTTTTCCCGACGCCGTCAGAAGCGCAGTTCCCAGCGCAACCAGACCGCGCCGCTGCGGGTTTCGCGAGCGAACTCGCCGCTCAGGCCAAGGCTCAGGCGCTGACGCCCGTCGCCCGCGCTGAGGGCGGCGTCGAGGGTGGCGGCAGCGTGGACCGGGTCGCTGTCGAAAGCCACCGGAATGCCGCCCGCCAGCGTTTGATCGAACCTCACCTGCGCGCCAGAAAGCGCGTACCAGCCGCCTACCGCCAGCATCGGCTGCACGCGCCCCCAGTCGCCGTTCCAGCGCAGCGCGGTGCGGGCGAGCCAGGCATGCTCGCTGGCTGCTGCCACCTCGGCGTCGCGCCAGCTGGCCGCGGGCGAGTTCCAGCGGAGGTGATAGCCCTCGCGCCGGTACGTCAGAAAGCTCAATCCGCCCTCGAGCGCGAGGCCGTCGCTGAGGTCCTGCATCAGAGTGGCAAATCCTGAAGTTCCCCAGGCCTTGGGCTGCGCGCTGGCCGAGGCGGCGAGCACGGTGTCGGTCGAATGGAGGTTGTTGTCGTCGACATAAACATTGATTCCGGCGCGCCAGCTCAATCCCGGCCGGATCTGCCCCAGGCCATGCAATCCCAAGCTGGCCCAGTTGCTGGTGTCGTGGCTTCCGGCCACCAGCGGCGCCTCGGGGCTAAAGCGGTGACGCCCGAAAGCCAGGCTGGCGCCGGCGGCCCGTTGGGCATCGCCGGCGTTAAAGCCGACGACCAGGCCTTCGGAGTCGCCGTGGGCGCCGCCGTCGGCATCGCTGCGCAGGCGGCGGTAGATCGGAATCGCGAAGACGCGCTGGCCGCCGCCGGCCAGTTCGGTGTCGAGCGCCTGTGTCAGCCAGCGTTCGCCGTCGAGGCTGGTATAGGCGAGCGACTGCGCCCCGGACTTGGCGCCGGCCACGCCGCTGGCATCGAAGGCGAGCGCGACCGATTGCTCGCCGATCGAGTCTCCCTGGACACGGGCATGGATGAAGGGGTGGGCGATGACGTCCGGCCCTGCGCTGACCGCAGCGATCGCGCCACCGAGAGCGCTGCTGTCGTCGGCGAGGTTGACCATGTCGCGAACCGGGTACCAACGGCCGTAGGCGAAGCCCTGGTCGGCGCGTCCCGGGCTTAGGACCAGGCGGGTGCCATCGAAGTCGAGGCTGGCGCCGGCATCGACTGCCAAGGGACGGGTGGCCGGATCGCTCGTGTCGCGCAGGGCAATGCGGTAGGTCCTGAGGGACAGACTGCCCGACTGCACCCACACCTCGTGAGCGCGGCTCATCGCATTGCCTTGCGCCGAGACCGCAATCAGGTGGTTCGACAACAGGCTGTGCGCGCCACCCGCGCTGGCGATGCCGGCGGCGCTGGCCCGATCCAGCCCCTGCGCGCCGCGACCGGCGACGGCGTTGACGAGGATCTCACCCTCGTTGACGAAGGCGCCAGCACCCGGGCCGCTCAGCTTGACGCCGACGGCTTCGGCGCTGGCATCGGTATCGGTCCCCGACGCTACGCCGCCTGCCGCGTTGACGTTCAGTCGGCCTCGGTGTTCGAGGCGGGCGAACTCGCCCGCCATGCCGTAGGCGCGGGCATAGGCCTCGGCCTTGCCGTCGGAGGCCGCCTGCCCGCCGCGCGCGACGACGACTATCGAGCCGGAATTTTGCTGGGCCGCGCTGGCCGAGGTGAGAATGCCGTAAGCACTGGCGTAGGCGAGCGAACGGCGGCCGCCCTGCACCTGTCCGCCGACGGCCTCGACCTGGATGACACCGAGGTTGTCCGCCGTTCCCTGGGTGCCGCCGCGGAGGCCCGTGGCAGTGGCGATGGCGTCGAAGACCGCGCCGCTGCCGCTCACGCTGCCGGCCCGGCTGGTTACGATCAGCTGTTTGAGGTTGCTGAGGTCGGTGAGCTCGTCGCCCCTCATGCCGTAGGCCTCGGCACGGGCGTTGAGGCCGCGTGTGCCACCGTTGCTAAGCGTCGCCCGGCCGCCCTGCGCCGTCACCGTTACCCGGCCGTCGTTGAGCAGGAAGGGACGCTCGTCGGGGACGGGGCCGACTTGGCTGCTCATGCCGTAGGCCGTGGCATAGGCCTGGCCGTCGGTGCCGGTGACGCCGCCGCCGCGAGTTTCGATGTCGACAGCCCCGCGGTTGGTCTGGCTGCCGCCGTCGACCAAGTACAGGCCGTAGGCGGTGGCATAGGCCGTCGCCTGCGCTTGGGCCTCGTTCATCGTGCCGCCCTGAGCCCGCAGCGTGATGCTGCCGCTGTTGTTCAGGCTGCTGCCGGCCCCGCCCGCCAGACCGTAAGCAAAGGCATGGATGTTCGCGCTCGAGACGCCGCCGCCGGCAAGACCGCCGAGGGCCTGGATGTCGATGCGGCCGGTATTGGACACATCGGCCGCGCCGGGGTAATAGTTGATGCCGTAAGCGATGGCGGTGGAGGTCTGCGAACCCGTACCGCTGAGCTGGCCGCCTTGCGCGACAACGCTGAGACTGCCGTCGTTGAGCGCTTGGGAGCGGCCGCCACCCCGGGTCGGATTGCCCAGCATGGCGAAGGCCGAGGCGCGGGCATCGGCATCGACGCCGGTGGCAGTGCCGCCGACGGCGCTGACCGTGATCGCGCCGCCAGCCTCATTGCTCAAGCGGCTTTGGTCGGCGCCGCGCAGGCCATAAGCGCTGACCGATGCGTTGGCATTGAAGCCCGGAGCCGTGACGCTGCCGCCTTGCCCGAGCACGGTGAGCAGACCGGTGTTGAACACGTTCGCGGCACCCTGGCCAGCGATGCCCGTGCTCGAGACCACGCCATTGCCGGCGCCAGCGCTGACATCGATCGCGCCCGCCAGGCCCAGGACCGTGAGTCGCCCGAGATTGCCGACGCGGCTGCCATCGGCCAAGGCGGCGATGCCGACCGCGGTCACATACGCGGCGTTGCTTCCCGGCAGCTGTGTCTGCGAGCGGCTGCTGAGCGTGAGCTCGCCGCGGTTTTCGAATCCGGCGAGCGGGGCGAGCACGACCGCCGCGGTCGAACTCGGTCCCGACGGTGGCGCGGCTTCGAGCAGGAGCTTGCCGCTCGCGGCATTGTTGCCGCGGGCTTCGATTAGCGGCGGCGGCGAGCTGGCGTCGGTGCTGAGGCTGAGATCGGCGCCCAAGACCTGGTCGCCGGTGAGAACCACAGGGATGGTTTCGGCTCCGACGCGGGTCGCCAGCAGGATTCCGCTCGCCGCTGCCAGACTACGCCACGCCTTGCCCCGGACCGTGTTGCGCATGACGATCTCCGCCAGGAATCGTCACGATCTTGGCCGAAAGCACCGCGTGGCTGGTTGGGCACGCCTGCCCATTTTTCGGCGCGCGTTGCTTTTTTGCCGACGCGCTTAGAGGTCCTTGGCGCGCGCGCGGTCGAGTTCGCTCTGGTTGGCGTTGAAACCCTTGACGTCGATCAGGGTGATCCTCACCACGCTGTCGTCGGCGGCCGCGCTCACCTCGAAGCGCCAGCGGCGGTCGGCCGCGGTCAGTTCGCAGGCGCCGTTGGCCTCGTCGATCGCGTAGCGCCAGCCGACATAGCCCGGGTGGGCGCGCAGGGCGCGGCAGACGTCCTCCCATGAGCCTTGCGGCAGCTCGAAGCTGATCGCCACCGCGCGGCCGCGGTAGAGGCCGATCATGGCGCGGGTGGCGGCCTGTTCGGCCAGGGTGTAACCCTCGGGCAGATCGATCGCGCACAGGCGTTCGCCGCACTCCGACGCGGGGTGGACCCGGGTCACGTCTTCTGCCGTCATGCCCAGCGCCAGCCCCTTGAGCGAAGGCGGAGCGGAGTTCTTGGCCTGGACCTGCGGGACGGCCGCGGCGAGACCGGCGGAAAAGGCGAGGAAGAGGAAGCGGCGAAGTCTCACGGTCGGGGCCCAGGGTGGCAGGCTGTCATTATTGCCGCAGCTGCGCCGGCGGCGGCCGACTTCAGGCCTAGGCGTTTAACCTCGGCCGGCCGAGTTCCAGCGCGCGGTATGCTCGCCGCCCGTCCCGTGGCTGTCGCAGCGGGGCGCCTCCGTTTTTGAAGGAATCCCCCATGTCACGGCCGTACGACGTCGCCGTCATCGGTGCCGGCGCGGCCGGCATGATGGCCGCCGCCACCGCCGGCCGCCACGGCGCCCGGGTGGTGCTGCTCGACCACGCCGACACGCTCGCCGAGAAGATCCGGATCTCGGGCGGCGGCCGCTGCAATTTCACCAATCTCGACGCGCACCGGCCCGAACGCTTCCTGTCCGAGAACCCGCGCTTCGCGCGCAAGGCGCTCGCGGCCTACCCGCCGCGCGAGTTCCTGGCGCTGCTGCAGCGCCACCGCGTGAGCAGCCACGAGAAACACAAGGGCCAGCTCTTCTGCGACGAGTCGAGCGAACAGGTCATAGCCGTGCTGCGTGCCGAATGCGACGAGGCCCGCGTCGCCTGGCGCATGCCCTGCTCGGTGAGCGCAGTCGAGCGCCATGAGCGCGGCTATTTGCTGCGCACCGACGGCGCGGCGGTCGAGGCGCGCCGCCTGATCGTCGCCACCGGCGGCCTGTCGATCCCGAAAATCGGCGCGACCGATTTCGGCTTCCGTCTGGCGCGCCAGTTCGGGCTGCGCATCGTCGAGCCGCGCCCGGCCCTGGTGCCGCTCACCTTTCCGGCGGCGAGCTGGAAACCCTTCGTCGACCTCGCCGGCCTGTCGCTCGAGGTCAAGGTTAGATGCGGCCGCGGCGAGTTCGACGAGGACCTGCTCTTCACCCACCGCGGCCTTTCGGGCCCGGCGATCCTGCAGATCTCGAGCTACTGGAACCCGGGCGAGCCGCTGCTGATCGACCTTGCTCCCGCCTGGCGCGGCGAAAGCCTGGCGACCGAGCTGCTGGAGAAAAAAGCCTCGAGCCGCCAGACCCTGGGCAATGTGCTGGCGCAGATCCTGCCGCGCCGGCTCGCCGACGGCTGGCTTGCTCTGCGCGGCGATCCGGCGGCTACCCGCATCGGCGAGGTGCAGGACCGGGTGCTGCGGCAGCTGGCCGAGTCGCTCAAACGCTGGACCGTGGTGCCCGACGGCACCGAGGGGTTCCGCAAGGCCGAAGTCACGCGCGGCGGGGTCGCCACCGACGAGCTCGACGCCGCCACCCTGGAAGCGAAGAAGACGCCGGGGCTGTTTTTTGTCGGCGAAGTGGTCGACGTGACGGGCTGGCTGGGCGGCTACAACTTCCAGTGGGCCTGGGCCAGCGGCGCCGCTGCGGGGCGCGCCGCGGCGGGTTGAAGCTCCGGGTACTGGTTGGCGGCGGTCGGCTACGCTGGCGCCGGCACATTCGCGGACGCTTGACATGAACAAGCTCGATTTCCTTCTGGCCCTCGGCAGCGCGCTGGTGGCAGCCTTGTCGTTCGAAGGCGGCTTGCTGCTCGCCAAGGTGTTTCCGCACGCGGCGGGTTTCGAAGGAGCCTTGTGGGCCGGGGTCTCGGGCGTAGTGGTACTGCAGGCGACACGCGAGCAAACCGAATCGGCAGCCCAGCTGCGAGTGGTCGGCACCCTGATCGGCGCCGTGCTGAGCGCGATCTACCTGAGCTTCCTTGATTTCTCGCTGGCAGGGCTGGCGGTCTGCGTTTTTGCCACTGTCCTGCTGTGCCAGCAGGTGGGGGTGCCGGACAACGCGCGGCTGGCGAGCGCCACCGTGGTGGTGGTGATGGCCTTGTCGGTCCTGCACCCGGAGATGCCGGCCTTTCTCAACGGCGGCCTGCGTTTTGCCGAATCGGTGATCGGCGCGGTCTGTGCCGTCCTGTGGTCGCAGCTGGCGCGGCGCGTGCGCGGCGGGTGACCGCGCCGCCGGGCGGGGTCAATCGTCCTTGTTCTTGCCCTTGCCGTGGCCGTTGCCATGGCCATTGCCCTTGTTGCCCTTGTTCTTGCCGTGTTTCTCCCGGTAGTCGGGGGCGTAGACGTCGCGGTACCAGTCGTCCTTGACGAAATACACCGGGCGGCCGCAAGCGTCGTAGTGCTTGCAGTGCTTCTTCCAGTCCTTGGCGTGCCCCGGCGGCACCCGCATGTAGATCGGTGCGTAAGCGTTGTGCGGGTAGGGCGAAATCACGACTGGCTGCGGGTAGATCAGCTGCGGGCGCGGAAAGCTGCCCAGGTCGATCCGACCGTAGAAGTTCGGGTCGCCGATGCTGATCGACACGCCGACGTCGGCGGCGTTGCTGGCCAGGCTGCCCAAGCCCAGGGCGATGGCGGCGAGGCCGCGGGTCACGGATTTCTTCATGACGGAATGGGGCTGTATGAGGTGACAAACCGAAGTCTGCCACCGGACCTCGATTCCCGCTTGCCGCGGGTGTCTTGCGCAGGCTAGTCCGAAGGGCTGGCTCCCGGCGACTCAGGCGGGCGGCTCGGACCTCTCCTGCCAGCCCTGGCCGAGGGCCTTGTTGAGGTCGACCACCGCCGCGAGCCGGGCCTGCCGTGCCCGCAGCCAGCCGATGCTGGCCTCGTTGACGCTGCGCTGCGCTTCGAGCAGTTCGATGAAGGCCGACGCGCCGGCCTCGTAGCGGGCCTGCGCGATCCGCGCCGCAGTGCGCGCCGCCGCGAGTTCCTGCGCTCGCGCCTCTTCGGTGGCGGCGCCGTGGCGGACCGCGGCGAGTGCGTCGCGCACCTCGCGGTAAGCGGTCTCGGCGGTCTTGCGGTAGAGCTCGGCCGCCTCCTTCTGGCTGGCGCTGGCCTGGTCGACGCGGGCGCTGCGCGCGCCGCCGTCGAAGAGCGGCAGGTCGATCAAGGCGCCGGCCGACCAGATGCCGGCGGAAAAAAGCTGGCCGAGCGCTGCGCTTTCCGTGCCCAGCCGGCCGGTGAGCGAGATGCTGGGGTAGAACGCGGCGCGGGCCACATCGACCCGAGCCGCCGCCGCGGCCAGGGTCGCTTCGGCCGCCAGGACGTCGGGGCGCGCGGCGAGCAGGCT
>JAEZVV010000038.1 GCA_023443095.1 Pseudomonadota bacterium
CCGGCTCTGCCACGGTGGGACGGGCGGGCGCGGGAGGTTCCGGATGCGCCTGCGGCTTGGGCGGACTCGGCGACCTCCGGGCCGGAGCCGATCGTGCCGGCAGGGCGGGAGAAGGCTCGGCCACCGCACTGGGCGCCGCCGGTGCGAGCTCAATCTGCACCATCACCGGCGTCGCCTCGGCGCTCGAGGCATGAGAGCTCACGCTCGCCAGCAAGACCGCAAGAATCAGCAGGTGCAAGCCTACGACGGCGACCAGCGCCGCGATCTGCGTCACGCGGCCGCAGCCCTCCTCCGGATGCGGCCGCCCGGGCTTGAGAGCCGGCTCCTTCATGGACACAGCGCCGCGGTAGCGATCAGCGGCCGGTCGATCAGGGGATGCGGCAGGACTCGGGCGGCGACGCCGAAGGCGGAGCGGATCGTGTCGACGTCGAACACGGCTGCGGGTGCGCCCTGGGCGAGCACCTGACCCCGGTGCAGGATCAAGACACGCTGGGCGTAACTCGCCGCGAGGTTGAGGTCGTGCAGGATCGCCAACACGCCGATGCCGCGGCCGCGGGCGAACTCGCTTGCGGTCGCCAGCAGATGGTGCTGGTGCGCCAGGTCGAGTGCGGCGGTAGGCTCGTCGAGCAGCAGGAAACGCGGATGGTCGGACTGCGTTTCCCACAGCTGGGCCAGGGCGGCGGCCAGATGGACCCGCGCCGCCTCGCCGCCCGACAGCGTGGTCACGTCGCGATCACACAGGTGGGCCGCATCGGTCAGTTCGAGCGCGCTGCGGGCGATGGCGAGATCGGCCGCGCCCAGCCAGCCGCGGCTCGCCGGGTAGCGGCCGAAACTCGCCACCTCCAGCGCGGTGAAGGCAAACGCCAGCTCGGGCCGCTGCGGCAACACCGCGCGCAAGCGAGCCAGCTGGACGCGCGGCCAATCGGCCAGACGGCGGCCGCCCAGCCTGACTTCGCCGCGCACCCACAGACCGGGGGCAGGAATGTCTCCCGCCAGGCATTTGAGCAGGGTCGATTTGCCGGCACCGTTTTCGCCCAGCACCGCCAGCATCTGGCCCGGCGCCAGGGCCAGCGCCACATCGGCGAGCAGGGCGCGCCCGGCCACGCTCACGCAAAGCGACAAGGCTTCGAGCATCACAGGCCTCCGCGGCCGCGCCGCCGCAACAAAAGCACGAGGAAGAAGGGGGCTCCCAGGACCGCGGTCAGGATGCCGATCGGCAGTTCGGCCGGAGCGACGGCGGTGCGCGCCACCGCATCGGCCAGGATCACCAGCAGAGCACCGAGCAGGGCCGAACCGGGGATGACGATGCGGTGGTCCGGCCCGCAGGCCAGGCGCAGCGCGTGCGGAGCAACCAGGCCGATGAAGCCGATCACGCCGGTGGCGGCGACCAGCGCCCCCACCGCCAGCGCAGTCACCACGATCGCGGCGCGTTTGATCCCGGCCACGTCCACCCCGAGGTGGCCCGCCTGGGTTTCGCCCAGAGCCAGGGCGTTGAGCGGGCGTGCCAGCAGCAGTCCGCCCGCCAGTGCGAGCAAGGTGAGCGGCGCCACCGCGACCAGCATCGACCAGCTGCCCGAGGCGAGCGAGCCGAAGCTCCAGAAAGTGATGTTGCGCAGCTGCTCGTCGCTGGCCAGGTAAGAAAGCAGTCCGACCCCCGCCATCGCCAGCGCGTTGACGGCGATGCCGGCCAGAAGCACCAGCGGCAGCGACAAGGCGCCCTGCGCCGCGCCGATCCGGTAGACCAGGGCCGTGACTGCGAGCGCGCCGCCGAAAGCGGCCAGCGGCAGGGTCCAGACGCCGAGCAGGCGCGCCGCTCCCGGCAGCCAGGCGGCGCCAAGAACAATCACGAAAGCCGCCGCCAGGGCGCCGCCGCTTGCCACCCCGATCAGGGTCGGATCGGCGAGCGGGTTGCGGAAAATTCCCTGCATCAGGGCGCCGGCAACAGCCAGGCCGGCCCCCGTGAGCAGCCCCAGGACCACACGCGGCAGGCGGATCGCCTCGAGCACGGCCTGCTGCTGCGGATCGACCGGACCCACATCGAACCCGATGGCGTTTGACAGGATGCGCAAAACCGCCGACGCCGGAACCGGATAAGCGCCCTGGCCGATCGCGATCACCACCCCGGCGACCAGCAGCAGCCCCAGCAGCACCAGCACGGGCGCGGCCGGCAGACGGCCGGGCACGGTGCGCGACGCCAGCTTGGCCAGGCGCGGCGGCGCGAGACCCAGGCTCGCGCTCATAAGGCCGTCCCCAGGCCGATTGCCAGTTGTCGCACCGCCTGCGGCAGGCGCGGGCCGAAACCCAGCAGGTATAAGGTGTCGTAAGCGAGCACCCGGCCCGACCGCGCTGCCGGCGTCAGCGCCAGACCGGGACGGGCCAGCAGCACCTCGGCCCCGCCCACCGCGCCCAGGCCCTCCCGGGTCGCCAGGATCACGTCGGGAGCGGCGCTGACCGCGGCCTCGGCCGCGAGCGGCCGGTAGCCGGAAAAGCCGCTCATGGCATTGACGCCGCCCGCCAGCCGGATCATGGCGTCGGCGGCCGTATCGGCGCCGGCCACCTGGACGTTGTTGGCGGCGTGGGAAAAAACGAACAAGACCCGTGGCCGCCGCGCCGGCGGCGACATCGCGGCGCGGGTCGCCGCCCATTCGAGCCGCAGGCGATCGCTCAGCGCCGTGCCGGCCGCGGTTCGCCCCAGCCCTTCGGCGATCCGGCCGACGTTGGCGAGCAGGCTGTCGAAATCATGGCCGGGCGTGGTCGTGAGCACCTTCACCCCCGCGCCGCGCAACTGCGCGAGCACGGTGGCGGGGCCGGCCTCGTTCGTGGCCAGGACCAGGCTGGGCGCGAGCGACAACACTCCTTCGGCCGACAACTTGCGCGGATAGCCGACCTTGGGCAGAGCTTTCGCCGCGGCCGGCCAGGTACTGGTGCTGTCGGTTCCGACCAAGGTGTCGGCGGCGCCGAGCGCCCACACGATTTCGGTGAGCGCGCCCCCCACGCTCACCACCCGCGGCGCGGCCGCCGCCCAGACATGGCGTGCCGGCGCCAGCCAGCCGCCCACGACCAGCGCCGCGGCGCCGCCGACCAGCGCCCGGCGCGAAATCACGGAAACGCGGCTCATGCTGCCAGCCTCGGCAGCGCCAGCGCGAGGGCGCGCCAGTCGGCCAGTTCGACCTGATCGGGCTTGCGTTCGCCGAAAAACATGGCGAGGGTCTCACCCGCCGCATCGAACAGCTCAAGCGAAGTGACCAGGCCGTCCTTGGTCGGCTTGCTCACGACCCAGGCGCTGGCGATGTGGTCTTCGCGCAGGTGCAGGTTGAAGCCGGGGTCGAGCACGTTGAGCCAGGGCCCGTGCAGCGCGATTCGCGCTACCGGTCCGGTGTGGATCTGGATCATTCCCGAGTTGCCGACGAAACACATGATCGACAGCCCCTGTGCCGCCGCCTGCTCCAACATCCGGCGCGCCGACCCGGGCTGGACCCGCCAAGCACACTCGGGCGCCGCCAGGCGCAGCGCCTGGGTGCGGGCCAGCTTGAAGCGGCCGAGCAGCGGGAAGAACTCGTGGGTGTCTTTCATCGCCGCCCAGGCCGCGCGAAAGCCGGTCCGGTCGATCTCGTCGTCGGGCAACAGAACCGGAACCGGCCGCTCGCGCCTGACCGTCGTCCCCGCGCTCTGGTCGGGGTGGGCGCAGGCGTCGACCAGGTCCATCCAGGCGCCCAGGTCGGACTCTTCGCGCAGGTAGATCTTGTGGATCGCTTCGCCCCAGGCGTCGTAGACCTGAAGGCTGCGCTGGACCCCGGCTTCGACCGGCTCGCTCACCGCGTAAACCTCGGCCCAATGCATGTAGAAGATGCGCAGATCGATCTCGCGCCCGAGCGCCAGACCGACTGGGCCCTGATGGCTCAGGTCGGCGTATTGCCCGGTTTTCTCGTGTACCGCGCTTTCGTTGCGGGTGAGCGCCATCACCCGTCCCAGCGCCGGCACCCGGGCCATCAGTTCGGGCCATGGACCGCGCAGGCGGACCGCCGCCAGCGCCTCGCAACGGCCGACGGCGGCGGCGATCACCTCGCCTTCGCTCACGCCGAGTTCGCGCGCGGCGTCGCGGTGGCGCAGCTTGCGTTCGTGGCGCAACTGCTGGAACTGCTGGTAGAGCGCAGCGGCGGACGATGTCTCGATGGTGTCTAACATGGCGGAACCTCGGTTCGGTAGGGTTCGTGCGGAAGCTCGATGAAGCTCAATAGGCCAGGTGCAGCGAGACCGAGGCGTTGCGGCCCGGTTGGGTGTAGCGGTCGAGCACGACCGAGTTGGCGGCCAGGGCGGCGCCACCGACGTCGGCCCACGACCAGTATTTGCGGTCGAACAGGTTGAACACGCCGGCCTCGATCCGGGCGTGGCGACCGATGCGCCACCAGGCGGTCAGGTCGACCGTGGCGTAGCCAGGGGTGAGGAAGGTCGGCGTGCTGCCGGTGCTGGCCGCCTCGTTCTTGCGCGCGACTGCCTTGAGGTGGGTGGCGCCGCCCCAGGTCCGGTCCGGCGCGGCGTAGATCAGCGAGGCCACGGCGGTGAAGGGATTGACCGAGTTGAGCGGCTCGTCGTCGGTGAGGCTGCGGCCGTTGGCGTAAGCAAGGCTGCCGGCGACGCTCCACTGCGAATCGAAGGCATAGTCGCCGCGGGCCTCGGCGCCCCAGATGCGGACGCGGTCGCGGTTGATCGACTGGAAGGTCTGGGTGAAGCCGGGCAGGCAGCGCAGATCGCTCGGGCAGTCGAGAGCGACGCGCGCGTCGATGAAGTCGCGGTACTGGTTGTAGTAGGTCGACAGGCCGAAACGCGCGCCCGCCGCCTCGCCCTTCAGACCCAGCTCGATGCCACGGCTGGTCTCGGACTTGAGGTCGGGGTTGGGAATCAGCGCGTATTGCATCACCAGGTTCTGGAATGCGGCGTTGAGCTCGTCAAAGGACGGGGTGCGGAAACCCGCGGCGATCTGGCCGTAGGCGTTGAGCGTGGGCGAGAGGCGGACCATCGCGGCGAGCTTGGGGCTGAAGGCCTGGTCGCTGAAATCCGACGGGCGCACCCCAGCCGGGGCGTTGGCGAGGTAGATGAGATCGGGGTCGACGTCGAGCCGGTAGGCGTCGAAGCGCAGGCCGGGGGTGAGAACGACGCGGTCGTCGGCGAACGAGATCTGGTCCTGCACATACGCCGCCAGGTTGAGCGAGCGGCCGTTGGGGAAGTCGCGCGTGGGCAGGGTCTCGCCGGCGATGACATTGCTGGCGCTGCCGGTGTTGAGGTTGATCAGGCGAGCGTCACGCAGGGTCGACGATTCGACCGCCGCGATGTCGACTCCCCACAGGATGCGCTGCGGCAGGCCGGCGAACTCGACCAGGCTCTCGAGCTGGGCGTTGCCGCCGACGGTTTTCTGCTCGAACTCGAAGTTGCGCGGAATCAGACAGGTGGTGCCGCTGCCCGCCAGGCTCGAGCAGCTGGCACTCGTGTTGGCGCGAACTTCTAGGGTTTCGTCGTTGGTGCGGGTCGTCTGGTAGTAGACGTTGGCATTGAAGCCGGCGAACCAGCCGCGCACGGGATTGACGAAGGCGTAGTCGAGGCTGATCCGCTCGCGCCGGGTGTGGTCGTCGCCGGTGAGCGAGGTGGTCTTGGGCGTGGTGGGGTTGAGGCTGAGAACGTCGGTTTCGACGCGATCGTCGAAGCGCTCGTAGGTCGCCTTGAGCGTCTGCGTCGGGTCGATCCGGCCGACCAGCTTGGCGAGCAGGCTGTCGCTGCGGAAGTCCTGGGGATTGGGCTCGGTGCGCAAGCGACCGACCGTATCGTTGTCGCCCTGGTTGTCGGTTTCGTGGCCGGTGCCGCGCGTCAGGACCAGCAGACCCTGGAGCTCGGCCGTTCCCGCCGCCAGCGTGGCGGTATTGGTCCAGCCGGCGTTGACGCCCGTATACGTGCTCTTGATCGCCGCATAACCTGGCGAGCGCTCGAGGTCGAGGTAATCAAGCGGATCCTTGGTCAGATAGGCGACCACGCCCCCCAGGGCGTCCGAGCCGTAGAGCGTCGACGAGGGGCCGCGCAGGATTTCGACGCGCTTGACCGTATCGAGGTTGACCACGTCGCGCGTGGCAGTGCCGAAGGAGCCGAAGGTGAAGCTGTTGGGCGCGCGGATGCCGTCGACCTGGACCGCGACGCGGTTGCCGTCGAGCCCCCGGATGTTGAAGCTCGAAGCGCCGAAACGGTTGGGGTCGCGCGCCACGCTCACGCCCGGCTCGTAACGGACCAGGTCTTCGATCCGGGTGACCAGGTTGCGATCGATCGCCTGAGCGCCGATCACCGAGATCGTGGCCGGGACCTCGCTCACCTTCTCTTCGATCCGGGTGGCGGTGATCGCCACTTCGGACAGGGTTTCGGGCGTGACCGGAGTCTGGGCAAACACGCCGGACGTGCAGGCAAGGCCGGTGGCGGCCAGCCAGGGGGACATTCGAAGCAAGACCGATTCTCCGTGGAGAGGGACCGTCGGCTTGCTGACGCGCACGGCGCGTTCCGGCTGGCTGGCGTCGCAGCCAAGGCTGCGGCGAGGTCGGGTGGTTGAAGCGGCGCCACAGGCGCCGGAGTTTTATTTGGTCAGGATCAACTTGTTGAGCCGGGTGATGCGCAGCCGGTAGTCCTCGCCGGCATGGCGGATCACCACTTCCCGGCGCCCTCGCAGCAACTGCTGGCTGGGAAGGATGGCGACCACGCCGGCGCTGGCGCCAGGGTCAGGCGGAGTCGCCGAAGCGGCTTGTTTGTCCTTGTCCATTTCGAAATGATAATCATTCTCATTTACAAAAACAAGGCCGGGCAACAAAAAAACAAGGGGCGCCGCAGCGCCCCTCCTTTCAATCCCGGACCGGCCTCAGAAATGGATGCCGCGCATCAGGTTGGCCATGGCGATCTGGTCGGCCGTGGCCTTGGTCCTCTCGCCGGGCAGCTTGGCCGCATCGGAATCCGGGAACATGCGGAAGGTGGTGTTCATGATCACCTGCGCCACCCTGGGCGCGACCGCGTGCAACATCGCGCCGAACACGCCCAGCCGGGTGGCGATGCGCACCGGCTTGTAGACGACCGCCTGGACGATCATGTCGGCCGCCTCCTCCGGCGTGAGGGTGGGAACGCTGTCGTAGATCCGGGTCGGCGCGATCATCGGCGTCTTCACCAGCGGCATGTTGATGGTGGTGAACTTGACGCCCATGTCGATGAACTCGCTCGCCGCGCAACTGGTCCAGGCGTCAAGTGCGCTCTTGGAAGCGACGTACGCCGAAAAGCGCGGCGCGTTGGTCAGCACCCCGATCGAGGAGATGTTGATCACCTGGCCGCTTTTCTTCTCCATCATGCGCGGCAACAGGCCCATCGTCAGGCGTAACGCGCCGAAATAATTGACCTGCATCGTGCGCTCGAAGTCGTGGAAGCGGTCGAAACTCGACTCGATGCCGCGACGGATCGAACGGCCGGCGTTGTTGATCAGGATGTCGACCCCGCCGTAGGTCTCGGTCGCCCAGGCAACCGCCTTGTCCGCGCCATCGTACGAGGCGATGTCAGCCGAAAACGTCACCACCGAGCCACCGTGCTCCTTGCCGGACTCGGCCACAAAACGCTCGATCTCGGCCTGTGCGTCGGCGAGTTTCTCGGGGTTGCGGGCAACGATGATAGTGATCGCTCCGGCCTCGGCGATCTTCTTGGCCGCCGCTAGGCCTATCCCCGACGAGCCGCCGGTGATCAGGACCACCTTGCCCTGGACCTGCCCCTTGAGGGTGCGGTCGATCATCAGGTCGGGGTCGAGGTTGCGCTCCCAGTAATCCCACAAGACCCAGGCGTAGTCGGGCAGCCGCGGCACTTCGATGCCGCTGCCCTTTAACGTGAGGTTGGCCTGGCGCGCGTCGAAGCGGGTGGGATAGTTGACAAAGGTGAGGATGTCCTCCGGCAGGCCGAGGTCCTTCATCAGCGCGTCGCGCACCCGGCGCACCGGCGTCAGCGCCATCAGACCTTTTTTCAGTCCCTTGGGAATGAAGCCCAGCAGCGCGGCATTGATGCGCAAGCTCATTTGCGGCGCGTGAGCGGCCTTGCAGAAGAGGTTGAGCACATCGCCAATGCGGTAGGGCGTGGGGTCGACCAGATGGAAGGCCTGGCCGTCGCCCTCCTTGCGGTGAGCGATGTAGTCGGTCGCGTCGACCACGAAATCGACCGGCACGATGTTGATGCGACCGCCCTCGAGCCCGATCACCGGCATCCACGGCGGCAGCAGCTTGCGGATCTTCTGGATCAGCTTGAAGAAGTAATAAGGGCCGTCGATCTTGTCCATCTCGCCGGTGCGGCTGTCGCCGACCACGAGGCCCGGGCGGTACACCCGCCACGCGGTCTTGCATTCGCGGCGGACGATTTTTTCGCTCTCGTGTTTGGAGGCGAAATACGGATGCTCGAGGTTCTCGGCCTCCTCGAACATGTCTTCGCGAAACACGCCTTCGTACATGCCGGCGGCGGCGATCGAACTCATGTGCTGGAAGCAGCCCGCGCCGATCTCGTTGGCCAGCTGTACCGCGTGGCGGGTACCTTCGATGTTGGCGACCAGCTGGCTTTGCGCGTCGGCCTTGAGGTCGTAGATCGCTGCGAGATGGAAGAAGTGCCGGATCTCTCCCTTGAGCTTCTTGATGTCGGCGGGCTTCAGTCCGAGCTTGGCTTGCGCCAGGTCGCCCACCACGGCGATCGCCCGTTTGGCGTCGACGCCCCAGTATTCGAGCAGTTCCGGCACCTTGTCGCGGCTTTCCTCTCGGATCAGGAAATGGACAACCGAACCGCGCCGAGCCAGCAGTTTCTTCACCAAACGTTTGCCGATGAAACCGCTTGCTCCCGTGACGAAATAGCCCATGGGTGACCTCCTCCATTGAATGGGCGTGCCCTCCCTCGGCACTTGAAGCCAGTGTATTCCCGCGCCACCCAACACAAAACCAGTGTCGTTTCGGGGCCAAACCGCTAGAGCCCCGGCTCTATGCGAACGCCTGTTCTGTCGCGAGCGAGCTACCTAGACTGCACGAGTAGAAAGTCGTAATCCCACCCTGGAGGAAGGAGAGGCAAATGGCGAGGAAGCTCAAAGCAACAGCTCGTGCCAAGGACACTCAACTGGCGGCGGCGGTGAAGGATTCCGCGCAGCAGATCTGGCTCGCCGGCCTGGGAGCGTATGCCAAGGCTCAGGACGAAGGCGGCAAGGTATTCGACGCGCTTGTGCGCGAAGGCACCTCGATCCAGAAACGCACGATGAAGGTGACCGAGGACAAGGTGAACGAAGTGACGAGCAAAGTGACCAAGGCCGCGACCCGGCTCACGAAGCAGGCCAACGGCACCTGGGACAAGCTCGAAGGCGTTTTCGAGCAGCGCGTCGAACGCGCCCTGGCCCGCCTCGGCGTTCCGACCAACAAGGAAGTGGCCGCCCTGGCCAAGCGTGTCGAACAGCTCACTGCCAGCGTGCAGACGCTGACCAAGTCGAGCAAGCCGGCGCGGGCCGCCAAGGCCCCCGCCGCCAAAGCTTCGCCCGCCCGGACGGCCAAGGCCGCCAAGAAGCCGGCCAAGGTCGTCGCCAAGGCGGTCAAGGCCGTCAAACGCGTCGCCCGCAAGGCAGTGCAAGCCGCCGCGCCCGAAACGCCGACGGCAAGCTAAGCTAGACCCGAAGCAGCAGCGGCCGGTGCCGAGCCGGCCGTCTTTCGCTCTCCTGGAGGCGCATGGTTCAACAGCAGGCGCAGGTAAACCAGGCAGCACCTTCGGCAGAAACCTTTGCCGGCCTGAGCATCGTTCAGCGCGCCTCGCAACCGCGGCGGCGCCAGCGCCCCCGCATCGGTGTGGCGCTCGCCGGCGGCGGCCCGCTCGGTGCGATATACGAAATCGGCGCGCTGGCGGCCCTGGCCGAATCGCTGGCGGGCCTCGACTTCAACGAGGCTGATGTCTACGTCGGCGTCAGCGCGGGCGGCTTCATCGCCGCCGGGCTGGCCAACGGCATCACTCCCCACCAGTTCTCGCGTTTTTTCATCGAAGGCGATCGTTCGTTCGACCACTTCGATCCGACCATGCTGCTGCGGCCGGCACTGGGCGAATACGCCCGCCGCGTCGCTTCCCTGCCGCCGCTGATGGCAGGCGCCGCGTTCGAGTGGCTGGTGGGCGGCCGCCAGTTGATGAGCGCCTTCGAGCGGCTGGGCCGCGCAATTCCGACCGGGCTTTTTTCGGGCGAAGAAGTCGACCGCTATCTGGCCCGGGTCTTCAGCCAGCCGGGGCGCAGCAACGACTTCCACAAACTGGCCCACAAGCTGTACCTGGTGGCGACCAACCTCGACACCGGCGCTTCGGTCACCTTCGGCGCCAAAGGTCATGCGGCCGTGCCGATCTCGCGCGCGGTGCAGGCCACCGCCGCGCTGCCCGGACTGTTCCCGCCGGTCGAGATCCACGGCAGCCATTACGTCGACGGCGCCCTGCGCAAGACCTTGCACGCCTCGGTCGCGCTCGAGGAAGATCTCGACCTGCTGATCTGCCTCAATCCGCTGGTGCCTTACGACGCCAGCCCCGAAGCGCAGGGCCACCGTTCCGATCCGCGTTCGATGCACCGCCTGGTCGAAGGCGGCCTGCCCGTGGTGCTGGCGCAGACCTTCCGCTCGATCATCCATTCGCGCCTGGGTGCGGGCATGGAGCGTTATCGCAGCGCCTACCCGCACACCGACATCCTGCTGCTTGAACCCAGCCGTGCCGACGCGGCGATGTTTTTCACCAACCTCTTCTCGTATTCGAACCGTCGCCGGCTGTGTGAACACGCTTACCAGAAAACCCGCCACGACCTCTGGGTGCGCCGCCACGAACTCGCCCCCCTGTTGCGACGCCACGGCGTCGAACTGGTAACCGAGGTCCTGGCCGACCGCAACATGAGCTTGGTCAAAAGTCTGCGGCAACGGCGTTCGGGCTGGTTCGAAAGCGCAGCCAGCGACGCTACGCGTTCCCTGGAACACACACTGGATGATCTGGAACGGTGGCTTCGCTTGACCCATCCCGGCTTGCCCGCATAAAGCCTGCGGTATCCTCGCTTGCATAATCCTGCGGACACGCTGGCCGAGCGGCCGGCTCGGAACTACATGGAACGCAAGCCTCCGCGTCGCACCCGCGAACGCATCCTTGAGCTGTCCCTGCGTCTGTTCAACGACTTCGGCGAACCCAATGTCAATACGACACTGATAGCCGAGGAAATGAACATCAGTCCCGGCAATCTCTACTACCACTTCAAGAACAAGGACGACATCATCAATTGTCTGTTCCAGCAGTTCGAGAAAGAGATCGACCGCCTGCTGCGCATTCCCTCCGAACGCAGCGCCAACGTCGAGGATGCCTGGCTTTATCTGCACATGTTGTTCGAGCTGATCTGGAAGTACCGCTTCTTCTATCGCGATCTCAACAACCTGCTCGCCAACAACCGCACTCTTGAGCTCAAGTTCAAGCAGCTGATGCAGCAGAAGGTGAAGGTCGCCCGCACCCTGCTCGAAGGGCTCAAGCGCAGCGGCGAGTTCACCGCCAGCAATGCCGTGATGGAAGCCCTCGCCACCAACATGGTGCTGGTCGCCACATACTGGCTGTCTTATTCCTATGTGCTGGAGCCACGCAAGCTCAACGAACCGGCGGTGATGGGCGCTGCCCTGTCACGCGGCTGCTACCAGGTGCTGGCTCTGGCCGCGCCGCATTTCTCCGGCGCCTCGCACGAACTCTTCACCAAGCTGGCGGCCGAATACCTGAAGGACTGACAACAACGAAGGGAGGATCGTGATGGCAAAGGGCTGGGCGAAGTTTCCGTATCAGGACAAGACCTTCCAATACACCGCGGCAACACTGAAAAAGGCCTGGCCCGAACTGCACCGAGGCGATGCCGAGCCCTGGCCCAAGGACGAGGCCGTGCTCGACGCCTGGATCGCCTTCCATGCGGGCGATTTCCAGAAGGCCCATGAACTCGGCCTCGCTGCCGGTGGCGCCGGCATCACCGTCGCCAACAAGGCACAGGCGATCTACGCCACCTACCTCGAAGACAACGAGGCGCGTCGGCTCGAGACCTTCGAGAAAGTCGCCGCCCGCGCGCTCGAACAACAAGCGACCGACCCCAAGAACCCGAATGCGTATTACTGGCAGGCCTATGCGCTGGGCCGCTACGCGCAGGGGATCTCGGTCGCCAAGGCCCTCGCCGCAGGCATCGGGGGCAAGGTCAAGTCCGCGCTCGACACCGCCATCAAGCTTCAGCCCAAACACGCCGACGCCCAGGTCGCCAGCGGCGCCTGGCACGCCGAAATCATCGACAAGGTCGGTGCCATGATGGGCGGATTGACCTACGGCGCGAAAAAGGACCTCGCCCTTAAACATTACGAAGCCGCGCTCCGGCTCAACCCCGGCTCGGCAATCGCCAAGGTCGAGTTCGCCAATGGCCTGGTCATGCTCGAGGGCAAAAAAGCGCTGGCGCGCGCCGAAGAGTTGTACGGCGAAGCCGCCGCCACCGAACCGCGCGACTCGATGGAGAAACTCGACGTCGAACTGGCGCGAGCCGAGCTTGAGGACTGAACTCAACCCAACCCAGCCCAAGAGGGCCGCCATAGGAAAGAGGCGGCCCTTCTTCCCTGCAGACCCAGACCTCTGAACTGCGATCCCGGCCGTGTCTCGCTCCCGCTGATGAGGGGCGAGAACTAGGCGGCAGCATCCCGATCGCATGCCGGCAAAATATCGATCGACTATCTCCCGCACGCCCGAACCCGAGCCACGACTGCTAGCGCTGAACCGCCCTAAGGACGGCGCCCCGAAACCCGACCGCCATCCCGCGCCGCCGTCCCAACTCACGAAAGCTCATGGAACATTCGATTCCTCTCATCACCACGCTCGCTGCGGGGTTCGGCATCGCGCTTATCCTCGGTTTTCTCGCCGAGCGGATCAAGATTCCGGCGCTGGTGGGCTATCTGCTCGCGGGGATCTGCATCGGTCCGGCCACTCCCGGTTTTGTCGCCGACGTCAGCATCGCTTCGCAGTTGTCGGAAATCGGCGTCATGCTGCTGATGTTCGGGGTCGGCTTGCATTTCTCGCTCAAGGATCTGCTCGCGGTGCGGCGCATCGCCGTTCCCGGCGCGGTCGTGCAGATGAGCCTCGCCACCGCGCTAGGCATGCTCGTCGCCTGGTCCTGGGGCTGGGACTGGGGCAGCGGGCTGGTTTTCGGCCTCTCCCTGTCGTGTGCCAGCACGGTGGTCCTGCTGAAGGCGATGGAGGCCCGGGGCGCGCTCGAAAGCATGAACGGGCGAATCGCGGTGGGATGGCTGGTGGTCGAGGATCTCGCCACCGTCCTCGTGCTGGTGCTGATGCCGCCCCTGGCCGGGATCCTGAGCAACTCGTCCGCCCCGGCCTCGACCCCAACCCCTTCTCTATGGTTGACCATAGGCCAGACGCTGCTGCAGGTCTCGATCTTCGTAGGGCTGATGCTGATCGCTGGGCGCCGCATCCTGCCCTGGCTGTTGTGGCAGGTGGCACGGACCGGATCGCGCGAACTCTTCACCTTGTCGGTGGTCGCCTCGGCGATCGGAATTGCTTACGGCGCGGCGGCGCTGTTCAACGTGTCCTTCGCCCTGGGTGCGTTTTTCGCCGGTATGGTGATGCGCGAATCGGAGTTCAGCCACCGGGCCGCCGAGGAGTCGCTGCCCTTGCGCGACGCCTTTTCAGTACTGTTTTTCGTCGCCGTCGGCATGTTGTTCGAACCTGCCATCGTGATCGAGCAGCCCCTGCATGTGCTGGCCGTGATCGCGATCATCATCTTCGGCAAGTCGATCGCAGCGCTGGTACTGGTGCTGGCCTTGCGTTACCCGCTGAACACGGCCCTGGTCGTCGCCGTCAGCCTGGCGCAGATCGGCGAATTCTCGTTCATCCTCGCCGGACTGGGAACGACGCTCGGCCTCCTGCCCGCCGAAGGCATGAGCCTGGTGCTGGCCGGGGCGCTGATTTCGATCGCCTTGAATCCGCTGCTCTTCATCGCCATCGCCCCGGTCCAGCGCTGGCTCCTGGAGCGCTCCGAGTTCGCCCGGCGGCTCGAGCGCAGGGAGGATCCGTACGCCGAACTCCCCATGAGCACGGCCCGCAAGTACCTCGAGGGCCAGGTGGTGCTGGTTGGATTCGGACGGGTCGGCCGCCGGATCGCAAGCGCCCTCGACGCTCGCGGAGTTCCCTACGTCGTTGCCGAGGAGAACCGCGAACTGGTCGAATCCCTGCGCCAGAAGGGCCTTGCTGCAGTCTCGGGGAACGCTTCCGACCCGGCGGTATTGATCCAGGCGCATATCGCACATGCGGCCATGCTGGTCGTCGCCACCCCCGACCCGATCGACATGCGCCGGATCGTGGACACGGCGCGCACCCTCAACCCGGGCATCGAGGTGGTGCTGCGGACCCACGGCGAAGACGAGTCGCGCCTGTTGCGCCAGGACGGCATCGGCACCGTCTTTTTCGGCGAGGAGGAACTCGCCAGGGGCATGACCAGCCACATCCTCGACCGCTTCGCACCGGCCGGCGCTCACCCGCCGGCCGCTCCTCCGCCCCCGGACAGCCGCTCTTGACCCGGGCTCGAGTCTGGGTCCCGGCCCCGGCTTCTTGGCGGATCGGTCTTCAGTGCGCGCCGCGTGCGGCGGCAAAGGCCGATCGGCGGCGGCGGACGGGGGGCGGCATCGCGGGCGCGGTTTCGGCCGACGGACTGCGGCGGGAGCGCCGGCTGGGCGCCGGTCCCGGCAAATCGGGAAAGAGCCAGGATTCGGCTTCGACCGGGTTGACCGGCTTGCCCCAGGGCAGCAGCAGCAAGGCATTGACCAGCTTCTCGAACTCGGGCCGGAAGCGGTCGATGATCTGCTGCGGCTCGCGACAGATCTTCTTGTCGGTCACCAGGCCGAACTGGACCGCGCCGTTGTAGGAAAGGATGGACACTCCCATGCCGATCGACCCGGACTGCGGCACCCAGAACATCACCCGCTCGATCTTCGTGCCGGCCAGGTAAAGCGGCTGCTGCGGCCCCGGCACATTGGTCATCACGGCGCTCGCCTTGGCCGCGAGGACTTCAGCGATCTGGCGCTGCACGCTGCGCGGCGCGATCCCGATCACGCCCAGCAGTCCCATCGCCAACACCGCGGTATAGCCGTGCTTGAGCTCGGCCATGCGCTCTCGCACCTCGAACACGCGCTGGATCGGGTTCTCCATGCCGACCGGCAGCAACACCGGCACCAGGCCGAACTTATTGCCCAGGGTCGCGTCGCCGGGCGAACGCAGGTTGACCGGCACCATCGCGCGCAGCTCCGCCCCGTCGACCGCCTCGCCGCGATCGACGAAATACGCTCGCAACGCCCCCGCCACGCAGGCGAGCAGAACGTCGTTGACCGAACAGCCCAGCGCATAACCGACCGCCTTGATCTCTTCGAGTTCGATCGGATCGGTCCACGCCACCACTTTCGAACCTGAAGGCCTGCCTTTGAGGCTGGTCGGCGTGTCGGGCGCCATCAGGGCGATGCCGGCGATGTCCTTCGACACCTGGGTCGCCACCCGCGCGTATTCGCCGGCTGCTTCGCCCACCATCTCGGGATCGTCGAGCATGGCGCCGTAAGCCTGCAGGACTCGGGTCGCGATGCCGCCGGTGGCGTCGATCGCCTTGACCGTGACGTCGGTGAAGGGGCGCAGCAGGGCGTCCCAGCCGTGGACGGCGTCGTCGCCCGCGGCCGGATGCGCCACCCGCGGCTCGGGCGCGGCATTGTCGGGCGATCCGGGGTCCAGGGTCGAAATGCCGAGCAAGACACCGATCAAGGCGATGCCGTCGCCGATCGAGTGGTGGATGCGCACCACCAGCGCCTGCGTGCCTTCGACGTTGTCGACCAGGTGCATCTGCCACAGCGGCCGGTTGGGATCGAGCGCCTCGCCGGCGAGCTGCCCGGTCAGGCGCTGGAAGTCGCGCCGCGTCCCCTTGCCGGTGAGGGCGATACGGATCAGATGCTGGTCAAGGTCGAAGTCTTCGTCTTCCTCCCACCAGGTCCCGGCGGCATCGCTCACCACCCGCGCGCGGAAACGGAAATGCGACAGCAGCCGGTGTTCGATCACCGCGCGCAAGCGGGCAAAATCGACCTCGGACGCCAGCCGGTAAACGCCGACTATCATCATCAGGTTGCCGGGCGAATCCATCCGCAGCCAGGCGGTATCCACCGGCGACATGCGCTCGCGCTTGGGCATTCTCTTGACCTCCTCGGTGCGATGACCAGTCCTCTGTCGGCATAATAGTTGAGGACGCGCGTTTTCCCTGACGCGCATTTGACCTAGGAGGAAGTTTCCGTGAGTTCCGATCTCGAAGCGAAGTTCCAGCAGATGGTGGCTGATTCCAAGAACCTGTCGGAACGCCCCGACAACATGACGCTGCTGCGCATGTACGCGCTCTACAAGCAGGCGAGCAGCGGCGATGTCGAAGGTTCCCGCCCGGGTTTCACCGACATGGTCGGCCGCGCCAAGTGGGACGCCTGGAACGCACTGGCGGGCACGGCCAAGGAGGCCGCGATGCAGCAATACATCGACTTGATCGAGGAACTCAAAGGCTGATCTGTCCGACCGGCACAACAAGGGGCGCTCAGGCGCCCCTTCGTTTTTCCGTCGCCAGCTTCAGAGTTCAGGCCTTCTTGGTCGTTTTCCTGGCCACCTTGGCCATGGCCTTGTGTTCGTCCAGGCGCTGTCCCAGGTGGCGTTCGATATGGCTCTCGAAGTTGCCGCGGAAAGCGCGCAGCAGGAAACCGAGCTTGACCTCGAGCTCGATCTCGGAGGCCTTCACCTTCATCGTCCCGTCGACGCCGCCGCGGGAGAAATGCAGGGTGTTGCCCTGCCATTCGGACTCGAGCTCGTATTCGGCCGCCAGATCGTCGGCCGCTTCCTGCACCACTTGTTTTGCCTCGGCCAGCGTTAGGTGGTGGCGGCGAACGATGTGAATGTCGGACATGGCTATCCCTCTAGATAAGGTGCACCCCGCGCAGGCGCCAGCGCGGATTCTCCCACGCCGGCGGCGCAAGCCGCCGGCTCAGCGGAAGAACAGCCACGAGACCAGGATGAACAAGGGAATCAGGATCGCGGTCGACCAGAGCATGTAGCCGAAGAAGCTCGGCATCTTCAGCCCGCGGTCCTGCACGATCGCCACCACCATGAAGTTGGGCGCGTTGCCGATGTAGCTGTTGGCTCCCATAAACACCGCGCCGGCCGAAATTGCCATCAGGGTGGTCGCGCCCGTGCTCATCAGAACCGAGGCATCGCCACCGGCCAGGTTGAAGAAAGCGAGGTAGGTCGGCGCGTTGTCGAGGAAGGAAGACAGCGCCCCGGTCAGCCAGAAATACATCGTGTTGTCCGCCCCCCCGCCGGGCAGCGTCACCAAAGCCACCAGCGGCGCGAACGCGCCATCGGCCCCCGCCTTGAGCATGGCGAGCACGGGGACGATGGTGATGAAGATGCCGAAAAACAGCTTCGCGACCTCGAAGATCGGCCCCCAGCTGAACTGGTTGTTGGTGCGGGCGATGGCCGGCGTGAGCGCCAGCGACAGACCGGCGGTCACAATGAAAATCAGGTCGCGCGCCAGGTTCTGCAGAGAGAACTCGACCCCGGCCACCGTGAACTCCAGCCCCGGCCGCCAGAAGCCCGAGAGCAGGACGGCACCGATCAAGGCCAGCAGCAGCAACAGATTGATCTGGCCGTCGAGGCCGAAGCGGGTGTCGCGGTGCGGTGTCGGATCCGGCAGAAAGCCGCGCCGCTTCTCGCGCCGGTGGAGGACGAAATCGATGACGAAATACAGCGCGAGCAGGATGCCCACCGCCACTCCCATGGGGGCCGCCATGTGTTGCGCCGTCCAGAAGAAATCCACGCCTTTCAGAAAACCCAGGAAAAGCGGCGGATCGCCCAGCGGCGTGAGCGAACCGCCGATGTTGGCAACGACGAAGATGAAAAAAACGAAAGTGTGAGTCTGGTAGCGGCGATGGTCGTTGGCACGGATCAGCGGCCGAATCAGCAGCATCGCCGCTCCCGTCGTGCCCATCAGGTTGGCCAGCACGGCGCCGAGGCCGAGCAGGCCGGTATTGACGAGCGGAGTGCCGACGAAGTTGCCACGGATGTGGATGCCGCCCGCCACGACGTACAAGGCGCCGACGAAAATGATGAAAGGCAGGTAGTCCGCGAGCAGGATGTGGGAAACCACGGCGGAGGCCGCGCCCGGGCCGTAGATATACGCCAGCGGCAGCACCACCGCGAGCGCCCACGCCACCGCGATCTTGCCGTAATGGTGATGCCAGACCCGCAGCGCCAGCAGCGGCATCAGCGCGATACACAGCAGGATGCCGGCAAACGGGACCGCCCAGACCAGCCCCAGTTCGGCGCCATTGATTTCGGCCGCCTGCGCCAGCCCCGGCACGCCGGCCGCTGCCAGCCACAGGCCGCGTTGAAGATGCAACATCAATCGATCTCCGTATCGGGCGGGCGCCTCATTCGCCGACGGCGATGATGATGTGCACGCGGTAAGGCCCATGCGCGCCCAGGACGATGGTCTGTTCAATGTCTCCCGTGCGCGAAGGCCCCGAGACCATGTTGACCGCACGCGGCAACTCGCCGTGTTCGGCGCGGATCAGGGCGAAGGCGTCTTCCATGCCGGCGACGATGCGCGAAGCCCGCAGCAATGCGATGTGGGTCTCGGGCAGCAGATGGCTTGAAGCGGGCGACTCCGCGCCCGACAGCAGCACCAGGGTGCCGGTCTCGGCCAGGGCGCAGAAAGCCCCCGTGATGCCAACCGCATCGCTTCCTTGCGACTCGTCGAAGCGCGGTCGACGGACTTCGACCTCGAGCCCGGCCCCGCTCCAGTCGAGTCCGGCCAGCTGCGGCCACACCACGACCCGGGGCGTCAGGCCCTGCTCGGCCAGATAGGCCGCGGCTGCGGCCGGCGCCGCGCTCAGCGACTCCACTTCGCTCACCGAACTCGACATACGCAAGCTCATGACCTTGAAGCGTTCGAGCAGGCTGCCGTCGATCGATGGCCTGGGGCCGGCCGGGTGGCGCTCCAGGTAGTCGGCTGCTGCCTCCCGCTCACCCGGCGCGTCGGCCGCGGCGCGGCCCTGGTTGGTGCGGATGCGGTCGAAGATGGCGGCGCGGGCACGCGCGGTATCGAGGCTCATGGGGTCACCGAATCGAAGAGCGGCGCATGAAGGCCGCCAGCCGCGCCGCGCCCTCCTCGATCGCCGACTCGCTGGTCGCGTAGGAAAAGCGGAGGTGCTGAGCTTCGCCCGCCACGCGCGGACCGAAGTGGGTGTCGGCGAGCACCGCCACGCCGGCCTCCATCAGCAGGCGCTGGCGCAAGGCTTCGGAGTCGGCGACGCCAACCATCTCGCACGCCTGCGTGACGTTGGGCCAGGCGTAGAAGGCCCCGCCCGGGCTCGCGCAGGCAAAACCCGGCACCTGGTTGAGTTGGCCGACAATCAAGTCGCGGCGGCGCCGGAACGAGTCGCGCATGCGTTCGGCTTCGTCCTGCGGGCCGGTCAGCGCCTCCAACGCAGCCCACTGGCTGATCTGGCTGGCGCAGCTTTCGGTATTCGTGATCCAGCGGGTAAAAATCGGAGCCAGCCTGCGGTTGGCCACATAACCAATGCGCCACCCGGTCATTGCGTAGGTCTTGGAGGCGCCGTCGGCGATGATGGTCCGCTCCTGCATCCCGGGCAGGCTCGCGATCGAGACGAACTCGCCGTCGTAGACGAGGCGGCTGTAGATCTCGTCGGCGTAGACCCAGACCTGCGGGTGGCGCTGCAGGACAGCAGCGATGGCCTCGAGCTCGGCGCGGCCGAGCAGGCCGCCGGTGGGGTTGTGCGGCGTGTTGAGGATCAGCAGCTTGGTGCGCGGCGAAATCCGGCGCTCGAGCTCGAACGGGTCGAAGGCAAAACCGCGCGACTCCCGCAGCGGCAAGGCCACCGGCACGGCACCATTGACGAGAATCTGCGACTCGTAGATCGGGAAACCCGGCACCGGGTAGATCACTTCGTCGCCCACGCCGTAATCGGTGACCGAGGCGATGGCGTAGGCGATGAAGGGTTTGGCACCGGCGCCGACCACCACGTCGGCCGCGGCGATGTTGATTCCGCGCGCGCGTGCCATGCTTTGCGCCGCCGCCTCTCGCAACTCGTCGATTCCGGCCGATGGGGTGTAACCGTGCCGCCCGGCGCGGATCGCTGCGACCGCCGCGTCCTGGACCCGGGCCGGGGTGGGAAAGTCGGGCTGGCCGATGCAGAAAGAAACGATGTCTTGCCCCTGCTGCTGCAGGCGGTTGACCTCGGCCAGCACAACAAAGGCGTTTTCGGTGCCGAGACCTTCGGCGCGGCGCGACAAAGTGTTCATGCGCGGATTCTAGCCAGCCCGCGGGTTGTCACCGATCTCGAACACCTGGCGCAGATAGGCCAGGTAGGCCTTGTCTTCGCACATGTTTTTCTCGGGCGAGTCCGACAGCTTGGCCACCGGTTGGCCGTTGGCGCGAACCATCTTGATCACGATCTGCAACGGGGTGTAGCCGAGGTCGTTGGTGAGATTGGTGCCGACGCCGAACGCCACTCGCGAGCGGCCGGCAAAACGCTGGTAGAGCTCGATCACCTTGGCAAAGGTGAGCGAATCCGAGAACACCAGGGTCTTGGTGCGCGGGTCGACCCGGTTCGCCTCATAGTGTCCGATCAGGCGCTCGCCCCAGGCGACGGGGTCGCCCGAGTCATGGCGCGCGCCGTCGAAAAGCTTGCAGAAATAGAGGTCGAAGTCGCGCAGGAAGGCATCGACCCCGTAGACATCCGACAGGGCGATGCCGAGATCGCCGCGGTACTCCTTGGCCCACATCTCGAAACCGAAGATCTGCGAATCGCGCAGTCGCGGCCCCAGCGCCTGGCAGGCCTGGAGGTATTCGTGTGCCATCGTGCCCAGCGGCAGCATGCCTTGCTGCATGGCGAACATGACGTTGCTGGTGCCAGCCAGCATCGGCCCGAGCTCGGCCTTGAGGGTGGCGAGCACTTCGGCCTGCCATACGCGGGAAAAGCGCCGCCGGGTGCCGTAGTCGGCGATATGGAGATCGGGCGAGTCCGATTGCTCGAGCAAGAGCGCCATCTTTTCGCGCAGGCGGCGGCGCCCCTGCTCGAAGTCGGCCTGCGGCTGGGTGCGGCGGAAATAGACCTCGTTGACGATCGCCAGCACCGGGATCTCGAACAGGATGGTGTGCAGCCAGGGACCCTTGATGACGATGTCGATCTCGCCATTGGCCTTGGCGCTGGGCGCGATTTCGATGTATTTGCGGTTGAGCTGGAACAGGCCGAGGAAGTCGACGAAGTCGCTCTTGATGAAGCGCAGCGCGCGCAGGTACTCGAGTTCGTCCTCGGTAAACCGCAGCGAACAGAGGTGGCGCAGCTCCTCGCGGATCTCGTCGATATAAGGCGTGAGGTCGACGCCGGGGTTGCGGCACTTGAAGCGGTATTCGACCTGGGCACCGGGAAACTGGTGCAGGACGACCTGCATCATCGTGAACTTGTACAGGTCGGTATCGAGCAGCGAGTTGATGATCATGAGCTTGAGTCGCTAGGCCTTGAGACTAGGCCCTTGTCGCGCCGATTGTAGGTCAGACTCTCTAAAGCCCCAGAACACGCTTGACCGCAGCGCTGGGTTGCGCGAGTTCTGCGGGCCCGACTTCGGCTACGGTGTGGCCCTGTTCGACCAGGATCGCCCGATCGGCGCAAGCCGCAACGAAACCCAAGTTTTGCTCAGCCAGCAGGATCGCCACGCCGCGCTGCTTCATCGCGCCCACCGCCGCCCGCATCCGCGCCACCACGATCGGCGCAATGCCTTCCGAGGGCTCGTCGAGCAGGACCACGCTCGGGTTGGCGGCAAGCGTCCGCGCCACGGCCAGCATCTGCTGCTCGCCGCCGCTCATCTGTGCCGCCGGGCGGTCCAGCATCTCGGCCAGGTTGGGAAATAGCTCGAGCAAGGCGGCCTCGTCGAAAGCGCCGGGGCGGGCCGCGATCCTGAGGTTGTCGGCCACGCTGAGCTCGGTGAAGATGCGCCTCTCCTCCGGCACGTAGCCGAGTCCGGCCCGGGCGCGCCGGAAAGCCGGCCAGCGGCCGACCGGCTCGCCGCCGAGCAGGACCGCGCCTTCGGCCCGCGGCATCAGTCCGATCACGCTCTTGAGCAGCGAGCTCTTGCCGGCACCGTTGCGCCCGACCACGGCCAGGACCTCGCCTGCCGCGAGTTCGAGCGACATGTCGAACACCACTTGGGCGGCGCCGTACCAGGCCTTGAGCGAACGCAGTTCGAGCGCGGGTTTCATGGCCTGGCCTCGTCTTCGCCCAGGTAGACCGCCCGCACCTGGCGGTCGGCTCTCACCGCGTCGGGCGGGCCGTCGGCGATCAGGCGCCCGCGCGACATCACCAGCACCCGTTCGGCCAAGCCGAAAACCACGTCCATGCTGTGTTCGGTGAACAACACCGTGGCGCCGCGCGCGCGCGCCTGGGCCGTCACCATCAGCATCAGGGCCAGCCGCTCGGCCGGCGCCATGCCGGCCGTGGGTTCGTCCATCAGCAGAAGGCGGGGCTGCGCCGCCAGGGCCAGAGCGAACTCGAGCCGCTTGACATCGCCGTAAGCCAGCTCGCTCGCGGCGCGTTCTCCCTGTCCCTGCAGGCCGACTTCGGCGAGCAGGGCCAGCGCCTCGTCCCGCCGCCGGTCCCAGAGCCGACGCGCCGGATCGTGTGCCTCGCCGCGCGCGGCCAGCAGCGCGAGTTGGGCGTTCTGCAACACCGTCATCGAGGAAAATACCTGCGCCACCTGGAAAGTGCGGCCGACTCCGGCGCGGGCGCGTTCGAGCACGCTGAGGCGGGTGAGATCAAGGCCACCGAAAACCACCGTCCCGGCGTCGGCCGCCAGCTGACCGGCGAGCAGCGCAAAAAGCGTGCTTTTCCCCGCGCCATTGGGACCGATCAGGGCGTTGATGCTGCCCGCCGCGACCTCAAAACTGACTCCATCGACCGCACGCACGCCGCCGAAAGCCTTGACCAGGGCCCGGACCACGAGGCTCATGTCCGCCCCCTGCGGCGATCGCGCTGCCGCCACCAACCCATCAAGCCCTGAGGGAACAGCACCACCATGGCGATGATGGTCAGCCCCAGCACCAGGCGCCAGTGTTCGGTCAGCCGCACCACTTCCGTCACCAGGCCTTGGTAGACCACCGCACCCACCACCGGGCCCGACAAGGTGTTGAGGCCGCCGAGCAGCACCATGACCAAGGCATCGACCGAGACTGGAATGCTGAGCGCAGTGGGGAACACTGCTCCCTTGAGATAGACCTGCAAGACCCCGGCCAGGCCCGCGAACAGCCCGCCGACGACAAAAGCGGCCAGCTGCAGGCGGCGGCCGTCGATGCCGAGCGCAGCGGCCCGAGCCGGCGCGTCGCGGGTCGCGCGCAGGGCGAAGCCCGCCGGCGACAGTGCCAGCCGCCGCAGCACGAGCAGGGCCGCCAGCACGATCGCGAGCGTGAGCCAGTAATACGTGAGCTTCGAGCTAAGCGGCGGCCACACGCCCAGGATGCCGTTGTCGCCGCCGGTCACTCCCACCCACTGGACAGCGCCCGACCACAGGATCTGCGCCAGCGCCAAAGTCAGCATCGCGGCGTAAACACCGCTCGCACGCAGGATCAGCAGGCCCGCCGTTGCGGCCAGCACCGCCGCCACGAGGGGCGCGGCGAACAGGTTGAGGGCGAGGCCCGCGCCCAGGTGTTTGAACAGCAGCGCCGCCGCGTAGGCGCCGGCGCCAAAAAACGCGGCGTGGCCGAAGGAGACGATGCCGGCGTGGCTCATGAAGACATGCAGGCTGGCGGCAAACAGCGCCGCGATCGCGAACTCGGTGGCCAGCACCTGGGCGTAATCGCCCAGCCAGGCCGGGGCGAGCACGGCAGCGGCCGCGAGCGTCAGCCAGACCCCGGTCTCGAGCCGCGAGGCTGGACGCAAAGGCGGCGGAATCGGCCCGGCGCTGGTCTGGCCAGCCGGCTCGGGCCTGCCCTTCAGGCCGTAGGGCCGCAGCACCAGCACCACGCCCATCGCCAGGAAGATCAGGACCAGGGTCGATTGCGGCAGCCACCAGGTGCCGAAGGCATGCAGGATGCCGATGCCGAGCGCGGCCCAGAAGGCGCCAGCGACCGAGCCCAGGCCGCCGACCACAACCACGACGAAGGCCTCGACCACGATCGTCAGGTCCATCTGCAGATTGACCGTCTCGCGCGGGATCTGCAACGCGCCCGCCAGGCCGGCCAGCGCCGCTCCCAGAGCGAACACGCTGGTGAAGATCAGCGGCTCGTTGATGCCGAGCGCCCCTGCCATCTCGCGGTCCTGGGTGCAGGCGCGCACCATCACGCCCCAGCGCGTGTGCTGCAGCAGTCCGTGCAGGGCCAGAGCCACCAGCGGCCCGACCGCCAGCAGCAGCAAGGTATAGCTGGGAACGAAGGCACCCGCGATTTCGACCGCGCCCTTGAAACCGGGCGCCCGCGGCGCAAACAGCTCCTGCGGCCCCCAGATGGCGAGGGCCACGTCCTGCACCACCAGCACCACACCCCAGGTGGCCAGCAGCTGGAAGATCTCGGGCGCGCCATAGACCCGCCGCAAAAGGCTCATCTCGACCGCCGCGCCGATCAGCCCCACCAGCAGCGCCGCCACGACCAGCGCAGCAAAGAAGGCCGGGACCGAGTCCGGCACCTGGCTCGCGAGGGTGTAGCCGAGGTAGGCGCCCAGCATGTAGAGCGAGCCGTGGGCGAAGTTCACCACCCGCGTCACGCCGAAGATGATGGTCAGGCCCGAGGCGACCAGAAACAGCGTGCTCGCCTGCGCGAGCCCGGTCAGCAGTTGGGCAAGGATCAAGTCCACTGGAAGCTGCGGCAAAGGCAAGGCGCCGGTCCCGCCGAGGCCGGGCCGTCACCCCTGGCCCTCCGCCGGTCCAAGTCCGCCATGCCTCGCTGATTCAGTTGTTCGGGCGGCGGCGCGCCACCTCGGCGTCGCTGGGCAGGAAGTTCTTGCCGTCGGCATAACGCCAGTCGACCATCGTGCCCTTGCCGCCGCGCACGTCGAGACGGCCGACGTAAGCGCCCATGGTCGACTGCTGGTCCTGGGCCCGGAAAAGTGCGGGGCCGAAAGGGGTGGCGAAGTTGAGGCCGCGCAGAGCGGCGATCAGCTTCTCGGTATCGGTCGATTTGGCCTTGAGGATCGCGGCGAAGATCGCGGCGAACGTGGCGTAACCCACGACCGACCCCATCTTCGGGTTCTCGCGCCAGCGTTTGAAATACGCGTTGAAGAACTTCACGTGTTCGGGCGTGGCGATCTGGTCCCAGGGGTAGCCGGTGACGACCCAGCCGCGCGGGGTCTCGTCCTTGAGCACGTCGAGGTACTCGGGCTCGCCCGACAGCAGGCTCACCACCGGCACGCGCGGGAACAGGCCGCGCTGGTTGCCTTCGCGCACCAGCTTGGCAAGGTCGGCGCCGAAGGTGACGTTGAAGATCGCTTCGGGACGGGCGGCAATAATCGCCTGCACGGTCGAACCGGCTTCGAGCTTGCCCTGCGCCGGCCATTGCTCGGCGACGAACTCGACGTCGGGCCGGCGCGCCTTCAGGAGCGCCTTGAAACTGGCCACCGCCGACTGGCCGTATTCGTAGTTGGGCGCGATGATCGCCCAGCGCTTGACGGGCAGCTTGGCCGCTTCCTCGACCAGCATCGCGCTTTGCATATAGGTCGACGGCCGCAGACGGAAGGTGTAGCGGTTGCCCTTGTCCCAGACCATGGCGTCGGACAGCGGTTCGGCCGCGACGAACAAGACCTTGTTGCGGGCGGCGAAATCGGCCACTGCCAGACCGACGTTCGACAGGAAGGTGCCGGCGAGCAGGTGTACCTTTTCCTTGCTCACCAGTTCGGCCGCAAGCCGGGTAGCATCTTCGGGCCTGCCGTTGTCGTCGCGCGAAATCACCTCGACCGGTCGTCCCAGCAGTCCGCCCGCGGCGTTGATTTCTTCGACCGCCAACTGCCAGCCCATGCGGTAGGGAACGGTGAACTGAGGGATCGTCGAATAACTGTTGACTTCGCCGATCCGGATCGCGGCAGCGCCCTGGGCACGAGTCGTGGGGAGCAGGCTGGCCAGCGCGGAGGCGGCCAGTAAGTCACGGCGGCTGATCATCAAGGAAAGACCTGGGATGAGTTGGCAGGGGCAAACGTGCCCTACTAGCGGTCCGCTAGAATAGCGGACTTGGTTTCACCCTGCGCCCCGGCGCCCTGCCTACGGAGAAAAGGATGACGCACGTCGTCACCGAGCCCTGCATCAAGTGCAAATACACCGACTGCGTCGACGTCTGTCCGGTGGACTGCTTCCGCGAGGGCCCCAACTTCCTCGTCATCGACCCTGACGAGTGTATTGATTGCGCGGTTTGCATCCCGGAATGCCCGGTCAATGCGATCTACGCCGAAGAAGACGTTCCCGCCGACCAGCGCGAGTACACCCCGCTCAACGCCGAGCTGTCGCGCAGCTGGCCGTCGATCACTCGCATGAAGCCGCACGCACCCGACGCCGACGAATGGAAGGATGTGCGAGTCAAGAAGCACCTGCTCGAGCGATGAGTTGGCCGGCGGGCCCTGCCCGCCCTGTCGTCGAGTGAACGATAAATCCACCACCGAACGAATCACCTGGGTGCACCGCTGGTCTCCCGGGCTGATTTCGTTCCGCCTCAGCCGCAGCGCCGACTATCGCTTCGCGGCCGGCCAGTTCGCCCGGCTCGGCCTGAACCTGCCCGACCCCGCCGCCCCGGATGGAATGAAACGGGTCTCGCGGGCGTATTCGATGGTCTCGAGCCCGGAGGACGATTTTCTCGAGTTCTATCTGATCGTCATCCCCGGCGGCGAGTTTTCCTCCCGCATCGACTCGATGGCGGTCGGCGACGAGGTCGAGGTCGAACGCAGCCCTTACGGTTTTCTCACGGTCGACCGCTTCCCCGGCGGCCGCGACCTCTGGCTGCTGGCAACCGGCACCGGGCTCTCGCCCTATCTGTCGATCGCGCGCGACCCGCTCACCTGGAGCCAGTGGGACCGGATCGTGATCGTGCATTCGGTGCGCACCGCGGCCGAACTGGCCTATGCGGAGCAAATCGCTGAGATCGGCCGTGACCCGCGTTTTGGCGCCGCCCCCGGCAAGTCGCTGCGCTACGTCCCGGTCGTTACCCGCGAGCCCGGGCCCTGGCTCGCCCAACGCATTCCGCAGGCGATCGAATCGGGAGCGCTGGAGTCGGCGGCCGCCTGCCGGCTCGATCCCGAGCTCTCGCGCGTGATGATCTGCGGCAACCCCGAGATGGTGAAGACCACCCGCGCCACCCTGGCCGGGCGCGGCTTCAAGTCGCCACGGCGCGGCAACCCCGGCAACCTGGTGGTCGAAAACTACTGGTGAGGCCAGCGGGCGCAAGGCTATCGATTGCCGCGGGCCGGAAACCGGCCCCATAATCGATTCGTTTTGCAGTGCAGCGACCGCTGCGCCATCCCCGGAGTGACTCGCCCGTGCTCTACCAGTTGCATGAGCTGCAAAGAAGTTTCCTGAACCCGCTCGCGGCCTGGGCCCAGGCGAGTTCGGCGCTGTTCTCCCACCCGTACAGCCCGCTCGCCTACATGCCGGTCTCAAGCCGCATGGCGGCCGGCTACGACCTGCTGCACCGGCTCGGAAAACACTACGGCAAACCGGCCTGGAACCTGCCCGCCACGACGGTCGACGGCATCGAGGTGCCGGTCTCCGAAGAACTGGTGCTCGCCCGGCCCTTCTGCCGGCTCGTCCGCTTCCGCCGCGACTTTCCTCCCGCGATGGCGGGCCGCCCCGCCGACCCCAAGGTCCTGCTGGTCGCGCCGCTCTCGGGCCACCACGCCACCTTGCTGCGCGACACCGTGCGCGCCCTGCTGCCCCACCACGACGTATGGGTCACCGACTGGGTCGACGCCCGCCGCGTGCCGCTCGCCGCCGGCCCCTTCCACCTCGACGACTACGTCGACACGGTGATCGAGTTCACCCAGTTGCTCGGCCCCGACGTACACCTGATCTCGGTCTGCCAGCCGACCGTGCCGGTGCTCGCCGCCGTCTCCCTGATGGCTGCACGCGGCGACCCCAAGCAGCCGCGTTCGATGACCATGATGGGGGGACCGATCGACACCCGCAGAAGCCCGACCGAAGTCAATGCGCTGGCGATCCGCAAGCCCTACGAGTGGTTCGAGAACCACGTGATCTTCAAGGTCCCGAGCAGCTACCCGGGGTATCTGCGGCGGGTCTACCCCGGCTTCCTGCAACACGCCGGCTTCGTGGCGATGAACCCCGACCGGCACGTGAGTTCGCACTGGGACTACTACCTTGACCTGGTCAAGGGCGACCAGGAGGACGTAGCCTCGCACCGCCTGTTCTACGACGAATACAACGCCGTGCTCGACCTGCCGGCCGAGTATTACCTCGACACCATCAAGATCGTGTTCCAGGAGCACCGCCTGCCGCTCGGCACCTGGAGCGTGCGCGGCGAGAGGGTCGCGCCGGAGGCCATCCGCAACACGGCGCTTTTCACCATCGAAGGCGAACTCGACGACATCTCCGGCAGCGGCCAGACCCAGGCCGCCCACGACTTGTGCAAGGCCATCCCGGCTGCGCGCCAGAAACACCTCACCGCAAAGGGCGTCGGCCATTACGGCATCTTCAGCGGGCGCCGCTGGCGCGAGCAAATCGCCCCGCAGATCGCCGAGTTCATCCGCGCCAACGCCTGAGCCGGGTTCGAGGGCGATGGCGTGGCAGCTTCCACGCCCCCCGAGCCGGGGCGCGATAATTCACCCATGACTGCATTTCCCCTCCTGGTCGACGCCGTCGACGAGCTGCTGCCGCAGACCCAGTGCACCCAGTGCGGCTACTCCGGCTGCCGTCCTTACGCCGAAGCGATCGCCACCGGCTCGGCAGCGATCAACCGCTGCCCGCCGGGCGGCGCGGCCGGCATCGCCAAGCTCGCCGCCCTGACCGGCCGGCCCGTCCTGCCGCTCGACCCTTTATGCGGCACCGAAGGTCCGCTCGCCGTGGCGGTGGTCGACGAGAGCCTGTGTATCGGCTGCACCCTGTGCATCCGCGCCTGCCCCACCGATGCCATCGTCGGCGCCTCCAAGCGCATGCATTCGGTCATCTCCTCGTGGTGCACCGGTTGCGAGCTGTGTATTCCGCCATGCCCGATGGACTGCATCGCCATGGTTCCAGCCGGCCGCGACTGGACCGAAACCGACGCCCGCCTTGCCCGGACCCGCTTCGTAGCCCGTGGCCAGCGGCTCGCTCGCGACCAGGCCGAGCGCGACGAGCGTCTTGGCGCCAGGGCGATCGCCCCCGCACCCAGTGCGGATACCCCGACGACCGACACCGAAACCGTCGACCACAAGCAATCGATGATCCAGGCCGCGATGGCGCGCGCTCGCGCACGCCGCCAAGCCCGGCCGCAATGACCCCTCATGAACGCCGAAAAACGCTTCCAGATCTTCGAGCGCCTGCGCGCAATCGACCCCCACCCCAAGAGCGAACTCGAATACCACTCGCCTTTCGAATTGCTGGTGGCGGTGGTGCTCTCGGCCCAGGCCACTGACAAGGGGGTCAATCTCGCCACCCGCCAGCTGTTCCCGGTGGCCAACACCCCGGCGGCGATCGCCGCCCTTGGCGCCGAGGGCCTGATCCCCTACCTGAAGACGATCGGCCTCTTCCGCAACAAGGCGAAAAACGTCGCGCGGCTGGCGGAAATCCTCCGCGACCAGCACGGCGGCGAGGTGCCGCACGACCGCGCCGCGCTCGAAGCCCTGCCGGGCGTGGGCCGCAAGACCGCCAACGTGGTGCTCAACATCGTTTTCGGCGAACCGACGATAGCGGTCGACACCCACATCTTCCGCGTCGCCAACCGCACCGGCCTCGCCCCCGGCAAGACGGTCGACGAAGTCGAGCGCAAACTGCTCAAGTCCACCCCGCCCGAGTTCCTGCACAACGCCCACCACTGGCTGATCCTGCACGGCCGCTACGTGTGCAAGGCGCGCAAGCCCGAATGCTGGCGCTGCCCGATCAAGACGCTGTGCGAGTTCAAGACCAAGGTACTGGAACCCTGATGTTCAATCCCTCCGTCGACGACGTCCGCCGCTTCTTCTGCGAGACCTGGCGCAAGCACAGCGAAGGCAACGTGCTCTCGCCGCTCGAAGCTTTGGCCGCCGACGCGATCGTCGCCCACCCCGAATACCACGACGAACTGACCGACCTCGAGGCCGCGCTTGCCCGCAACTACGCGGTCGAAGACGGTCGCACCAACCCCTTCCTGCACCTGGCGATGCACCTGGCGATCGCCGAACAGGTCCAGGCCGACCAGCCGCACGGCATCCGCTCGGTCTACCTTCAACTCGCCGCCCGCCGCGGCAGCGAACACGACGCCATGCACGAGATCATGGAAGCGCTGAGCCGGGTGATCTGGGAAGCCCAGCGCGGAGCCACACCGCTGGGCGCGGAAGAGATGAGCGGCCGCTACCTCGACGCGCTGAAAGCCCGGGCGAGCAGGGACTGATTCGAGCCGCCCAGCGGCCGGCCAACCTCGCCTCCATCTCCATCATGAAACAGCAACGACCCGCCATGACCGGCCCACGCCTTCTTGTCGCCGCCTTGTGCGCCCTGCTCCCCTTGAGCGCATGGTCCTGGGGCCGAGCCGGGCACGCAACGGTCGCCGCCTTGGCCGAAGTCAACCTCACGCCGGCCGCGGCGGCCCAGGTCCACGAACTCCTGCAGGGCGATCTCGACCGCTTAGGCCGGCCCTCGGGCAGGAAACGCCTGGCCGAGATCGCCTCGTGGCCCGACGAGATCCGCGACGAAGCGGTCAAGACCGATCCCAAGGCGTTCAAGGGCTGGCACGTGCGGCGCAACCTGGTCTGCAGCGACGCGCTGGGCGCCTGCCGCGACGGTCGTTGCGTCGACCAGCTGATCATCCATTACACCCGGGTGCTGCAGGACCGCAGCCAGGACCTGCGATCGCGCAACGAAGCCTTGAAGTGGGTCGTGCATCTCGTGGGCGATCTGCACCAACCGCTGCACTCGGGCGTCAATGCCAATGGCGGCGGCGCCAAGGTGCAGATGGAAGGGATCGAGCTGAAACCCGGCACTACGCTGCACATGGTCTGGGACAGCCAGTTGGCCAGCGCCGCGCTCCAGGGCTGGACCCCGTCAGCCAGGCCCGCCGATAACGCGCCGCTCGCCGCCGACGCCCCGACCCGCTGGATGACGGAGACGCGCGCCGTGGCGCTGAACGAGGTCTACGAGCCGCTGGCGGGCTTCAGTTGCGAGGGGACGCTGGCCGAACCGATCGTGCTCGACCGGGCCTACCAGCAGCGCAGTGTTGCCGTCGTGCGCCAGCAGCTCGAGCGCGCCGGGCTGAGGCTGGCGCAGCTCCTCAATCAGGCGCTTTGAAGCTGGCCGGCGGGACAGCCGAATCCGCCGGTCCGGTATCGAGCAGGGGCTCGAACCCGCCGGCGATGAGCCGGGTGCCGTCGAACACGACCGGTCGGTCCTGGAACTGCAGGCGCGGGTCCGCCATGGCCTTCTCCATGCCGGCATCACGAGTCGCCTTGTCGGGCCACTCGACCCAGGACCACGCGAGGATTTCGTCCGGCCCGGGGGCGACGGCGTCCGCAAAGCTTCGGTAGGCGCTTTCGTCTTGCCGCGCCTCGATCGCATGGTAGGAGTCTGCACTGGGGCCCGAGGCATCGCTCCAGCACTCGACCACGCGAATCGCCCCGAACTCTTTCAGCACCGCGGCCGAGATCTCCGCCAGCGACCGGTACTCCTCGCGCTTGGTCTTGGGCACGGGCACGATGAAGCCATCAAAGTAGGACATGCCGAATCTCCGAGCAGGGTCACCGGACCGGGAGGCAGGATAGCGGCAAGGCACGGGCGCGAACCGACGGTTTGATCCGCCCGCCTTCGCCCGAGTCTTCGATCGAAGCGACGGCCGGCACGTCGAACATTCCGCTACTGCCGCATTTGCGCTGGATCATGCCCAAGGCACGCTCGCCGCACCGGCCCGGCCCTCCGTTTCGAGCAGGTGCCGGGCGCCCCGGACCGCTCCTCCCCTCGACTGGAGCCTGGCCGCCCGGACCCCGGCTTGCCCACCCCACGTCAACCCTCACTCGTTAATGCCCACTCAAAGCCGGTGCTCCCCTGTCGACTCCTGGGCTGAGTCCAGCGAACGGGCTCCATCGCGGCGCCCGCGAGATCTGACCGCCCCGGCCACTTCCCGCGGGCTAGCCATTCGGTGGAGCAAACAGCAACCGACCGAACGGCCGTCGTCGGAAACGACGTGCCGGCTCGGCTTCCGAGAGTGCACCATGCGTTTCAAGTCCTTGCGGGCCCTCCTGACGGCGATCTCGCTGTCGATCGTCGCGTTTGCCATGGCGGCCCTGGCTGCCACCTTGATTCTTACCGATCGCGCCGCCCTGCTGAAGTCGCTGGCGACCGACAGCCACCAACTGGCCAAATCGGAAGCCGAAAAAATCGGCGAATGGCTGCAGGGCCGCCGGCTGGCGGTCAACTCCATCGAGCTTGCGGTCGACAAGGCCAACCCGGTCGAGATCCTGCAAGCAGCCCAGACCGCGGGTGGCTTCGAGATGACCTTGCTCGGTTTTGCCGACAAACGCATGTATTCGTATCCGGCTGGCAGCCGCAAGGCGGACTACGACCCCACGGTCACCAGCTGGTACACCGAAACGATCAAGGCCGGCGGCCCGATCATTTCCGCGCCGCGGGTGGGCGCCAGCAGCGGCGCCACGATGGTGACTCTGGCCCAGCCGATCAAGAGGAACGGCGCCATCGTCGGCGTGATCGGCGGCAACGTTCTGCTCGACTATCTGGCGGCCACGGTCAGGGCGATCCAGCCGATGGAAGGCTCGAGCGCCTTCGTGATCGACCGCTCGAGCCAGCTCCTCGCCCACCCTGACGCCAAGTTCGCCCTCAAGCCCGCCACCGAACTCAGCCCCCAGCTCACGCCCGAGACCCTCGCTCGACGCGACGGCAGCCTGCCCGAAGTCGAGATCGGAGGCCGCACCATGCTGCTGGCCACGGCGGCGATTCCCAACTCGCCCTGGGTGCTGGCCATCGCCCTCGACCAGGCGGTCGCGCTGCAACCCATCGTCCAGCAGCTGTGGCTCTCGGCCGGGCTGACCCTGGCCATGGTGCTCGGCGCCGCCCTGCTGCTCGCCTGGGCGATCAAGGCCGCGATGCAGCGCCTGGTGCTTGCCCGGGAAGCGATGGACGAAGTCGCCAGCGGCGACGGCGACTTGTCGCGCCGGCTCAAGACCAACGGCGAGGACGAGCTCGCCCACATCGGCCTGGCTTTCAACCGCTTCGCCGACAAGATCGCCGGCGTGATCGTCGACATCCGCCGCTCCAGCGGAGCGGTCTACAACGCCAGCACCGAAATCGCCCTCGGCAACCAGGACCTTGCCGCCCGCACCGAATCGCAGGCCAGCCACCTGGAAGAAACCGCGGCGGCGATGGAAGAGCTCACCGGCACCGTGAAATCGACTGCCACCGCCGCTCGCAAGGCGCAAGAACTCGTCGAAAACGCAAGCCTGGTGGCCGTCAAGGGAAGCGAAGACGCCACTCGGGTCGTCGCCACGATGGACGAGATCAACGCCGCCAGCCGCAAGATCACCGAAATCATCGGCGTGATCGACAGCATTGCCTTCCAGACCAACATCCAGGCCCTCAACGCCGCGGTCGAAGCGGCACGTGCCGGCGAACAGGGCCGCGGCTTTGCGGTGGTGGCCAGCGAAGTGCGCAACCTCGCGCATCGCAGCGCGCAGGCGGCCAAGGAAATCAAGATCCTGATCGAAGACTCGACCAGTCGCGTCGACACCGGCACGGCGCAGGTCAAGGCCGCCGGCGCAACCATGAATCAGCTCGTGTCCGAGGTGAAGCAGGTGACGACCCTGATCGGCGAAATCACCCACAGCAGCCTCGAGCAAAGCGCCGGCATCAACCAGATCAACGAAGCGATCGGCACGCTCGACCAGATGACCCAGCAGAACGCGGCCCTGGTCGAAGAATCGTCGGCCGCGGCGGCAAGCCTGAAACAGCAGGCCGCCGAGCTGGAGCAGGTCGTCGCTCGCTTCCGGCTGAGCGCGGCCGAAACCGCCGCAGCAGCGGCCGTGCCGGCGCCGCTCGCCCCCCAGGCCAAGGCAACACCGGTCAAGACCGCCCCCGTCAAGCCGGCTCCGCTTTCCCCTGCCCCGGCACGCAAGGCCAACGACGACTGGGAGGAGTTCTGAACTCTCGCGGCCGGTTCCGACCAACTCAGAGGCGCAGCAGCCCGAGCAGGCTCGCTGCGCCGAAAGACTCGTCGATCTGATCAGCCAGGCGGTCGAAGCTGGCGTCGAGCGAGCGGCGGGCGCCGCCGAACAAGGCCTCGAGCACGGCCGGATTTTCGAAAAGGCCGTGCGGGTAGACCGCCAGCACATTGCCAAGCTGCCAGCCGCAGGCCCCGCCGCCAGGCGTCGAACACGCGGCGGTCAGAGGCGAGAACGGGGTGCTGCAACCACTGTGGATCTCGTAGCCTTCGAAAGCCAGGCCGCTCAGCCCGGCCCAGACACCGTTCAGGCCGCCGAACTGATAAGTCCCGCGCCGCAAGTCCTTCGCCGCCGAAAAACGGGTCGCGAGCGGCAACACCCCCAGACCGGCGTCGCTGCCGGCCCGGCCGCCTTCCAGACCGTCGGGATCGTTCACTTCGCTACCCAGCCATTGCAGGCCGCCGCAGATCGCCAGCAGCGGCTTGCCGCTGGCGACAAACGCCTGGACCGAAGGCTCGAGCCCGGCCGCGCGCACCCAGGCAAGGTCGGCGCGAGTGTGTTTGCTGCCAGGCAGGATCAGCCAGTCGGCGGCCGCGATGTCGGTCGCATCGCGGCTGTAGGCCAGCGCCACCCCGGCCGCGGCCAGCGGAGCGAACTCGTCGAGGTTGCTCGCGTGCGGCGTGGCCAGCACCACGACGCGGGGACCCTGACCGGCCGCGGACGGGCGCGGCACCGAGTCCTCCTCGGGCAGGCCGTGCTCGCGCAGCATCGGCACCACCGCCAGCGTCGGCACCCCGGTCAGCTCTTCGAGCTGCTGCGGCGCCGGCGCCAGCAGACGCTCGTCGCCGCGGAACTTGTTGAGCACGAAGCCGCGCACCTGCGAGCGCACGCCTTCGTCCATCAGCGACCAGGTGCCGTAGAGATGGGCAAAGGCGCCGCCGCGGTCGATGTCGGCCACCAGCAAACAGGTCGCCCGCGAGGCGAGTGCGGTGCCGGTGTTGACGTAGTCGTTCGCCGCCAGGTTAATCTCGGCCGGCGAACCCGCGCCTTCGATCACCATCACCTCGCAGTTCTCCTGCAGCTCGGCCAGAGCGCGGTTGGCTTCGGCGCGCAGCAGCTCGCTGCGCTCGCGCCACGGCAGGGTGCCGAACTCGTGGCGCACCCGGCCCATCACCACGACCTGGCTGCGGGTGTCGGCCTCGGGCTTCAGGAGCACCGGGTTCATCCGCACCTCGGGTCTGGCGCCGGCAGCCAGCGCCTGGAAATACTGGGCGCTGCCGATCTCGCCGAAACCGCCCTCGGGCAGGGCCACCACCCGCGCGTGGTTGCTCATGTTCTGCGCCTTGTACGGCTTCACCGCATAACCTCGGCGCGCGTACCAGCGGCACAGCGCCGTCGCCAGCCAGCTTTTGCCGGCATCGCTAGTGCAACCCAGGACCATTACCGCCTTGGCTTTCATGCCATCCTTCCCCAATCCAGAACCCGGCCCAGGGCGGCCACTGCCGCCGGTCTTTGCGCCGCCACCCTCACCCAGCCCGGCAAGCCCAGTCGGTCCAGCTTCCTCAGCTTGATCCCACAGCCACGCAAGGCGGCGTGATCGAGAGCAGCAGGCGGGCGAGCCAAGAAAAATGGCGTGACGCTTGCCTTCGCCTCGACCCGCCAGCCGCGGGCCTCCAGTTGCCGGACCAGCATTGCGCGCCAGGCCTGCAGCAGGGCACGCTGCATCGCCAGTTCAGCCCTCGCCTGCGGGCTGGCAAAACTCGACAGCAAGGCCACGCCGTCGGCCCCCACCACCCAGCCGGGCGCCATCGCGCGCAGGGTTGCGGCAACCGCTTCGCCGCCGCCAGGAGCGATCGCGTACGCCGCCCTTACCCCGGTCAGACCACAGGCCTTGTTGGGCGACCACAGCTGCCACGCGTTATCGACCGCGGCCGGCAGCTCGCGGCCGTCGAAACGCAGCGGCTGGTAAGCGAGGTCGAGCGCCACCAGCGCCCCGCCACCATCGGCGCGGGCCAGCCACGCCGGCCATTCGGCCAGGCCGGAGCTGCCGCTCGGGCTCGCCGGTTCGGTGATCCAGACCAGGGCCCGGGCATCGGCGAAGTCGCTCGGGACAAGCTCGGCCAGGCGCTCGTAGCCGGCCACGGCCAGCCCCGCGGCACGGGCGGCGGCGGCGTAGTCGCCGTACCCGGGGCACGGCGCCAGGACCCGACGCACGCCGCGCCAACGCACAGCCGCCAGAGTCAGGCGGTGGATGAACTCGCTCGCGCTGGTCGCCATCACGATCCGCTCGGCCGCCACGCCATGCCAGGCGCCCAGGTGCTGCCTCAGCGCGCGGTAGCCGGAGTCGGGGTAGCTGCGCCGAGACGCGGCCGAGACCGCCGCGGCCACGCTCGGCAAGGGCCCGGCCGCATTGGCGTTGCTCGAGAAATCGAATTCCGCCTGGCCGAGCGCATCGGCGCCGCCGTGTTCAAGCGCAGCGAGGGCCGGCAGCTGCCACAAGGTCAAGGGTTTCATCGCTTCAGACGCGCCAGACGAACGCGAGTGCCGCCAGCAGACTCGTCGCCCCGACCAGCGCCACGCCGGCGCGGCGGATCGCAGCCCCCACGTCGTCCGGCCCCACTGCCGAGCCTTCGGGGTGAAGCACATACACTCCGGGCTTGGCGAGCGAGCGTTGGAGTGCCAGCGCCATCGCCCCCATGGGCCAGCCGCCGTTGGGTGAAGGCGTGGCTCGCGCCTGGGCCGCCAGCTGGCGCCAGCGCCCGGGCCAGGGCAACAAGGCCACCGCCGTCAGGCGCGCCGGCAGCCAAGACAAGATGTCGTCGGCTCGCGCCGCCCATTTGCCGGCCCATTCCCAGCGGCCGCGGTAGCCCCACATCGCATCGGCGGTATTGGCGTAACGGTAGAGCGCTGCGCCCGGCAGGCCGGCGACGGCAAACCAGAACAGCGGCGCCACCACCGAGTCGTTGAGGTTTTCGGCCAGGGTCTCGATCGCGGTCTCACGCACCGCGGTTTCGTCATGCCGCGAGGAGTCCCGGCTCGAGATGCGCGCCACCCGCTCGCGGCCGGTTTCGATACCAAACGCGAGCGCGGCGTCGACACTCGCCACTTCTTCCCTCAGCAAGCGCCACGCCAGCAGCGGCTTGAGCAGCAGGCCCAGGACCAGGGCCACAAGAGCGGCCGCCCACCACGAGGGCTGGGCGGCCAGCACAAGCTTCAAACCGGCTTCGAGCAGGGCCGCGGCCCCGGTCACCAGCGCTGCGCCCAGCAGCCAGGCAGCGGCACCGGCGGCGTAAGCCCGGCGCGGCGAAAGTTCAGGCAGGCGCCGGCCGGCGCGGCCGAGGTAGGCGCCGATCCACACCACTGGGTGCCAGCGCAGCGGCGGCTCGCCGCAGACACGGTCGATCAGCAAGGCCAGCACCAGAGCGGCCGGCCAGACCAGGGCAACCGTCATCGCCCCGCCCCGGCCAGCTCCAGCGGCTCGACCACCAGGGCGGCCGGCCGCTGCGGCGGTTCCGCAGGCAGGACACGGCGGGGCCAGGCCCGAAAGTCGAGGGCGGCGGTCATGCCCGGCGCATCGAAGACGAAGGTATGGAACTCGCCGTTTTCGCCGCAGGGGCAGGCCGCGGCCGGCAGATCGGCCAGGAAGGCGGCGTCGTAGTTCCGGCCGCAGAAGTCGGCATCGAGAACGTCGCTGCGCACGCAGACCACGCGGGCGCGGATGCCCGTCGCGATCACCGCGGCGGCGACCTCGGCCCGCGGCCGGCTCCACAAGGGAAACAGCGGGGCTATCCCGGCGCGAGAACACGCGGCTTCGATCCAGCGCCGGTGCGCCTCGAGATCGATGTCGCCGAAAACCATGCGCCGGTGACCGCCAGCGAAGAGCTGCGACAGGGCCGCATCGAAAGCCGCGGCGTATGCGCCGGGCTCGACCCGAACCGCCAGGCTGCGGCCGCCCAAGGCCGCAGCCTGAGCCGCTACCAGCGCCGGCGGCAAGGCATGCGAGAGGCTGGCGCCGCCGGCATCGAACATCGTGACGAATGTCTCGACCCGCTCGCCCGCTGCTCGCGCGTCCAGCAAGGCCAGGGTGCTGTCCTTGCCGCCGCTCCAGGCGATCGCCACCGGTCCGTCCACGCTCAATCCTCGATCCCGCGCTGCGCCGGCACGCCGGCCTGGTAGTGGTGCTTGAGCAGCCCCATCTCGGTCACGGTGTCGGCCGCGGCCAGCAGTTCGGCCGGCGCGTTGCGTCCGGTCAGCACCACGTGGACCTGTGGCGGGCGCTCGCGCAGACAGGACAACACGGCCTCGAGCGGGATCCAGCCGTAACGCAGCGGATACATGATTTCGTCGAGCACGACCAGAAAATACTCGCCGCGGCGGATCTCGGCCTCGGCCAAGTCCCAGCCTTCGCGCGCGAGCCGGGCCGAATGCTCGAGATCGCGGCTCTTCCAGCTGAAGCCGTCGCCCAGGCCGACGATGGGAATCCCGAGCGACTCGAACACCCGGTGTTCGCCGAAACGCGCGCTCGGCACCTTCATGAACTGGAAAATCTTGACCCGTTTGCTCCGGCCATGGGCACGCAGCGCCAGGCCGAAAGCGGCCGTGCTTTTGCCCTTGCCGTCGCCGGTATGGACCAGGACCAGGCCGCGACGTTCGCCGTCGGGTTTGCGGGAGTCACGGGCAAGCGGAGGAGTTTCGATCAACATGGTGTTCTCACAAGGCAGGCAGGGCGAACCAGTGGCGCCGGCCGTCACGCTCCAGACCCTCGATCGTGAAAGCGCGGTCGAAAACCTCGACCAGCGCTGCTTGCACCTGGGCATCGGCGGGGTGGCCGTCGGCGCGCAGCCGGCCGCCTGCGAGCACCAGCACGCGGTCGGCCGCCAGCGCCAGGTTCAGGTCGTGCACCACCGCAACCACGGCGGCGCCGCCCGCGGCCCGCGCCCGCAGGCAACGTACCAGGGCGATCTGATGCGGGGCGTCGAGGTGGGTCGTGGGTTCGTCGAGCAGCAGCACCGGCGCTTCGACCGCCAGGGCACGTGCGAGCAGGACCCGCTGCCGCTCGCCGCCGGAGAGCTGGTTCAGGC
>JAEZVV010000007.1 GCA_023443095.1 Pseudomonadota bacterium
GGCCAGACCTATGCCTGGCCCAAGTCGACTTACATCGCCGAGCCGCCTTTCTTCGGCGGTTTCTCGATGACACCGCCGGCCTCGATCGCACCGGTGACCGGTGCTCGCGCCCTCGGCGTGTTCGGCGATTCGATCACGACCGACCACATCTCTCCCGCCGGCTCGATCAAGGAGACCTCGCCCGCCGGCCAGTGGCTGCTCGACAATGGCGTCCTGAAGGCCGACTTCAACAGCTACGGCGCCCGCCGCGGCAACCACGAAGTCATGATGCGCGGCACCTTCGCCAACGTGCGCATCAAGAACCTGATGATCCCGGCCAAGGCCGACGGCGGCCGCGTCGAAGGCGGCTACACCCTGTTCCAGCCCTCGGGCGAACAGATGGCGATCTACGACGCCGCGATGAAATACATCGCCGCCGGCACGCCGACCATGATCTTCGCCGGCGAGGAATACGGCACCGGCAGTTCCCGCGACTGGGCGGCCAAGGGCACTCAGCTGCTCGGCGTCAAGGCCGTGGTGGCGCGCAGCTTCGAGCGCATCCACCGCTCCAACCTGGTCGGCATGGGGGTGTTGCCGCTGCAGTTCAAGGGCAGCGACAGTGTCGAAACCCTCGGCATCACCGGCGACGAGACCTTCGACATCGAAGGCCTGGGCGCCGAGATCCGTCCGCAGCAGGACGTCACCCTGGTGATCAAGCGCGCTGACGGCAAGACCCTCAAGGTCGGCGTCAAGCTGCGCATCGACACCCCGATCGAGGTCGACTACTACCTCAACGGCGGCATCCTGCCCTTCGTTTTGCGGCAACTGCTGGCCGCCTGAGCACTCGGCTCCGGCCTGGCGCGAGCCGGGCCGATCCCGGGCAAGCGGCGCTCCGGCGCCGCTTTTCTTTGCGCTTTCCCGATCGGGCGTCGTCCCCGATCAAGCCCGCGTGCGGCGCGCTCCGGTATCCTCGGGTCCAAACTGCTTATTTCACGGCCATGGATTCCCCTCGCTTGGCGCTCCCCGCCTCTGCCACGATCGCCAACCGCCCCTTGCCCGGCGGCGCGTGGGTCAGCGCCTGGGCGCTGCTGGTCGCCGGCCTGATCTCCGCGCTTTTGATCCGCTCGTGCGCGGTCGCTCCCACCGCGCCGCCACCGACCGGTTTCGACCCCGACGTCACTGCCCGCACGGTCAACGACAGGGCCATGCTGATGCTGGAGAACCTTGATTCGCGTTCGTCTCCGGCCATGGTTCTGGCTGCCGCCAACCTGGTGGTGCTGAACTTTGCCTCGGGTTCGGCCATGATCCCGGCCTCGGCCGAACTGCCGCTCGCGCGCGTGGCCGAGGTGATGTGGTTCCTGCCCGACGGCGTCCGGCTCGAAATCGCCGGCCATACCGATTCGGTCGGCACTCCTGTTGCCAACGCCAAACTCGGCCGCGCCCGTGCCAATGCCGTGCGCGATTTCCTGATCCAGCACGGCTTCCCCGCCGAACGTATCGCGGTCCTGAGCTACGGCGACACCCGCCCGATCGCCGACAACCGCAGCGAAGAAGGGCGCTTCCGCAACCGTCGCATCGAGTTTTCGCTCGCGCTTTAAACCGCATCCCTCCCGCGCCGCCCCTACGAACGGAGGCTCGAGCCCATCGCTCGCGGCCTCATGCCCTGGATCTGAATTGACTGCTCCCCTGTTCCCGCCGCGGGCGGTAATCGACACCAACGTCCTGCTCGATTTCTGGGTCTTTGACGATCCCGTCGCCCGACCGCTGCGCACTGCCCTCGAATCCGGCCGCCTGATCGCCCTGCGCGACGGCGCTACAGTCGACGAACTCGCCGACGTTGTCGCACGCATCAAGTTCGACCTCAGCGCGCACCGCCAGATGGAAATCCTGCGCCTGTGGGACAGGCTCTCGCAGCCGGTCGGACGGGTCTTTCCGTCGCGCCTCCACTGCACCGATCCGCTCGACCAGAAGTTCCTCGACCTCGCGGTTTCCGCCCGCGCCGACTGGCTGGTGAGCAAGGACAAGGCCGTACTCAAGCTCGCACGCAAGGCGCGCGCCGACGGTCTGGCGATTCTGCGGCCCGACCAGGCCAGCACCCAGATCGAGGGCTGAGGCCGGCGCGCGCTCACGCTGGCCGGGCGGCCGTCCCCGCCCGGCCGCGCACCTCAGTTGAAGAGGTCGGTATCGACGTATTTGGCCTGCACCAGCGACCAGAAGTCGTTGGCTAGGCCGCGGCTCACGTAGTCGTATGGCAGCCAGCCGTAACCGGCCGCCCCCCAGCCCGTGCCCCAGGAATTGCGGATCAGCAACGCACCCTTGCTGGTGCCGATCTTCTTGGCGTCGTCGTAACCCACCGCCAGGATCGCGTGCCCCCCAAGGACTTTCTCGCCCGGCTTCGGGAAGGGGATCTCGCCCTTGCCGTCACCCACCGGCGGGATCGAGTTGTAGACCGTGAAACCGAACATCGAAGGCAGTCCGGCCGCCAGGTACGCCTTGACGTTGTCGAGCACGGCGGCCGGCGCGCTTCCCGGCGGATCGAGGCGGTAATACTTGAGCGCCTCGTATTCGTCGCCCAGGGCGTAGAGGAAGGCGCTCGGCTCCTCGTCGTATTTGGCGATCACGTACGGCCAGTACTGCTCCGGCGGCACGCCGGTCATCACGAGCGCCTTCATCGTGGTGCGCAGATAGGCGCCGGTATCGCCCTTCCAGCCCAGCAGGTTGCGGGTGACCTTGTAGAGAAAGAGCCGCGAGACATCGATGTGTTTGCCGAAGGCCCGGCGCTGGTAATACTCGAGCATGCCGACGCCGGCATGGGCAGTGCATGAGCCCAGGCTTTTCTGATCTTCGATCGGCGAGCACCAGGCGCGCAGATCGGCGCTGGTCGGCGTCGCCTTGAGCGCCGCCTTGAGCTTCTTCGAGCCCTTGAGGATCTCCTTGATGCTGTCGGCATCCGGGCTCAGGTCGCGGATGTCGGGCAAGTCGCGCAGGTAACCAAGACCCAGTTCCTCATTGCTGTCCATGGTGCCTCCCTCTGGGGGTTCCGATGAAGGCGGCGGTTTTCGACTCCGCCCTCCGTCTGCGGCCAATCCGCATCGGATTCATCGTGGGGCGGCCTCGTGGCAGCAGCAAGGATCCAACGCAAAAGCCCGGCGCCCGCTGCACCGCAATGGGCGCTCCGGCCTCAGGCGATGCGGCAGGCTTGCTCGAAGGCGAGGCGCGGCGAGCGCTCGAACAGGCCCGCGACATCGCCGTAGCCGAGGTTGGCGATGAAGTTCACCTTGACCCGGCCGCCCGGGAAAAAGGCGGCGTTGACCGCCGCGGCGTCGAAGCCCGACATCGGCCCGACATCGAGCCCAAGCGCCCGCGCAGCAAGGATCAGATAGCCACCCTGCAGGCTGGAGTTGCGGAACGCCGTCGCTTCGATCAGCGCCGGCTGGCCGGCAAACCAGGCGCGGGCATCGGCGTGCGGAAAAAGCTGGGGCAGTTCTTCGTAGAACTCGAGGTCCATGCCGATGATGGCAGTGACCGGAGCCGCCCGGGTCTTCTCGACGTTGCCGGCGGACAGGCAGGGCAGCAGGCGCGCCTTGGCCGCGGCCGACTTGACGAAGACGATGCGGGCCGGTTCGCAGTTGGCGCTGGTCGGCCCCATTTTCACCAGGTCCCAGAGCCGATGCAGGGTGGCGTCGTCGACTTCGCGCGGCAACCAGGCGTTATGGGTACGGGCTTCGTGAAAGAGCTGGGCCAGGGCGGCGGAATCGAGAGCAGGCATGGATCTGAGGGCAGTGACAAAACTTGCGAGTGTAATCTCGCCCTCTGGTATTCCCGTCCCCGACCTCCATGCCTTCCGCCGCCCGCCTTCCCGCCAGCAAGCTGCCCCGCGTCGGCACCACCATCTTCAGCACCATCAGCCAGCTCGCCAGCGCCCACGGCGCGGTCAATCTCGGCCAGGGCTTTCCGGACTTCGATTGCGACCCGCGGCTGCAGGCCTATGTCGGCGCGGCGATGGCGGCAGGCCACAATCAATACGCCCCCATGGCCGGGGTGGCCGCCCTGCGCCGCGCTATCACCGACAAGAACCACCTGCTCTACGGCCACCGCCACGACCCCGAGACCGAAATCACGATCACGGCCGGGGCGACCCAGGGCCTGATGAGCGCCATCACGGCGCTGGTCAACGCCGGCGACGAAGTGATCGTGCTCGAGCCCGCTTACGACAGTTACGTGCCGGCGATCCAGCTCGCCGGCGGCACGCCGGTCCTGGTTCCGCTCGCTGCCGACCACGGCTACGCGCCTGACTGGCAACCGGTGGCCGACGCGATCACACCGCGCACCCGGATGCTGATCGTCAATTTCCCGCACAACCCCACCGGCCGCACCCTGGGCACCGAAGACCTGGCTGCGCTCGAACACATCGTCGCCACCACCGGGATCCTGCTGCTCGCCGACGAAGTCTACGAACACATCGTCTTCGACGGCGCGGCGCCGCTTTCGGTCATGAGTTCGCCCCAGCTCGCCGCCTCGGCCGTCGTCGTCTCCAGCCTCGGCAAGACGCTCCATACCACCGGCTGGAAGATAGGCAGCGTGTGCGCGCCGGCCCACCTCACGGCCGAGTTCCGCAAGGTGCACCAGTACACGGTGTTCGCGGTCAACACCCCCGGCCAGGTCGCCAGCGCGCAGATGCTCAAGCAGCACCCGGAATGCTGGCGCGATCTGGCAGCCTTCTACCAGGCCAAACGCGATGCTTTCGTCCGCGGACTGGCCCAGACGCGGCTGCGGGTCCTGCCGTGTCAAGGCACGTATTTCGTCTTGGTCGATTATTCTGAACTCTCGCGCGAAACCGAGGCCGATTTCGCGCGGCGACTGATCGTCGAAGCCGGGGTGGCAGCGATCCCGGTCTCGGCCTTCTACCAGGAGGGCGCCGAGCATCGCGTCGTGCGCCTGTGTTTCGCCAAGCTCGAGGCCACGCTGGCCGCCGGGCTGGAGCGCCTGCAGCGGCTGTAGCGGCACGCGGCGGGCTTCGGCCCGGGAGGGCGGCCGCGCTTACCGCAGCGGCCGGACGCAGTTGCGCCCTGCCCGCTTGGCCGCGTACAGTGCCTGGTCGGCCACGTTGAGGACCCGGTCCAGGTTCTGCCCGGCAAAACACTCGCTGAAACCGAAACTCATGGAAACGGTGACCGCCTGCCTGCCCGGGGCAAGACAGGGGGTGCTGGCCAGCGTCTGCCGCAGGTGTTCACACACGGCGTAGGCCTGTTCGTGCGAAGTCGAAGGCAGCAGGAACAGGAACTCCTCTCCCCCCCAGCGTGCGCAGACATCGTATTGACGCAGGTGGGACAGCAGGCTGCGCGCCACTTCCGCCAGGACCGCGTCCCCCACGTCGTGGCCGAAGCCATCGTTGACGGCTTTGAAATGGTCGATGTCCCCCAGGATCAGGGCAAAACACTGGTCCGGGTGGCGATCGAGCTTGGCCACCTCCTCTTCCAGACGCTTGCGCATGAAACGGCGGTTGTAGAGCCCGGTCAGCGAATCGTGGATCGACTGCTGTCTCAGCTCCTCGTGCAGGTTCTGCATGATCTTCTGATAGCGGTCGCTGATACGCAGCAGGCGGTCGAGCCGGTGCAGTTGCTGCTCGTAACGCTCGACATACGACAGGCCGCGCTCGCGTTCGGCATCCTGGTAGCGATCGGCGATGTACATCAGCCGGTCGAGCTGGCGCAGCAGGCGCCGATGCCGCTCGGCCAGCGCCGCCAGCGCCTCTCGCAGCGGATGCCCGTCCCAGGCCGGATCGCTCAGCAGCTCGTCGATCTGCGAGTCGGGATCACACGGTTTCTCGGTCATGGTTCAAGCAGGCTGCTGCTTGAGCACCGCAAACGGGAAGCTGCAGTCCTCGCGGAACTCTTCGGCCAGCTCGGCCATCCGTTCATTGCCCGCTTCGTAATGCCAGGTCAGGCTGACGCTGCGACCGGCGCGGTGCGCTTCTTCGAGCTCGTCGAAGAGATCCATCAGGATGCGGATGCTGCTGGTGTTCAGGTAGAGCAGCGCCAGCTCAACATCGAGCGGCTTTTCGGTTTCCGACAGGTAAGCGTCGACCCATTGCAGGACCGGCTCGAAGAACTCGAAAGCGTTCTCCGGATACGAGTCGCCGCGCAGGCTCAGACGCCCTTGGAGCCAGTCGGTTTCTATCGCCGGAGTCGACTTCGTCCCGCTCAAAACAATGTCTTGCATACGATGTACCTGGCTCACAAAACGACTTGCAGGCTGAAAAAGCCGCAATGCTCATCTAAACGGTTGAAAGAGCCGAGCAGCGGCTGGCTGGCCTTGCGCGACAGGTCGATCAATCCCAAGCCGGCCCCGGTGCTGGCGCCCGGCGGCCGCGGCTGGCGCATCTGGGTCTTCCACAAAGCCTTGAGTTCGGCCTTGTCGAGCGTCGCCAAGGCGCGCAAGCGTTCCATCAGTTGCTCGCCGTCGGCCAAGTCGACCACGTTGCCGGCGTTGATGACGTAACGGCCGTCCTGGTGGGAAATGGTGATCGTCCCGCCCGCTGCCGAGTCCGACAGGTTCTTGCGCGCCGCGTAATGGCGGATGTTCTGGGTGAGCTCGATGTAGATCATGAAGACATCGGTCACTTCGGTCGGCGTCGCGGCGATCGCCTCGAGGTGTTTGCGCAGCGCGAGGCCGATTTCTTCGATCAGGGTCGACGAAAACGGGCCGTTAAAAGCCAGCAGGATCGCGTGCCGCTCGAACAGATTGCGCAGGGCAAGAAAGTCTTGTGGTTGCATGAGTCACTCAGGCAGTGAGAGCGGAGCCGTCTTCCACGGCGCGCGCTGGGTTTTCTTCAATCGGGCCGGTGGCCAGTCCGATGACGCAGATGTCGTCGAGTTGCGGCGTGTCGGCCTGCCAATCGGCCAGTGCCGCTGCCAACATGGCGTGGCGAGCCGGCCATGGCACGGTGGCGATGTCGGTCAGGATTTTCTCGAAGCGGTTCGAGCCCAGGCCGAACCCCTTGGGGCCGCCGCTTTGGTCGAGCAGACCGTCGGTCGTCAGGTAACAGTCCTGCCCCGCGGCCACGATGCGGTTCTCGTAGGGCTGGCGTCGCCGCTCGCCCAGAGCCCGGCGGCCGCCCTTGTGGACCCGGACCACGCCGTCGGCGTCGACGCAATAAAGCGAGATCCGCGCACCGGCGTATGTCAGGACCGAGCGCGCCGAATCGAATCGAAGCAGCCCGGCTTCCATGCTGGTCGCCACCTTTTGCCGGCTGGCAAGCTGATCGGCGAAGGGCCCGCGAACGATCTCGTCCATCAGCGTCAGGAGCGCGGCCGGATCGCGGCTGCCCACCCGGTCGATCGCCGACTGGAACGCACTTTGTGCCAACACCGTCATCAAGGCTCCGGTGACGCCGTGGCCGGCACAATCGACCAGGCCGACCAGCCAGCCGTCGGCATCCCGATGGAAGAGGTAGATGTCGCCGCTGACGATATCCCTGGGTTGCCAGAAGACCAGCTGCCGGCCTTGGCAGGCATCGGCCAGCGCGGCCCTGGGCAGCATCGCCTCCTGGATCAGACGCGCGCAATGGATGTTGTCCTGCTGCCGGGTCAAGGCCTCGCTGAGTTCCCGGGTCCGCTCCTTGACCGTGGCCTCGAGTTCCTCGGTGTGCTGGCCGACCCGGCGCGCCATCCGGTTGAAGGCGCCGGCCAGCTCGCCGATCTCGTCCTGGCTGTCGAGTTCCAGGCTGACGTCGTAGCGCCCGGATTCCATCTGCCTCACGTTGGCGCCAAGCGCAAGCAGAGGCTTGAAGACGAGGCGGTGGGTACCGAAATACACCAGGGCCAGCGCGGCCAGCAGGAGACTCACCAACAGGAGCAAGGCCGCCCAAGCCCAGGGCAGGCTGAACAGGTCGGCCGAATCCAGCCCGACCGCGCTTACCGCGTACCAGTCCAGCTCGGGCAACCAGGCCAGAGCGATCAGTTGGCGTTGTCCTTCGAGTTCGACCGCCAGCGACTCGACCCCGCCGGGATCGGCTTGCAGGCGCGACATCGCGGAGGCCACGGCATCGCGGTCGACCTGCCTCGACATCAGGCCGAACAAGGTGTGCGTCGGCGGTTTTCCGGCGACCAGCTGGTATTCGATCTGCGCCGGGTCGGGATGGGCCTGGATCGCGCCATTGCCCGCGATCAGCATCGAACTGAGCCCCGAGGCCTCGCGCCGGGCAAAACGCTGCAGGAACTTCGTCAGGTCGAACCCGGTCCCGACCAGTCCCAACCGCAAGCCGCTCGCGTCTTGCACCAGAACGTTGATCCAGACCTTGGTCACGTTGACGCTGCGGTCGGAATTGACGTTGAGGCTGTGCAAAGCCGGCTGTTCCAGAGTCGCGAAAAACCAGGCGTCGGCCGGCTCCTTGCGATCGAGCGTAGCGCGCGGTCGATCCGAATACGGCGTTTTGTTGTCGTTGAAGAAATAATGGCCGCTGCGGCCGCTGGCGGCAAAAAGAGTGCCTCCGGTCAACAAGCGGCGAAAGGACTCCGCCTCGGCAAAAAAGGCTTTGCGTTGTTCCGGGTCCTGGTCATCGGCCAGAAAACTCCGGGTCCGGTCACTGTCGGCCAGTTTCTGCGCCAAAGCCAGCTCGCGCGCCATCGGCAGCCGCAACTGCTCGCGGGCAAGCTGGGCGTGATTGCTGACCAGATCGATTGCATAACGCTCGCGCGCGAGATCGACGAATACCCAGCTGGCTGCCAGGGCAGCCAATAACAGCAGCACGGCCAGCAGCCCGGTAAAGGCCGCGGCCCTGCTGCGCAGGTCCAGCTTGAGAAAAGCGGCCATCGGATTCTTGGCAAGGCCTTCGGCAGAAACGGCAGAGCCGGATTCTATCCGAGCAAAAATCGCTGAACGGCGCCTGCGAGCCGAAGTGTTTTCCACATCAAAACACCCGATCGCGCCAAAATCCGATGGTTTACACCTAGATTTAGATTGCAGCGCAAGCCGCGTTGCTGAAACCCCGGTGCAAGCGCCGCAGCCTTATAAACGCGCTCCGGACAGGGCCCAACCTAACCCAAAGAAACAACCGGCGTGTATCCAGGATCAAGCCGGCTGCGACGGATCAGTTGCGAGCGAGTTTTGCCAGTTCACGATCCTGCCTGGGCCCGAGCAGCAGCACCGCCAGCATGGCGCCGAGCAAGGCCATCGCCATGTCGCTCTGCGTGTCCCAAGGGTCGCCCTGGGTCCCCAGAAACTCGTCGGCACCCTGCCCCAATGCCAGCGCTGCCCACCATTCAATCAGCTCGTAAAACGCCGAAAAAGCGAGCGCCACACACACCGCGAGAAAACCCAACATACGGCCGCGGGCCGCCCAGGCGCCGCGCAGAAGGATCTCCCGCGCCAGCAGAGCCGGGGTCACACCCTGCATGAAATGACCGATCTTGTCGTAGGGGTTGCGCGACAGATCGAACGCATCCTGCAGCCAGAATCCCAGCGGCACCCGTGCATAGGTGTAGGCACCGCCGACGATCAGGATCAACGCGTGCACGCCGATCACCCAGTACAGCAAGGGCGTCAGCGGGTGCGAGCGTGCCGTCGCCAGAAGCAGGGGCGCGGCGATCAAGACCGGGGCCACCTCCAGCCACCAGGTCGCCCGGTCGTAGGGGTGGACCGCCGACCAGGCCAGGGTCAAGAAGACCACGACCCCCAGTCCACCCAAGCCCCAGCGCTCGCTCATCGCAGCGCCCCGATTTGTGTCCCAACTCGATCCCACCGCGCCCTCACACCGATGCAAAGGCCGCGTGGTATTTCACCGAGCCTTCAAATTCAAGTTCACCGTCTTCCCGCAGTGGCAAGGCCATGAACACCTCGTCCGGCACCCCGTATTCGCTTCTGAGGCCGATCCGTGAAGCCGGCTCGAAACCGAAGCGCGGGTAGAAGGCGGGGTGGCCCAGCACCACCACCAGTTCGACACCGTCCTGGCGGCAGCGGGCCACGCCGGCACGCACCAGCACCGACCCGATGCCGCCGCGCTGCAGCTCCGGCGCCACCGCCATCGGCGCCAGCCCCATCGCGCGCGCCGCCGGGCGTTCAACGATGCTGACCGGCGTAAACATGATGTGCCCCACCACCGTACCGTTGTTCTCGGCCACCAGAGAGATCACGGGTCTCGCCTCGCGTCGCAGGCGGTCGACCAGTTGCGCTTCGGCCGGGCGCCCGAAAGCGGCTTCGTTGAGCTGGAAAACTGCGCCGATATCAGCCGGCGTTTCGTCGCGAATCAACATGGCTTGCTCCTGTATGCCTGCCGCCTGCTTCGGCACGAAACCACTGCCCCGCTTTGCCGCTGCGGCCGGCCAAAAGGCAGCGGCGCCTCAGCGCCGCCGTCTTGGCTCGGACCGGGGCCCAGGCGTCTACATCTTCTTTTGCACATCCTTGGCCGCGCCTTCGATTGCGGCCCCACCGCTTTCCACGTCCTTGCCCACGCCGGCGATAGTGTTGCAGCCGGCCAGAACCAGCAAGGCCGCAACGACCATCAACCCCAATGACTTGCGCATCATGGTGACCTCCGTTGGATAGCTCTCGGGCGGGTAGCCGATCCCGCTCGGGAATTCTGGCACGGACTCGCGACCCGCGCTGGAGCGCGTCGATGGGCTCAGATTCGTGCTTCGCGCGCGGCGTAGGCCGCCGCCAGCAGGTCGGCACGGCTGTGCAACAGATCGGCCTCGCCCAGACCTGCCGCAGCGATGAGCCGCGATTCCGCGTCGTGCTGGCTCAGCACGCTGCCGTCGGCCAGGATGTGTTGAAGCACGACGCCCCGTTCGGCCAGGCGGCGCGAGACCAAGAGAAACCGATGGCAGTCGAGCGGGTCGCGCTCGGCGCACAACAGGACAATTCGGTGGTTCGCCGCGCCACTGATCACCCGCTCGAGCCCGGCGCGAAACGGCTCGCTCGCTGCCACGAGATCGAAACACACCCGGCCGTCACGCCAACACGCCGGGTCCGGGCAGCGCGCACCCAGCGCAGCGCCAAGGTGGACGTAGGCGATGTCGGCCGATTTCAGCGCCGCCGACAGCTCGGCCCGGCAAAACTGGGGGTGGCGTCGGCTGAAAGGTTGGGAACGGACGTCGGCCACCGCCGAGATCGCCTGCGTCTGCAGCAGCTGAATCAGGCGGGCAAGCGGGTGGTCGGAATGACCAACAGTCCAGACCGTGGGCACTCGGCTCTCAGCCTTCTTCAGGCGGGGTATCGGGCAGGAGTTCGGCCGCCTCGGCGGCGGGCAGCGCCTCGACTTCGCGCAGCTTGCGGTTCATCTGGCGGGTGCGCACCTCGGCCGATTCGATGGTCTTGGTGGCGGTGGCGAGCTGGCCCTTGAGCTTCTCGAGCACGCCGCCAAACTTCTCGAACTCGGTCTTGACCGCCCCTAGCACGTTCCAGACCTCGGCCGAGCGCTTCTCGATGGCGAGCGTCCGGAAGCCCATCTGCAGGCTGTTCAACATCGCTGCCAGCGTGGTCGGCCCGGCGATCACCACGCGCTGCTCGCGCTGCAGGGTCTCGACCAAGCCGGGGCGGCGCAGGACCTCCGCATACAGGCCTTCGGTGGGCAGGAACAGCATGGCGAAGTCGGTGGTGTGCGGCGGTTCGACGTATTTCTCGCGGATCGTCTTCGCTTCCAGCCGCACCCGGTTTTCCAGCGCGCGGCCGGCCTCTTCCACCGCCGGCAGGTCGACCCGCTCCTGGGCGGCGAGCAGGCGCTCGTAATCTTCGACCGGGAACTTGGCGTCGATCGGCAGCCAGACCGGCGCGCCCTCGCCCTGTCCCTGGCCCGGCAGGCGGATCGCGAACTCGACCCGATCGCGCGAACCCGGGCGCGTCGCCACGTTCACCGCGTATTGCTCGGGGGTGAGGATCTGCTCGAGCAAGGCGCCGAGCTGGACCTCGCCGTAACCGCCGCGGGTCTTCACGTTGGTCAACACGCGTTTCAAGTCGCCGACACCCTGCGCCAGGCCGCGCATCTCGCCCAGGCCTCGGTGCACTTCCTCGAGCCGTTCGGAGACCTGCTTGAAGCTCTCGCCCAGGCGTGCCTCGAGCGTAGTCTGCAGCTTTTCCTCGACTGTGGCGCGCATCTGGTCGAGCTTGGTTTCGTTGCCCTGCTGCAGGCTTTGCAGCTGCGCGCTCAGCGTGCTGCGCACCTCGCCCAGGTTCAGCTGGATCGAATGCGTGAGATCGGCCAGCTGCTGCTGCTGGCTGGTCGCGAACTGGTTGAGCTGCCGGGCCGATTCCTCGCGGTTGGAGCGCGCCGCGGTGTCGCTCGCAACCGCCACCTGGGCCAGTTGCTCGCGCAGGGTGACGGCCAGGCGGCTCAGATGCTGCGCCACCTCCTCGCGGTTGGCGCGGGCTGAGGCCTCGCTTTGCTCGGCGATGCGGGCCACCTGCTGGCCGAACTGGCCGAGCTGGGTGGTCTGCACATTGGCCAGGCTGGCGACCTGACCTACCAGGCCATTCTGCAGCTCGGTGAGACGGGCCCCGGTCTCGATCCGGCCGGCCGCCGCGGCGGCGTCGATCGCCGCACGCAGTTCGCGCTCAAGCCGCTCGTTGTTCTGCGCCAGGGCGTCGATGCGGGCCAGCACCGGCGAATCGCCGCGGCCGCGCAACACAAAAACCAGGGCCAGCAAAGCCAGCACCAAGGCACCGGCCAGACCGAATAGAGCCAATTCCATGTCCACAACCTTCAATCGGGGAAGACCGATGATACGGAGGCGGCGGGCTCAACACCTGCGCCAGAGGCAAACACTGATGCAAGGATTCGGCGCCGGCCCGCGCACGCGCAAGGCGGAGCTCCGCGGCATGATCGAACCGGATCCACCGCAGCCGCGTCGCTGTTCCGTGCTGCCGACACCGAAAGTCGCCACAAGACCCTTGGCAAGCTGGGTTCCGATCGCAACAATCGTGCTGTATTCACCTTTCCCTGGCGAAAACGCGAGTCTGGCCTCTCCCCGGCTTCCGATCGATCCGCCCAGTCGCGGGAACACGACCAGGCTCGACGGGAAGTCCCGTGCCGCCCCTCTTGCCTTTCGGATACTCGAATGATCGATCACACCGGAATCCGCGTCGCCAAGCTCGAGCTGAGCAAACCGTTCTACGAAGCCGTTTTAGCCACTCTGGGTTATGTCGTGCGCGTCGAGTTCCAGAGTTCGATCGGCTTTGGCCCGAGCAGACCCGACCCGGGAGGCGATCCGGGCGGCGATTTCTGGATCACCCAAGGGGATCCCTTTTTCCCCCGCAGCCATGTCGCGTTTCGCGCGGCCAGCGAGGAGCAAGTCAGAGCTTTTCATCAGGCCGCCCTGGCGGCAGGCGCAAGGGACAACGGTGCGCCTGGGCTGCGCCCTCAGTATCACCCGCGGTATTACGCGGCCTACGTGTTCGACCCCGACGGCTACAACATCGAGGCGGTCTTTCATGAAGCATGACTCGCAGGCAGGTGCCGCGCCCTGAGCCGCCCGCAGACCGCGACTCGCTAATGGACCGCTCACGTCGCCTTCGGCAAACACGCCAGCACGTCGGCCCAAGCACCCACAGGAGAAAGGAATGAGCGAAAGAACGGGAAGCTGTCTCTGCGGTGCCGTGAAGTTCAGGCTCGCCACCGAGCCGCTGGCCACTCGAATCTGCTGGTGCCGCGACTGCCAGCATCTCGCGGCCAATGGAACGGTCAACCTTGTGGTCGCCGCAGAGGGACTCACGGTTTCGGGAACCCTGTCCGAATACACAAAAACCGCCGACAGCGGCAATCAGGTGACCCGCCAGTTCTGCCCGAGCTGCGGCACCCACCTCTTTGCCAAGTCCTCGGCCCGCCCTCAGTTCCGGGTGTTGCGCGCGGGAAATCTCGACCAGCCTTCGTCGGTCCGGCCCAGCGCGAACATCTGGGCCGCCAGCGCGCCTACCTGGGCTTGTCTCGACCCCTCGCTTGAACGGGTCGAACAGCAGCCCCTGCCGCCCAAGCCGTCGCCGATCGCCACGTGAAGCCCGGCTGTTCCGCAGCGCCAGAACAACCCGCCGCTTCTTGCGTTCGCACCACCAGCGCACACTGTTTTGTCGTTCGTGAGGGCAGCCCCTCACACCTGCCGCCGACCCGGAGGAAGCCGCCATGCCGAGCAACACCGTCCGCCTACATCGCGTCCTGCGCGCGCCGCCCGAACGGGTCTACCGCGCCTTTCTCGATCTCGAGGCAATGGTCAAATGGCTACCGCCCCACGGATTTACCGCCAGGATCGATCACATCGACGCCAGGGTCGGCGGCAGTTACCGGATGTCGTTCACGAACTTCGGCACCGGCAAAAGCCATTCCTTCGGCGGCCAGTACCTTGAACTCAAAGCCCCCGAGCTGATCCGCTACAGCGACCGCTTTGAAGACCCCAATCTGCCAGGTGAAATCCAGGTCACCGTGTCCTTGCGTGCGGTCAGCTGCGGCACCGAGCTCAACATCGTTCAGGAAGGAATCCCCGCCGTGATTCCGCTCGAGCTCTGCCATCTCGGCTGGCAGGAATCGCTGTCCTTGCTCGCCGCCCTGGTCGAGGCCGACATTCCCGACCAAACCTAGCCCGCGCGTTCACCGCCGGCAAAGCGTTACGATGCGCGCGGCGCCAACGCCGCGCGATCGCCCGGCCGCCACCCCATGTCGGCCCGTGCCCTCTCCGAAACCCAAGCTCATGAACCCAAGCCTTTCCCGCCGTGCTCTTCTGGGCGGACTTTTATCCGCCGCCGCTGGCGCCAGGGCGCGGCCCGCCAGCCTGCCGATCTTCGGCTACGAGGTCGTCAAGGCCTATCCGCACGACCCGCGCGCCTTCACCCAGGGGCTTCAATATCGCGACGGCTTTCTCTACGAAAGCACGGGTCTGGTGGGCCGCTCCTCGCTGCGCAAGGTCGAGCTCGCCTCCGGCCGCATCCTGCAGCAGCGCGACTTGCCGCCGCCGTATTTCGGCGAAGGCATCACGCTCTGGAAAAACGAGATCTACTGGCTGACCTGGCGCTCGCAAGTCGGCTTTGTGTTCGACGCGGAGACCTTCGCTCCCAAGCGCCAGTTCCTGTACGCGGGCGAAGGCTGGGGCCTGACTCATAACGGCCGGCACCTGATCCAGAGCGATGGCAGTTCGGAGCTGCGCTACCTCGAGCCGGGCACGATGAAAGAAATCCGGCGGCTCCAGGTCACCGCCAACGGCGTACCGGTGGACCAGCTCAACGAGCTCGAGTGGGTCGAAGGCGAAATCTTCGCCAATCTCTGGCAGACCGACCGCATCGCCCGGATCGAGCCGAGTTCGGGCCGGGTAACGGGCTGGATCGAGCTCGGCGGCCTGCTCGAGTCTCACGCCGGGCCGATGGTCAGAGCCGACGTCTTGAACGGCATCGCCTACGACGCGGCCAACAAGCGCCTCTTCGTCACCGGCAAGCTGTGGCCGGCGCTGTTCGAGATCAAGCTGGTGCACCGGCCGCGTTAAGCCGACGCTGCGGGCCGCAGCTTGACGTCGGGCGAGCGCCGCTCCACCTTGAAAGGCCGTTTCCCGGCTAGGCAAGGAGGTGCCATGAACCCGTCCCTGCTCCACGTCGCTATCGCATCGACCCTCGCCGCCCTGACCCTGGCCGCTGCCGCGGCCGAACCCAGCCGCTTCACTTTCACACCCAAGTTCAAGGACCCCGACCCCGGCCGCCGCAACTGGGAGCGGCGCGGCAACACCTACGTCGAGACCCTGCCCTCGGGCCGAACCAACACCTTCCGCATCAGCAAGCCCGGTCAGGTCAACGGGCAGCCCGGCATCATCGTGCAGAAGGTGAGCGAGCCCAACTTCTACGTCTTCATCGCCGACTCGTCCGCGCGCCGCCCCGAACTCTGGTGGTGGCGCGACAGCGGCAAGTGGAACTTCATGGGCACGATGGAAAACGTCAGCGCGCCGCACAACATCGACTGATCCGCCGCGGACTGTGGCCCGGCCCCAACAGGGCGGCGGCCACCGTTTCGCCGGCCGCTCCGGCGCGATATCGTTGGCTGGAACCCGCGCCAGCACAGCGTCCTGCCTGCATCACCTCAGGAACCCTGACATGTCGCCCGCATCCCAGGACCGACCCGGCCCGGCGGCCGGCCTGCGCTCCGACCTCGTGGCCGGCCTGACGGCCGCGGCCGTGGTACTGCCCAAGGCCATGGCCTACGCCACCGTGGCCGGCCTGCCGGTGGCGATCGGTCTCTACACCGCCTTCGTCCCGATGCTGATCTACGCGCTGCTGGGTTCGTCGCGCGTGCTCAGCGTCAGTTCGACCACCACCCTCGCCATCCTCGCCGGCACCCAGCTCGGTCTGGCCGTGCCCGACGCCGACCCCGCCAAACTTGTCACCGCCACCGCAACCCTGACGGCCCTGGTCGGGCTCATGTTGCTGCTGGCCCGGTTGTTGCGCCTCGGCTTCGTTGCCAACTTCATCTCGACCCCGGTGCTCACCGGATTCAAAGCCGGGATCGGCCTGGTGATCGTGCTCGACCAGGTGCCCAAGCTGCTTGGCATCCACATCGCCAAGCAGGGCTTCTTCCTGGATCTGGCGAGCGTGATCCAGCACATTCCCGCCACTTCGCTGCTGACCTTGGCCGTGGCGGCGGCAAGCCTCGCCGTGCTGATCGGCATGGAGCGGCTGTGGCCGCATTCGCCCGCGCCCCTGGTGGCCGTGGCGGGCGGCATCGCCGCCTCGTGGTGGTTCGGGCTGCAGGCGGCCGGCGTCTCGACCGTCGGCCTGATCCCGCAGGGCTTGCCGGCCATCACCCTGCCCGAGCCCGATTTGCTGGCTCAACTTGCGCCCGGGGCGTTAGGCATCGCCCTGATGAGTTTCACCGAAACCATTGCCGCCGGCCGCGCTTTTGCCCGCCCCGGCGAACCGCCGATCGACGCCAACCGGGAACTGGTCGCTACCGGGGCCGCCAACCTCGGCGGCGCCTTCTTCGGCGCCATGCCCGCCGGCGGTGGCACTTCCCAGACGGCTGTGGTCAGGGCCGCGGGCGGCGTGTCCCAGAAGGCGTCGTTGGTCACCGCGGCGGCGGCAGTCGCCACCATGCTGCTGCTCGCGCCGCTGCTCGGGCTGCTGCCCAACGCCACGCTTGCGGCGGTGGTGATCGTGTATTCGGCCAGCCTGATCCAGCCGGCCGAGTTCAAGGCCATCCGTCAGGTGCGGACGATGGAGTTTCGATGGGCGCTGGCCGCCGCCTTCGGCGTGCTGGTGTTCGGCACCCTGCAAGGCATCGTGGTGGCGATCATCCTGTCTTTGATCGGCCTCTCAAGCCAGACCGCCCACCCGCGCGTGTCGGTGATAGGCCGCAAGCGTGGCGCCGATGTCCTGCGGCCGCTTTCGCCCGAACACCCCGACGACGAAACCTTCGAAGGCCTCCTGATCGTGCGCCCGGAAGGGCGGCTTTTCTTCGTCAACGCGCAAGACGTGGCCGCCCAGATCAACCACTTGATCGAGTTGTACCAGCCACGAGTGCTCGCGCTCGACCTCAGCCGGGTGCCCGACGTCGAGTACTCCGCCTTGCAGATGCTGGCCGAGGGCGAGAAACGCCTGAGTCAACAAGGCATCACCGTGTGGCTGGTGGGGCTCAACCCGAGCGTGCTCGAGGTCGTCCGCCACGCCGGCTTGGGCCAGCGGCTCGGGCGCGAGCGGCTATTGTTCAACGCCCGCATCGCGATCGCCCGATATCAGGCGCTGCAAGGCAAGACCGCAGACCCGACACGGCCCGCTTGACTCAGACTCAGGCCTGGCGCGGCAAGACCGTCAGCACGCGCATGATGAAAGCGTGCAGCTCCGACATGTAGTTGCTCAGGAACTCGGTCGTACCGGCATCGGTGACTTCGCCTTCAGGTGTGATGAGACCGGGCTTGAACTGGATGTAAGCCTCGACCGTGTTCATCAGCGGCGAGTTGCAGAAGCACAGGACCCCCCGCAGGCTCTGCTGTGCCACCGCCGTACCGATCGATCCCGGCGAGGTGCCGATCACGCCCGACGGCTTGCGTGCGAACGAGTTCTTGCCCCAGGGACGGCTGGCCCAGTCGATGGCGTTCTTGAGGCCGCCGGGAATCGAGCGGTTGTATTCCGGCGTCACGAAAAGCACCGCATCCACATCGGCAATCGCCTGTTTGAACGCACGGGCAACCGGCGGATAGTCGGCGTCGTAGTCCGGGCTGTAGATCGGGAGATCCTTGATCGGGATCTCGCTCAACACGAGTTCGGGGGGCGCCAGCCTGACCAGCGCCTTGGCGAGCATGCGGTTGATCGATGTCGAACTCATGCTGCCGACGAAATAACCGACCTTGTATTGGGTCATGTATCTCTCCTTAGCTCCCGAGCGGGAAGCGCTCAGTTCAATCTACGCGCCGGCCTACCCTCTCACAAGGTGCCGCGACTCCCTGGGGCAAAATCGTCAGATCCCGCACCCGGACTAAGCTCCGGACCGTGAGGGCAGCTCAGCCGCGCCGGTTGACCATCCAGTCAGCAGTCTGAAAAAAGGACTTCGCCAGGCCTTGCCGCAGGTCGGGATCAATCTGGCACTCGCTCATGGCCTGGTCCATACAGGCCAGCCACTGGTCGCGCTCGACCGGGCCGATGGCAAACGGCATGTGCCGCGCACGCAGCATCGGATGGCCGTAGCGCTCGATATAGAGGTTGGGACCGCCCAACCAGCCCGACAGGAACATGAAAAGCTTGTCGCGTGCCGCGGCAAGATCGCTGCCATGCGCGGCTCTCAGCTGCATATACGCGGGCTCGATCTCCATCAGGTCGTAGAAGCGTTGCACCAGCTCGCGCAAGCGGGCTTCGCCGCCGAGTTGCGCGTAAGGGGTCCGTTGGACTTCAGCCAGATTTTCAGTGGGATTGGGAACGGTGCTCATGACTCTCTCAGTGTGGCGAGCGGCGGCGTCCTGAGCACGCCGCGCAGGCCCATCCAGCCACCGGCCGCCGCGATCAGGCAGCCGGCCGCGATACCGATGACAAATACCGCCGGCTTGACGGCGTAATCGAACTCGAAGGCGTATTTGGCCAGCGCCCAGCCGACCGCTGCCGCGCCGGCGGCGGCGAGCAGCCCCGCCAGCGCGCCCAGCGCCAGCAGCTCGCCGAACTGGGTGCGGGCGAGCTGCTGGCGCGAAGCGCCGAGCGCTCGCAGCAAGCCGGCCTCGCGCAC
>JAEZVV010000156.1 GCA_023443095.1 Pseudomonadota bacterium
GGGCCCTGGCTGGGCGGCGCCGCCGCGCTCGGCTAGAGTCGCAGCGAAGGCCGCACCGGCGGCCGCGCGCCCGAGCCGAGCCCGCCATGAACCGACCGTTGTTTGCCGAGACACACGAGGTCTTCAACCAGCCGCCGCCCCTTGACGGCGTCAATCTGTGGCGGGTCGACCGTCCGCTCCAGGACTGGACCCGGCATTACGGCGCAGGCTGGGCCGAGCCGCGGATCGACGCTTACGGCGCTCTGGCGGGCGGGCCGCTGATGGCGGCGGGTTTCCTCGCCAACCGCAACCCGCCGCGCCTGCTCACCCACGACCGCTACGGCCACCGGATCGACGTGGTCGAGTTCCACCCTGCTTACCACGAGCTGATGAAAGCCGGCATCGAACACGGCATCTGCTCGCTGCCCTGGGTACAGCCGGGGCCGGGCGCACAGGTGGCGCGCGCCGCGATCACGTATCTGCACAACCAGGCCGACGCCGGCAGCGCCTGCCCGCTCACCATGACTTTCGCCAGCGTGGCGAGCCTGCGCCGCGAGCCCGAGCTCGCCGCCACCTGGGTGCCGAAGATCCTGGCCGCGTCCTACGACCCGAGCCAGCGGCCCGCTGCGCAGAAGGCGGGGGTGACGATCGGCATGGCGATGACCGAGAAGCAGGGCGGCACCGACGTGCGCGCCAACACCACGCGGGCGTACGAGGCGGGCGGCGGGGGCTACGAGCTGGTGGGGCACAAGTGGTTCTGCTCGGCGCCGATGAGCGACGCCTTCCTCGCCCTGGCGCAGACCGATGCCGGCCTGGGTTGTTTCCTGCTGCCGCGTTTATTGCCCGACGGCTCGCCCAACGCGATCCAGTGGCAGCGGCTCAAGGACAAGCTTGGCAATATTTCGAACGCCTCGAGCGAGGTCGAGTTCCGCGGCGCCCTGGCCTGGCCGGTGGGAGCGCCCGGCCGCGGCGTGGCCACCATCATCGAGATGGTGGCGCTGACCCGCTACGACTGCATGATCGGTTCGAGTTCGCTGATGCGGCAGGCGCTCACCCAGGCCATGCACCACAGTTCGCATCGCAGGGTGAGTGGCAAGCGCCTGATCGAGCAGCCGCTGATGGCCAACGTGCTGGCCGACCTTGCGCTCGAGAGCGAGGCCGCGCTCGCGCTTTCGCTGCGGCTGGCGCACGCGCTCGATCGAGTCGCCGACGAACGCGAGGCCGCCCTGGTGCGGGTCCTGACCGCGATCGGCAAATACTGGATCTGCAAGCGGGCGCCGGCGATGATCAACGAAGCGCAGGAGTGCCTGGGCGGCGCCGGTTATGTCGAGGAATCGATCCTGCCTCGGCTCTACCGCGAGGCGCCGGTCAATTCGATCTGGGAAGGGTCGGGCAATGTGCAATGCCTCGACGTCCTGCGGGCGCTAGCACGCGAGCCCGGGGTGGCCGAGGCCTTGTTCGCCGAGCTCGACGGCGGCCACGGCGACGCCCGCCTGGCGACGTATGTGAGCCGGCTCAAAGCCGAGCTGGCCGACCCGGACGAGCGCGCGTACCGCGCCCGCGCTCTGACCGAGGGGCTGGCGCTCGCGCTGCAGGCGAGCCTGCTCTTGCGCGCCGGCCGCAGCGAGCTGGCCGAGGCTTTTATCGCCAGCCGGATCGCGGCCCCGCATCTCGCCTACGGCACCCTGCCACGCGGCCTGGCGATTGCGGCCCTGCTCGAACGGGCCGCCGTTGCCGGCTGAGCACAAACAAAAGGGGTGCGACAGCGCCCCTTTCCCGGGATGGTGAAGCTCAGTCGAAGACCGGGGTCTCGACCCCCAGCACCTTGTGCAGCTTGGGGCTGGTGGTGGTGTACTGCAGGTGGATCTTCTTCTGCGGGAAGATGATTTCGCCGGCGGCGAAAGCAGCGAGCGCCGCTTCGTGGAAGCCGGAGAGGATCAGCTTCTTCTTGCCGGGGTAGGTGTTGATGTCGCCGACGGCGAAGATGCCGCGCTCGCTGGTCTCGAACTTCTCGGTGTCGACCACGAGCTGCTTGCGTTCGATCTGCAGGCCCCACTCGGCGATCGGGCCGAGCTTGGGAGAAAGGCCGAAGAAAACCAGCAGATGGTCGAGCGGCATGCGGCGGGTGACGCCGTCGCCGCCGGTGACCCGGACTTCGGCGAGTTTGCCGTCCTTTTCCTCGAAGCCCGAGATCTGGCCGACCTGGAACTGCATCTCGTATTGCTCGCACAACTCGCGCATCTTGGCGACCGAGGCCGGCGCGGCGCGGAAGCCGTCGCGCCGGTGGAGCAGCACCACGCTTTCGGCGCGGCCGACGAAGTTCAGTGCCCAGTCGAGCGCCGAATCGCCGCCGCCGCATACCACCAGGTTCTTGCCTTCGAACAGGCTCGGGTCCTTGACGCGGTAGTGGAGCTGGCTGCCTTCGAACTTCTCGATCTCGGGCACCTTGAGCGTGCGCGCCTGGAAGCTGCCGACGCCGGCGGCGATGAAGACGGTCTTGGTGATGAACTCGGTGCCGGCGCTGGTGGCGACGAAGAAGCGTCCGTCTTCGCGGCGTTCGACCTGGGTCACTTCCTGGCCGAGGTGGAAGGTCGCGCCGAAGGGCTCGATCTGCTTCAACAGGTTGTCGGTCAGTTCCTTGCCGGTGCACACCGGCACCGCCGGGATGTCGTAGATCGGCTTGTCGGGATAGAGCTCGATGCACTGCCCGCCGACGCCGGCGAGCGAATCGATCACGTGGGCCTTGATCTCCAGCAGGCCAAGCTCGAACACCTGGAACAGTCCCACGGGGCCGGCGCCGACGATCACGGCATCGGTTTCTATCGGTCCGCCCTGGGCGGCGGCGGGAGCGACGGGGCGGGTTTCAGGTGCGTTCATCTTCGGTCGAAAGCGGGGCGCCCGAGAGGCGCCCGGCAAAATCTGCGGGGCCGCTATTGTTGCATTGCGCTGGGCGCCCTTACTACCCGGACTAGCTTGATGCGGGGCAAGGGTATTTACGTAGATTGGCCCGCCGGGCTCATGGGCGGGCGTTGCCGGGCTCGGGCTGGCGCTTGTTCGGCTCGGTCGTCTTGGTGTTTCCCATCAGCTCGTCGTGTTCTCGCCGCACCTCGTCGCGCAGGAAGCGCAGGCGGGCGTCGATTTCGCTCATGGTGAAGAAATCGCCGTCGTTGGCGCGGCGGGCCTGTTCGAACTGCTGCACTGCCGGCACCTTGGCGCCCATCAACGCATACATCTCGCCCACCGCCTGGTGGTGCAGGCTCTGCTTGCCCAGGCCCGAATACGCGCGGCCGAGCAGGCCGTAGTAGTTGGGATCGGTGCGGGCGATCGCCTGCTGCTCGCGCATGGTGTCGATCACCTGCTGGTGCAAGCCGGCCTCGTGCAGCATGTCGACGTAGGCGCGGGTGGTCATGGCCGACAGCGGGAAACGGCTGGCGGCCTCCCGTGCCAGGCGCAGAGCATCCTGTTTTTCGGCCGGCGTCTTGGCGGCGGCGTAGCGGGTTTCGGCGACCAGCTTGTCGAGCATGGCCGAGGGTTCGTTAGTCAGCTTGCGGGCGGCGGCCGCTTCTTCGACGGCGATGGCCGGCTGGCCCAGCTTCAGTGCGGCGACCGCAGCGCCGTAATGAGCGGCTGCCGGCAGGTTCGAGGTGCGGTTCTGGATCTGGCTGCGGAAGTACTCGAGCTGTTCGCGCCAGCCCTGGTGCGAGGTCTCCTGCAGCACCCGCAGCCGCGCCTGCACCAGGCGGAAGTCGAGGCTGTCGGCGCGCTGCTTGAGCGGCAGGCCGCGGGTGCGGTTCTGGATGTCCGAGATCCGCTCGACCGTCAGCGGGTGGGTGCGCAGGTAGGCGGGGGCGGCGCTTTCGTAGATGCGGGTGCCCTGCTGCAGGCGGGTGAAGAAGCTTTCCATGCCGCGCACGTCGTAGCCGGCGTCCTGCAGGGTCTGGAAGCCGACGCGGTCGGCCTCGCGTTCGGCTTCGCGCGAGAAGTTCAGCTGCTGCTGGATCGCGGCCGCCTGGCCGCCGAACAGGGCTGCCTGCGCCAGGTCGCTGCTCGAGGAGCCGCCGGCGCGGGCGGCGAGGATGGCCAGCAGCAGGGTGCCGATGGCGATCGCCGTGCTGTCCTTCTGGCGTTCGATCATGCGCGCGATGTGGCGCTGGGTGACGTGGCCGATTTCGTGGCCGATCACGCTCGCCAGTTCGGACTCGTTCTGCGCCGCGATCACCAGCCCCGAATGCACGCCGATGAAACCGCCCGGCAGGGCGAAGGCGTTGAGCATCGAATCGCGGATCGGGAAGAACACGAAATCGAGCGCACGCGAAGGGCTGACCGCCACCAGCCGGTAACCCAGGCGGTTGAGGTATTCGATGGTTTCGGGGTCGGGCAGGTAGGTCGAATCGCGCCTGACCTCGAGCATGATCTGCTCGCCGAGCTTGCGCTCCATGCTGGACGACAGTTCGGCGCCGGCCACTTCGCCGAGCGAAGGCAGGTTGATCGTCGAACCCTGGGCGAAAGCGGCAGGCGCGGGCGGCAGTGCGAGGAGAGAGGCCGCCAGCAAGGCGGGCAAGGCGCGGAGTCGGATCACGGGCAAGCCCCGAGGTGGGGAGAGCGAAGGCATTTGTATGATAGTCGCGCGCTCCGGCGGCCCAGGGCGGCGTTTACATCCGCTTGCAGTTGGTGTTGCTGGAATTCCCCATCTTTGACGGCCCACATCCATGAGTCAACTCACCCATTTCGATTCCACCGGCCAGGCCCATATGGTCGATGTCGGCGCCAAGGCCGACACCCATCGCGTGGCGGTGGCGGCGGGCCGCATCCGCATGTTGCCGGCGACCTTCGAGCTGGTCGCGACCGGCTCGGCCAAGAAGGGCGACGTGATCGGCATCGCTCGCGTGGCGGCGATCATGGCGTCCAAACGCACTGCCGACCTGATCCCCTTGTGCCACCCGATTTCGCTCACCCGCGTCGCGGTCGAGTTCGAACTCGACCCCGCCCAGCACGCCGTCCATTGCACCGCGACCTGCGAAACGCGCGGCCAGACCGGGGTCGAGATGGAAGCGCTGACCGCGGTCCAGGTCGGCCTCCTGACGATCTACGACATGTGCAAGGCGGTCGACCGCGGCATGGTGATCGAAGGCGTGCGCGTGCTCGAGAAACACGGCGGCAAGAGCGGCGACTGGGTCGCCGCTTAAACCGCGGCCGGACTCAGCCGCGCGGGTAGCGCAGCGGGATCAGGCCGCAGGCGCGGGCCGTGGCCGGGCGGCGGTCGGGCTTGCCGGCCGCGGTTTGCGGCAGCTGCGGCACGAAGGCGAGCGCCCGCGGCCGCTTGTGGGGCGAGAGTCGCTCGGCGATGGCCGCGATCAGCGCATCGATGGCGGGCGGCGCGCCGTTGGCCACCAGCAGGGCGGCGACGGTCTGGCCCCAGGTCTCGTCGGGCAGGCCGAGCACGGTCGCGGCCTCGACGCCCGGGATGGTCTCGAGCGCGTGTTCGACTTCGACCGGATAGACGTTGTCGCCGCCGGTGACGATCAGGTCGCTGCGCCGCGCGTTGACGTGCAGATAGCCGCGCGGATCGAACTCGCCCAGATCACCGGTATCGAACCAGGCCCCGGGCGCGAGTGCTTCCTGGCCCCAGTAGCCGTGCATCAGCATCGGGCCGCGCACGAGGATGCGGCCGTGTTCGACTTTCACCTCCGCTCCTTCGAGCACCTGGCCCGAGCCTATCGTGGCGCGATGGCGCTCGGCGTAAGGCGTGGCCACCACATGCGAACAGGCTTCGGTCATGCCGTAGGTGGTGATCACCGGCACCCCGGCCTGATGTGCCCGGGTGAGCAGCTTGTGCGAGGCCGAGGTTCCGCCCAGCAGCAGCGCGCGCAGCGAGGCCGGAGCAGACCAGCCGGGATGCGACTCGAACACCTTGACCAGCATGGTGGGGACGAGCGAGGTGATCGTCACCGACTGCTCGGCCAGGGTCTGCGGCCAGGTCCGGGCGTCGAACGGCGGCGGGATCGCCACCGCGCGCCGCGCCGCCAGGCAGCGGGTGAGGATGGACAGGCCGCCGACCCGAGCGATCGGCATACACATCTGCCAGCAGTCGTTTTCCTGCCAGCCGATGTTGGTGCTGCTGGTGCTCGCCGAGGCCAGCAGGTTGGCCTGGGTGATCACCGCCGCCTTGGGGCTGCCGGTGGTGCCCGAGGTGAAGAGCACCGCGGCGGTACCGGCCGGCAGCGGCGTGGTGATCGCCTCGGCCTGGGCGAGCAGGGCCGAGCGTTCGATCGGCGTGAGCTTGGGGTGCAGCATCAGCGCGGGCACGCCGGCATCGAGCAGGGCGTAGAGCGTGAGCACCGTCTCGAGCGAGTTGCTGCCGGTGAGCGGGTAGGGCCGGCCGGGGGCCGGCCAGGCGAGCTCCGCGGCGCGAGTCTCGGTCAGCCCGGCGAGTTCGGCAAAGCTGAACTCGCGGCTGGCGATGCGCAAGCCGATCCGCCGCGGCGCTTCGAGCGCGGCGGCGGAGATAGAAAACGCCGGGCTGAGGCCCGGCGCTTGTCGCGAGGCAGGAATCACGTTCGGTGTCGAAGCGGGACTCAGGGCAGGCGCGGGAACTTGCTGAAGTCGGGCTTGCGCTTTTCGAGGAAGGCGTTTTTGCCTTCCTTGCCTTCTTCCGAGAGGTAGTAGAGCAGGGTGGCGTTGCCGGCCAGCTCCTGCAGTCCGGCCTGGCCGTCGCAGTCGGCGTTGAGCGCCGCCTTGAGGCAGCGCAGCGCGATCGGGCTGTTGGCCAGCATTTCGCGGCACCACTGCACGGTTTCGGCCTCGAGCTGGGCGAGCGGGACGACGGTGTTGACCAGGCCCATGTCCAGCGCTTCCTGAGCGCCGTACTGGCGGCACAGGAACCAGATCTCGCGCGCCTTCTTCTGGCCGACGATGCGCGCCATGTACGAGGCGCCGTAGCCGCCGTCGAAGCTGCCCACGCGCGGGCCGGTCTGGCCGAAGCGGGCGTTGTCGGCGGCGATGGTGAGGTCGCAGATCATGTGCAAGACATGGCCGCCGCCGATGGCGTAGCCGGCGACCATCGCCACCACGGGTTTGGGCAGGGTGCGGATCTGGCGCTGCAGGTCGAGCACGTTCAGGCGCGGCACTCCGTCGTCGCCGACATAACCGCCGTCGCCGCGTACGCGCTGGTCGCCGCCCGAACAGAAAGCCAGGTCGCCGGCGCCGGTGAGGATGACCACGCCGACGGTGGAATCGTCGCGCGCGTCGGCAAAGGCCTGCTCGAGCTCGCGCACGGTCAGCGGGCGGAAGGCGTTGCGCACCTCGGGCCGGTTGATCGTGATCTTGGCGATGCCCTCGGCCTTTTCGTAGAGGATGTCGGTGAACTCGCCGGCGGACTGCCAGGCGGGGATGGGAGCAAGCGTCGATTCGTGCATCAGGAATCCTTGTGTAGGCGCGGGCGCGAAACTCGCACTCGCGGGGTCAATTGTCGTTGCGGGCGCCCGAGGTGCGGACCACCTCCGCCCACTTGCCGGTTTCGGAGCGGATGTGGCGAGCGAACTCGGCGGGCGAACCGGGTACCGGCCGGGCGCCGCGGGCGATCAGGCTGGCCGCCACCTGCGGATCGGCCAGGGTCGCGCGGATCGCGGCGTTGAGTTTGTCGACGATAGGCTGCGGCGTGCCGGCGGGAGCGAGGATGCCATCCCAAGCGCTCATCTCGAAACCGGGCAGGCCGGACTCGGCGATGGTGGGGAAGTCCGGCGCCGAGGGCGAGCGCCGCGCCGTCGCCACGGCCAGGCCGCGCAGCTTGCCGCCGGTGACTTGCGGCAGGGCGTTGGGCATGACGTCGATCATCACCGGCGCGCGGCCGGCGATCACGTCCATCATGGCGGCGTTGCCGCCGCGGTAGGGGATGTGCACGATGTCGATCCCGGCCATCGTCTTGAACAACTCCCCCGCAAGGTGAGAAGTGGTGCCGTTGCCGGCCGACGCGAAGTTGAGCTGGCCCGGATGGGCCTTGGCGTAGCGGATCAGCTCGGCGACGTTTTTGACCGGCAGCTTGGGGTGGACCACCAGCATCGGCGCGATTTCGGTCAGGCGCGACACCGGCGCGAAGTCGGCCAGCGGGTCGAAGCGCAGGTTGCCGTAGAGGCTCTGGTTGATCGCATGGGTGCCGTTGGTGCCGTAGAGCAGGGTGTAGCCATCGGCCGGCGCGCGCGCCACGGCTTCGGCGCCGACATTGCCGCCGGCGCCGGCGCGGTTGTCGATATAGACCTGCTGCCCGAGCTGCTGCGAGAGTTTCGGAGCGAGGGTACGCGCGATGGCGTCGGCACCGCCGCCGGCCGGGAAGGGCACCACGAGCCGGATCGGCTTGTCGGGATAGGCCGCCGCCGCGACCCCGGTCGCGGCCAGGCCGAGCGCCAGGGCCAGGCTGCGGATCCAGGCGGGATTGATCAGAGCTCGCAGATTCATCGGCGCGGCCGGCTCCGGTTAGGGAAAAACGGGTGATTATCCGCGGCCCCTCCGAGGCACAGAAGGCCTTGGGGGAAATTCATAGCCACCGGTAGCGGCGGCGGCGTGGTGCGGGCGCGACAGGCAGGACGCGTTTGCGGGTAAATACCCGGATCAACTCAGTCGCGCGACTTCAGGGCGTGGAGCGACCACTCGGAGAAGAAGTTCAGGAAAGTCCGGGCGGCGGGGGGCAGTTCGAAGCCGGAGCGCCGCATCACGCCGAAGCAGCGGGTGATCACCGGCTCGGTGAGCGGGATCACGGCCAGGGCGTCGTGTTTGATCGGCAAGGCCAGCCGCGGCACGGCTGCCACGCCGACCTGCGCCTCGACCAGCCCGAGCAGGCTGGAAATCCGCCGCACCTCGCACACCGGCCGCGGCCGCAGCTGGTTGCCGAGGGCGCGGTCGATCACGCGCCGGTTGCCATTTTCCTGCGACAGACTGAGGTAGTCGCTCTGGACCAGTTCGCGCCAGGTCAGGCGCTGGCGGAGCGCCAGCTCGTGGTCACGGTGGCAGATCGCCACGTAGGCGTCGCTGAAGATCGGCCGATAGTCGAGGTTGCCGTTCTGCTCGCCGAGAAAGCTGAAGCCGAAGTCGACCTCGCCGTTGGCAACGCTGCTGATCACGTCCTGCGCGCCGCCGTCGACCACCAGTACCCGCACGCCGGGGTAGCGTCGGCGAAACGCGATCAGCGCCTCGGCCAGCAGGTAGCGCACCGCCGAGG